>NZ_JAUIYO010000034.1:0-5068 GCF_044891285.1 Bacillus lumedeiriae
CATAATCCAGCGCCTCCTTTTCACTCACCCGCGTCGCTGTCCGTCCAATCACAACACCAAGCGCGGCCCCGATCTCCAGCTCTGACACTCCTTCCGGCAGCGGAATCGGCTGACCATGGCTGCTAATCGTATTCACTGGTTTAATATAAAGGATCGGCGCTTTGGGTGCTGCCTTGTAAGGGGCTTCGTTGACTGACTCCCCTAACGCTTCCAAAGCTCCTTTGTAGTTTAACAATGTTCCGTAGATCGTTCCCGATACTGGCGCGTCAACAGCGAGCTCATCTAATTTATAGGATTGGCCGTTGTGCTCTGCCATACCTTCCGCCAATCGCACGTTCACTTCATCTAGCTGCGGTATCCCGCGAAATTTCACTTGTGCCCTTAACAAATCACTTCACTCCTTTTTTCATTAACGATGACTAACATCTTATGACAAATGTTCCACCAAATAAAAAGGGAGACATTTTTTATAGCTCCCTTGTTTCTTCCTAATATTGGAATGAATGATTATATCACCATTTCATCCCTTTGAATGTAGTCATTCATTCCAGCTGTTTCCCTTTGCTTACTAAACATATATTCCAGCCACTTTATTTTCAGTTCTTTACCGTGCATATCTGCAAAGCAATCTTTCACTTGAACAAGCAGTGACGGCTGTGCATCAGCTACAGTCATCTGATGACAAACGCCCTTGTACAGCCGGTCTCCTGCATCGACTTCTACACGATATACACCGAGCTTTGGCAGACGGTACTCTTTGCTTATATCAACTTTGATAAATTGATGGTTTCGATAAAACAAAGAATGTTGTTTTACGTTTCCCCTCACTTCATAAGAGTGGCCAAGCAAACTAGGAACCTCTTCTACTTTTCCCGCAGCCAGCCGTTCACGGATCGCTGTAGAGCTGATTTTTTGTTCATGCTGTTCAATTTTTCGAATCGTTGTAACATCGAACTTGCCTCGCCCTGCTTCGGTAAGTGTCTGCATATTCCCTTTTCCTTTGTAGCCGTAATGATAATCAAATCCGGCTACTACATGCTTACATTGCAGCTCGAGTATATAGTGCTGAATAAACTCTTCAGGGGAAAGTCGTGCAAAATCAGGCGTAAACTTTACAATGAACAATTGATCCACACCCAGCTCCTGAAAACGTTCTTCTTTCACTGGCAGCGGCGTTAAATACGTCATCGGTTCCTGATCCGGAAAAATAATATCTTTCGGATGAGGGTAAAAGGTCATCACGCTGAACTTATATCCTTTTTGTTCCGCCATTTCTTTTGCCGCTTGGAGAATTCCTCTGTGTCCAACGTGAACCCCATCAAAAAACCCGAGAGCCAGCACACACGGAGCTGATTTAACTGTTGCTGAGATAGTATGTGGATGTTCAAGGTAAATTGTTTCCATCAGTTACACGTCCCCTTTTCTTTTAGGCTTTGTTAAACTCCCCTGTTGATTTCCCCAGGAGACTCGCTCCTTCCGCTCTAATCAACAATAGTCATGAACATCGCCTTATTTCATTTAAACAGGCTGTCGTTCTGTGATCTCGCCATATTTCCCTGCGAAGAACGTAAGCGGTGCTCCTTCACGAAGAACAATGTCCTGCACTTCCCCGATAAATAATGTATGATCCCCAGCTGCTTGCTTGGAGTATACTTTACAAACAATGTTAGCAAGAGCATCTTTAATGACAGGTACATCTTGAATGCGGTCAAATTCCGTCTCGCGCTTTTCTTTGATTTGTCCCGCGAACAGCATCGATACTTCCTGCTGCTCTGCCGCTAAAATATTCACAGCAAATGTGCCAGATTGATTGATTTTCTCAAGCATTTTTGCTTTTTCACCAATAGAGATGACGACAAGCTTCGGATCAAGGGACACGGACATGAAGGCGTTTGCCGTCATGCCATGCGCTTCCCCGTCCACCTCGGTCGTAATCACTGTCACGCCTGTTGCGAATTTCCCCATTGCGTTTCGAAATAAACGATCATCCATCTTAACTTCCTCCTGTTAGGCTATTTTAAATAATGGCTTTGTTAAACGCCCTGTTGATCAGCAGCCCGGGAGCCTCCTCGCCGCTATCGCCTGCGAGGTCTCCCTTGGACACACTTTTCTCGTATGAGTCGCGCGCCTTCCGCTCTAATCAACAAAGAAGCAAAATCAACACTGGCTATTCATATGACTTAAAGAATAAATTCAGGTTTCTTTTGTGCAAGCTTCGCTGGTTCTGTTTTTACGATTTCTCCTGTTTCGATATCAAAGAATGGAGACGTCTCATTAAACCAGCTGTCTGGTGCTTTCGCTCCCCAGAACGTTTGGCGGCGCGGATCATTTAGATCCCAGCGAATTGGTTCAAAGTCAGGGTCACTCGTTAAATAGTCGCCATTATACAGCTCGATGCGGTGGCCGTCTGGATCTCTTAAATAGAGGAAGAAAGCATTCGATAATCCGTGGCGGCCTGGTCCCCGCTCAATGCTGTCAGCATAGCCGAGTGAAGCGAGTACGTCACAGCAGTGGATCAGTGCTAATGGATCTGGCAGCCAGTAAGCAAAGTGGTGAAGACGAGGGCCTTCTCCGTTCATGAATGCCTGGTCATGAACGCTTGGTTTGCGGTGCAGCCAAGCTGCCCAAATCTTATCGTCTTCTGTCGCTGTATACTCCGAGCAGGCAAATCCTAATTCATTAATAAAGAAGTTATATGCTTTTTCTACATCCGGCACTGCACAGTTTACGTGGTCAATGCGCTGGATTCTTGCACCTTTATACAAGTCGTAACGCTGTAACAGGCGCTCTGCTTTATCCATCTTACAGAAGAACTCAAGCGGCATGCCTGATACATCATGGACATGAAGGGCGCGGCCAAGCGCATGCTGTGTGCCTGCTTCCAGCCATTTTGTTTTCAAGCCTTTCCCTTGGAAGAACGCAGCAAGCTTATCGAGATCCTCTTCTTTTTCTACTTTATAGCCGAGGGCGTGAACACCGATTTTATCAGATTGCTTTAATACTAAACTGTGGTGAACGTGCTCTTCCAATCCTCTTAAATAAATGCAGTTGTCCTTCGTTTCTGTTTCGATAAACCCTAAAGCGTCTACATAAAATTTTCTTGAACGTTCAAGATCCTTTACATTCAGTACCGTTCTTGCAATGCGGATAATATTAAAATTCATTATTTCTGCCTCCCTTTTCTCCTATGAAATTAGTAAATGTTTATTTATTGGCTTTGTTAAGCTCCTCTGATGATTTCCGCTGCGTGCGGCCCGGGAGCCTCCTCGTCGCTGGCGCTCCTGCGGGGTCCCCCTAGACACACTTTTCCCGCAGGAGTCTCTCACCTTCCGCTCCAATCAACAAAGGGGCAACACCGACAATCATCATTAACCCAGCCTATTGATTAGTTATTTTTAATCAGTTCTTCTGAGCGGTCTAAAAATTCTTTTACTCGGTCAACGTATACTTGCTTGTCATAGCCGTTGTACAATGCGCTTGCCATTCTGACTGGATCACCGAAGAAGAAGCGCTCATACAATGTTTGTCTCGTACCAAATGCGCTCATACACACATCCCATGCCAGACGGTACATTTTCACACGATCGTAAGCGCTTCCAGTAGCCGACTGCAAGTATTTGTCGAGGTCCGGACGAATTTCTGACTTAAAGTCTGCCTCGTTCGGAATCGCCATCAAGCCGCTCGCTCCAAGTAATTGCATAATTTCACTGAAGCGCGGATAAATCTTCGGATAGTAGTGACGAGCAATATTCAGCGGCGTAAAGTCTGGTGTCATAATGCCCCATTTGTCGAGCTTTGCATTTGCTTCTGCTGCCGTTACGTATGCTTTCACTGTTTCAAGCGCCATAATCACTTCGGATACTTTTTCTTGAACGTGCTGGAATTGACCGATATTGATTGTTTCTACCATTAATTGAACTAATCCGAGAATAAATTCCGTTTTTGCCACATTTTTCGAAACAACTTGGTGAGTCATGTGAACGACTGCATTACTTTCGTTGTACGCTTGGTTACAAACGCCGACATCCCCGAGTGCAAATACACGATCCCATGGAACAACTACATCATCAAAGACAACGATCGTATCCATTTCTTCAAAACGCGACCCTAGCGGATGATCGAAATTGGATTTTCCATAATCAAATGATTCGCGGCAAATAAATTTCAATCCAGGTGTATTATTTGGAATTGAGAAAGCATACGCATATGGATTTTCTTCTTCCGATTGTTTCAACAATGTAGATGGGAATACCATGATTTCATCAGTGATTCCGCCTTGGGTAGCAAGTAGACGAGCCCCCTTGATCACAACTCCTTCAGATGTCTTTTCTTTAATACGAGCTGCGATATACGGATCAGGCAGCTGAGCTGAGTTCACTCCACGGTTTACTTGCGGCTGGATCAGTGTATGAGTTAAAGATAAGTCATTTTCGCGGCAGTATTCATAATACTTCGCCATATTTTGAGCGTAAAATGGATCTTGCTTTCCGAACATTTCAGAAGCTGTTCCGTAAGCCATCATCCCAACGTTGATGTAATCTGGAGAACGCCCCATCATTCCGTTGTTATGTCTTGCCCACTCCTGCATCATTTTGCGGCGCATTTCCAAATCTTCTTTCGTCTTTGGCTGGATAAAAGACGTACCGACACGTTCACCAGATGTTGGAGAGACATACGTCATAAAATCTTTTTTCGCGGGATCATGCTGCATGTCATACAACTCGGCCTGTGTTTTCATTACTCCTTTAAATGCAGCATGCTCAGAGATTTTTCCTGTTACCTGTTCCCCGTTAATCCACACATTCGCTTGTGCTTGGTCTACTCTTTCGATATATTCCTTACCTGTTTTAGCTGGCATATTATTCGCTCCTTTTCATTTGAAAGTGGAAGGTGCCGGCTTCACATTTGTGTCAGCACCTTCTCTCATTATTGAATGTTCAGTTTATTTACCAAACTGCGGAATATGATGATCGCCGATAGCCACGTGGATGACTTTCGGTTCTGTATAAAATTCAAAGAGTGCATAGTGGCCGCCTTCTCTGCCAATGCCGCTTGCTTTCGTTCCGCC
>NZ_JAUIYO010000035.1:0-2935 GCF_044891285.1 Bacillus lumedeiriae
AGGTTAAGTTAGAAAGGGCGCACGGTGGATGCCTTGGCACTAGGAGCCGAAGAAGGACGGGACTAACTCCGATATGCTCCGGGGAGCTGTAAGTAAGCATTGATCCGGAGATTTCCGAATGGGGAAACCCACTGTTCGTAATGGAACAGTATCCTTACCTGAATACATAGGGTGAGAGAAGGCATACCCAGGGAACTGAAACATCTAAGTACCTGGAGGAAGAGAAAGCAAACGCGATTCCCTGAGTAGCGGCGAGCGAAACGGGAACAGCCCAAACCAGAAGGCTTGCCTTCTGGGGTTGTAGGACACTCTACACGGAGTTACAAAGGAATGAAGTAGGCGAAGAGGTCTGGAAAGGCCCATCAGAGAAGGTAACAATCCTGTAGCCGAAACTTCGTTCCCTCCAGAGTGGATCCTGAGTACGGCGGAACACGTGAAATTCCGTCGGAATCCGGGAGGACCATCTCCCAAGGCTAAATACTCCCTAGTGACCGATAGTGAACCAGTACCGTGAGGGAAAGGTGAAAAGCACCCCGGAAGGGGAGTGAAAAAGATCCTGAAACCGTGTGCCTACAAGTAGTCAGAGCCCGTTTATGGGTGATGGCGTGCCTTTTGTAGAATGAACCGGCGAGTTGCGATTTCATGCGAGGTTAAGCCGTAGAGGCGGAGCCGCAGCGAAAGCGAGTCTGAATAGGGCGAATGAGTATGAGGTCGCAGACCCGAAACCAGGTGATCTACCCATGTCCAGGTTGAAGGTAAGGTAACACTTACTGGAGGACCGAACCCACGTACGTTGAAAAGTGCGGGGATGAGGTGTGGGTAGCGGTGAAATTCCAATCGAACCTGGAGATAGCTGGTTCTCTCCGAAATAGCTTTAGGGCTAGCCTCAAGGGAAGAGTCTTGGAGGTAGAGCACTGTTTGGACTAGGGGCCCCCCTCGGGTTACCGAATTCAGACAAACTCCGAATGCCAAAGACTTATCCTTGGGAGTCAGACTGCGAGTGATAAGATCCGTAGTCAAGAGGGAAACAGCCCAGACCACCAGCTAAGGTCCCAAAGTATACGTTAAGTGGAAAAGGATGTGGAGTTGCTTAGACAACCAGGATGTTGGCTTAGAAGCAGCCACCATTTAAAGAGTGCGTAATAGCTCACTGGTCGAGTGACTCTGCGCCGAAAATGTACCGGGGCTAAACGTATCACCGAAGCTGTGGATGGACACCATTTGGTGTCCGTGGTAGGAGAGCGTTCTAAGGGCTGTGAAGTCAGACCGTAAGGACTGGTGGAGCGCTTAGAAGTGAGAATGCCGGTATGAGTAGCGAAAGAAGGGTGAGAATCCCTTCCACCGAATGCCTAAGGTTTCCTGAGGAAGGCTCGTCCTCTCAGGGTTAGTCGGGACCTAAGCCGAGGCCGAAAGGCGTAGGCGATGGACAACAGGTTGATATTCCTGTACCACCTCTTTACCATTTGAGCAATGGGGGGACGCAGGAGGATAGGGCAAGCGCACAGTTGGTTTGTGCGTCCAAGCAGTTAGGCTGGTGATGAGGCAAATCCCATCACCGTGAAGGCTGAGCTGTGACGGCGAGGGAAATATAGTACCGAAGTTCCTGATTCCACACTGCCAAGAAAAGCCTCTAGCGAGGTAAAAGGTGCCCGTACCGCAAACCGACACAGGTAGGCGAGGAGAGAATCCTAAGGTGAGCGAGTGAACTCTCGTTAAGGAACTCGGCAAAATGACCCCGTAACTTCGGGAGAAGGGGTGCTCTTTGGGGTGCATAGCCCTGAGGAGCCGCAGTGAATAGGCCCAGGCGACTGTTTAGCAAAAACACAGGTCTCTGCGAAGCCGCAAGGCGAAGTATAGGGGCTGACGCCTGCCCGGTGCTGGAAGGTTAAGAGGAGGGGTTAGCTCACGCGAAGCTCTGAATTGAAGCCCCAGTAAACGGCGGCCGTAACTATAACGGTCCTAAGGTAGCGAAATTCCTTGTCGGGTAAGTTCCGACCCGCACGAAAGGCGTAACGATCTGGGCACTGTCTCAACGAGAGACTCGGTGAAATTATAGTACCTGTGAAGATGCAGGTTACCCGCGACAGGACGGAAAGACCCCGTGGAGCTTTACTGCAGCCTGATATTGAATTTCGGCACAGCTTGTACAGGATAGGTAGGAGCCTTTGAAACCGGAGCGCCAGCTTCGGTGGAGGCGTCGGTGGGATACTACCCTGGCTGTGTTGAACTTCTAACCCGCACCCGTGATCCGGGTGGGAGACAGTGTCAGGCGGGCAGTTTGACTGGGGCGGTCGCCTCCTAAAATGTAACGGAGGCGCCCAAAGGTTCCCTCAGAATGGTTGGAAATCATTCGCAGAGTGTAAAGGCACAAGGGAGCTTGACTGCGAGACCTACAAGTCGAGCAGGGACGAAAGTCGGGCTTAGTGATCCGGTGGTTCCGCATGGAAGGGCCATCGCTCAACGGATAAAAGCTACCCCGGGGATAACAGGCTTATCTCCCCCAAGAGTCCACATCGACGGGGAGGTTTGGCACCTCGATGTCGGCTCATCGCATCCTGGGGCTGTAGTCGGTCCCAAGGGTTGGGCTGTTCGCCCATTAAAGCGGTACGCGAGCTGGGTTCAGAACGTCGTGAGACAGTTCGGTCCCTATCCGTCGCGGGCGCAGGAAATTTGAGAGGAGCTGTCCTTAGTACGAGAGGACCGGGATGGACGCACCGCTGGTGTACCAGTTGTCTTGCCAAAGGCATCGCTGGGTAGCTATGTGCGGACGGGATAAGTGCTGAAAGCATCTAAGCATGAAGCCCCCCTCAAGATGAGATTTCCCATAGCGCAAGCTAGTAAGATCCCTGAAAGATGATCAGGTAGATAGGTTCGAGGTGGAAGCGTGGCGACACGTGGAGCTGACGAATACTAATCGATCGAGGACTTAACCAAT
>NZ_JAUIYO010000036.1:0-2518 GCF_044891285.1 Bacillus lumedeiriae
TTTATTTACCAAACTGCGGAATATGATGATCGCCGATAGCCACGTGGATGACTTTCGGTTCTGTATAAAATTCAAAGAGTGCATAGTGGCCGCCTTCTCTGCCAATGCCGCTTGCTTTCGTTCCGCCGAACGGGATTCGCAGATCACGCACGTTTTGAGCGTTGATCCAAACCATGCCCGCTTCGACTGCCTGTGCCACACGATGGCCGCGTTTCATGTCGTTCGTCCAGACAAATCCTGCCAAGCCGTAACGGACATTGTTCGCTGCTTCGATCACTTCTTCTTCTGTTTCAAATTCGATAACCGCCATGACAGGCCCAAAGATTTCCTCCTGGCATACCCTCATGTCGTTTTTCGCATTCAACAACAGCGTCGGCGGAACAAAGTTGCCTGCTTTGACTTCCTCAGGAACAATGCCCTGAACGACTTCACAGCCTTCTTCTTTCGCAATTTCAATGTAACTCTTTACTTTATTGAAATGCTCTTTCCCAATTAACGGCCCGAGCTGTGTTTTCGTATCCATCGGATCGCCAATTTTCAAGTTTTGCACCCGCTGCTTTAACTTTTCCACAAACTCATCTTTAATGTTTTTATGAAGGAACACACGGGAATTTGATGTACAGCGCTCCCCATTAAAGGAGAAGATGCCCCATACTGCCGCATCCAGCGCCCGATCAAGATCCGCGTCTTCAAACACGATGAGCGGAGATTTGCCGCCCAGCTCCATCGATGTTTTTTTCAGCGTATCTGCTGAATTTTTAATAATGATGGAGCCTGTTGTCGTTTCGCCTGTGAACGAGATCGCTTTCACATCCGGGTGGGCAACAAGCGCTCCTCCTGCCGTTTCGCCAAAACCGTGAACGATGTTAAACACACCTTCCGGCAGGCCGGCTTTATGAATGACTTCTGCCAGTTTATTCGCTGTTAAAGGCGATAGTTCGGCCGGTTTCAAGATCACTGTATTTCCAGTCGCCAGTGCCGGTGCGACTTTCCACGTTTCAAGCATAAACGGCGCATTCCACGGTGTAATCAAACCGATTGGGCCAAGCGGGTTGTATACCGTATAGTTGATGAATTCATCATCCATCGGGTAGGATTCCCCATGCAGCACCGTCTGCACCATGCGGGCGTAAAAACGGAAGTTCTCTGCCGCGCGGGACGTCATTTTTCTCGTCTGGCTGATTGGCAGGCCCGTATCCAGCGATTCTAAATACGCAATTTCTTCAATTTCTTCGTCAATCAAGTCAGCGATGCGGTTAATATATTTCATGCGTTCGGCCACTTTCATCCTGCCCCATGGCCCTTCTTCAAACGCTTTCCTTGCCGCTGCTACTGCTTGGTTAATATCTTCCGCGCGTCCTTCTGCGACGAGGTTATTCACTTCATTCGTAAAAGGATTGATATTTTCAAACGCTGCTCCCTCTGCGGCGTCTGTAAATTGCCCATTAATATATAATTTCACGTCGTCCACTCGTTTGTGAATTAACTTTTGTTCTCCAGATGTTTGCACTTGCATTATGGTCACTCCTTTTTGATTAGAGCTGTCTCATATCCTTATAAGACAGCTCCCGGCTGACTCTCCTTCGCCGAATCGTTTAGTTTGTGGAAACCCCTTGGGCTAAAATGTTGTACGACTGTAATACGCTGCGAATTTCATCTTGAAGCTCTTGTGCCGGCAGAGCCATCGGTCTTCTGAGTACCGGCTCGATTTTGCCCATCATGCCGAGTGCAGCTTTCACTGGTGACGGGTTCGTATCTTTAAACAACACATCGTTCAGCGGCATTAATTCGTAGTGAAGTTCCAATGCTCTTTCTGTATTTCCTTCCATCCAGGCATTGTGCATTTCCGCTACTTGCGCTGGTGCTACGTTCGCTGTTGCACTGATCGAACCGGCTCCGCCGATTGTCAGCATCGGATAGCAAAGCAGCTCGATTCCGGAGAATAATTTAAAGTCTCTTCCACAGTTCAATAAGACTCGATTCACATGTTCGAAATCTTTATTGGACTCTTTCGCGCCGATAATGTTCGGGCAGTCTTCCACTAAACGGGCTAACGTTTTCACTTCAAGGTTTACACCTGTGCGTCCTGGGATGTTGTAAACAATGATCGGAATATCGACCGCATCAGCGATGGATTTATAGTGGTTATACAGTGCATGCTGGGAAGGCTTGTTGTAATAAGGAACGATGACCATCGCTGCATCGGCACCCATTTCCTGTGCCGCTTTCGTTAAACGAAGCGCTTCGTTATAGTTCACAGATCCTGTTCCCGGTGCGAACGGAACGCGGCCGTTAATCGTTTGGATCGCTGTTTCCATCACAAGCTCGCGTTCTTCGACTGTTAATGAACTTGGCTCCCCGGATGTGCCTGTAACAGAAATTCCGTGGCTTCCGCTTTCAATCTGCCAGTTCACTAAACTTTTAAATGTTTCAATATCTAAACTTTCATCCTGCTTGAAAGGTGTAATAACCGGTGCAATCGACCCTTTTAATTTTTCTTTTGCCGCTTGAACTTTTG
>NZ_JAUIYO010000037.1:0-1523 GCF_044891285.1 Bacillus lumedeiriae
CCCATGCCTGGGTCTGTTGTTAATACGCGCTCGATGCGTGCTTCTGCTTCTTTCGTTCCGTCTGCCACGATGACCACGCCTGAGTGCTGGGAGTAACCCATTCCTACGCCGCCGCCATGGTGAAGAGATACCCATGTTGCGCCGCCGACTGCGTTCACCATGGCATTTAGAAGCGGCCAGTCAGATACAACGTCTGATCCGTCTTTCATCGCTTCTGTTTCACGGTTCGGTGAAGACACGGAGCCAGAGTCTAAGTGGTCACGGCCGATGACGACTGGTGCTTTCAATTCGCCGCTCGCTACCATATCGTTCAAGATTTTACCGAAGCGGGCACGCTCGCCGTATCCTAACCAGCAGATACGAGCCGGAAGGCCTTGGAATTCGATTTTTTCTTGTGCCATGCGGATCCAGTTGCATAGATGCTCATTGTCCGCAAATTCGCGTAAAATCGCTTGGTCTGTTTTATAAATATCCTCCGGATCTCCAGATAGAGCCGCCCAGCGGAAAGGTCCTTTTCCTTCACAGAACTGTGGACGGATGTAAGCAGGAACGAATCCAGGGAAATCAAACGCGTTCTCTACACCTTCGTCTTTCGCTACTTGGCGGATGTTGTTTCCGTAGTCAAATGTGATGGCACCTTTCTCCATCATTTCAAGCATCGCTTTCACGTGAGTCGCCATCGCTGCTTTAGAAAGTTTCACATACTCTTCTGGATTCGACTCACGAAGAGCAGCCGCCTCTTCCATTGACATTTTTGAAGGAACGTATCCGTTTAATGGGTCATGCGCAGATGTTTGGTCTGTTAATGCATCTGGAATGAAGTTGCGGGCAATCATTTCTGGAAGAATGTCCGCTGCGTTGCCGACTAAACCGATCGATAGGGCTTTGCCTGCCTGCTTCGCTTCTTCTGCTAAACGAATCGCTTCATCTAGTGAATGAGTTTTCACATCTGTGTAGCGTGTTTCGATACGACGGTCAATTCTCGTTTCATCGACGTCGATGCCGATGACAACCCCGCCGTTCATTGTGACAGCTAGAGGCTGAGCGCCGCCCATGCCGCCAAGGCCCGCTGTAACAGTGATCGTGCCTTGAAGTGTGCCGTTGAAGTGCTGCTTCGCAAGCTCTGCGAATGTTTCATATGTTCCTTGGACAATCCCTTGAGAACCGATATAAATCCAGCTTCCTGCGGTCATTTGGCCATACATCATCAAGCCTTTTTTATCAAGCTCATGGAACGTATCCCAGTTTGCATACGCTGGAACGATGTTTGAGTTTGCGATTAATACGCGCGGTGCGTCTGTATGTGTTTTGAATACAACGACTGGTTTACCAGATTGAACGAGCAATGTTTCGTCATCTTCTAGTTCTTTTAATGTATCAACGATCGCATCGAAAGCTTCCCAGTTACGAGCTGCTTTCCCAATGCCTCCGTAAACGACAAGTTTGTCTGGATGCTCAGCTACTTCAGGATCTAAGTTGTTCATTAACATACGAAGAACCGCTTCTTGCTGCCATCCTTTTGT
>NZ_JAUIYO010000038.1:0-1450 GCF_044891285.1 Bacillus lumedeiriae
ATTAGCAGCCATGGTCAGCCGATTCCGCTGCCGGAAGGAGTGTCAGAGCTGGAGATCGGGGCCGCGCTTGGTGTTGTGATTGGACGGACAGCGACGCGGGTGAGTGAAAAGGAGGCGCTGGATTATGTGGCAGGCTACACAATCGTTAACGATGTCAGCCTTCCGCATGCGAGTGTCTATCGTCCAGCGATCAAGCAAAAAGCGCGCGACGGTTTTTGTCCAATCGGCCCTTGGATTGTGAAAAGTGAAGCGGTGGCCAATCCGGATTCATTAACGACACGTGTATGGATTAACGGAGAATTGCGCCAGGAAAATACAACGGCGAATCTTATTCGTTCGGTTGCTAAGCTGTTGGCAGACGTTACGGATTTTATGACGCTGAATGCCGGTGATACACTGCTTGCCGGTGTGCCCGAACAGGCTCCGCTTGCGAAAGCAGGGGATACGGTCCGCATTGAAATCGACGGTGTCGGTGTGTTAGAAAACAAGGTTGTACCTGAAAATGAAACCGCAGGAGGAGGATTACGATGAAACGAGCCAAAGTTGCTTATGCAGGAGCCATTCATGACGCAGTGGAACACGATGGACGCCTAAAGCTGCAAGACGGCCGGATTGTAGACGAACAAGAGGTCGTCTGGCTGCCGCCGGTGGAGCCGCGCACGGTTTTCGCCCTCGGCTTAAATTATGCGGATCATGCGGCTGAGCTCGCTTTTAAGGCACCGGAAGAACCGCTCGTCTTCTTGAAAGGGCCGAACACGTTTATCGGCCACCGCGCTCAAACGCGCCGCCCGGCTGACGTTGAGTATATGCATTATGAGTGTGAACTGGCAGTCGTCATTGGCCGTCCAGCGCGCAACGTTAAACGCGAAGAAGCGTATGACTATGTATCTGGCTACACGATTGTCAACGATTACGCGATCCGCGACTATTTAGAAAACTATTATCGTCCGAATTTGCGCGTGAAAAACCGGGATACGTGTACACCGATCGGTCCATGGTTCGTTGATAAAGAGGACATTCAAGATCCGATGAATTTAACGCTGAAAACCTATGTAAATGGTGAAGTGACGCAAGAAGGAAATACGAAAGATATGGTGTTTGATATTCCTTACTTGATCGAATATTTGAGCAGCTTCATGACGCTCAACGAAGGAGATTTGATTTTAACCGGCACACCGAAAGGATCGGTTGATACGAAAGTCGGCGATGAAGTCATTACCGAAGTGGAAGGCATCGGCCGTCTCGTGAATACGATTGTGGGAGATGAGACGTTTGGCATCACAGCTGCATCTAAGGAAGCGGCATCCAAACAGACAACGTAAAAGGGAGGAAGATTCCATGCCGCATTTTATTATCGAATATACAGATAACATTAAAGCGGAGGCGGACATTCCGGCTCTTCTTAAAAAAATTAATCAATCGCTGATTTCTCACGATGGTGTGTTTCCGA
>NZ_JAUIYO010000003.1:0-282517 GCF_044891285.1 Bacillus lumedeiriae
CCGCTTTCAATCTGCCAGTTCACTAAACTTTTAAATGTTTCAATATCTAAACTTTCATCCTGCTTGAAAGGTGTAATAACCGGTGCAATCGACCCTTTTAATTTTTCTTTTGCCGCTTGAACTTTTGTCAGTTTTGACATGTCTCATTCTCTCCTTTTTTACAATCGGTTTGGATCTTCGTTTAATGGAATAATGAATTTCCAAATATTTTTAAAAATTGGTGGAATCGTTTACATAAATAACTTATCATATTAGTTAAAATATTATAAATATTTAAAATGTTAGTTATCTATATGAAAAAAGTATACAAGGAGGACGCTATACTTGGACATTCGGCAAATCCGCTACTTTGTTACGATCGCAGAAGAAGGTCAAATTACGAAAGCTGCTAAAAAGCTGCACATGGCCCAGCCGCCGCTCAGTCAGCAGTTAAAGATATTAGAAGGGGAACTTGGTGTTTTATTGTTAGAACGTAAAGGAAGAAGCCTTGAATTGACCGAGGCAGGGAGAGTCCTATATAAAAAAGCAAAATATTTGCTCGCGCAAATGGATGAAACGGTGACTGAAGTGAAAGAAGTCGGCGACGGATTAAAAGGTGTTTTATCGATTGGTTCTGTCAAAACATGCTTCTCCTATATCCCGGATCGTTTTCGCCATTTTAGGGAGAACTATCCCCAAGTAACATTTCGTTTAAAGGAAGGCGACTCTTCTTTAATGGCACAGTATGTGAGAAGCCGTGAAGTGGAACTTGCCATCGTCCGTCTTCCTCTAGACATGGAAGAATTCTCTTACCTTCCACTGCCAACAGATCCATTTGTCGTCATCATGCCCGGTGACTGGGAGAGCAAACCCATTATATCCATCAATGAACTCGACGGCATGCCGCTTATGCTGCTTCATCGTGTGAGCGGCGTCGGCCTTTATGAGCTTGTTGTCAATGAATGCAAAAAACATGGATTCCAGCCAGATGTTATTTGTGAATGCCCCGATGCGTCCATGCTGCTGTCACTTGTCCGCACAGGACTCGGAGCGGCCTTGCTGCCAAAATCAACCTTGCTCTCTTTTCCAACAGATGACTTAAAAATTGTTGAAATCCAAGACCACGTCATCCATTCGGAATCTGCGGTCATTTGGCTAAAAGACCGCTATCTATCAAAAAAAGCAGAGCGATTCCTTGAAACATTTCAGTCAGCCCAATCTGCCACAAACTGAAAGAAAGTGAGACCGCCGGGGCGGTCTCACTTTCTTATAATGCTTTTTTTTCAGATACTATTAGTCGTTCTTGCTTTTCTTTATTTTTTTTTACGGATATATGAAGCAGTTCCGCTTTCAGCCCTTTATAGGTTGAGTAACACATGATCAGCATTAAAACGGCGAGTGGGACAGCTGTAGCCACAAGTGCCGATTGAAGACCTTGTAAACCACCTGTCATAATTAACACGACCGAGATAGCAGCAATAACGATTCCCCAAATAATCTTTGTCCGGTGAGCCGGATTGGGGTTTCCATTTTCACTAATCATCCCTAATACAAAAACAGCTGAGTTTGCTGATGTAATAAAGAAAACAAGCACAAGCACCATTGCCAATATACTTAGAAACGAACTCATTGGCAAATAATTAAAAAATTGAAATAAGGCAGATGTTACATCGGTTGATACGGCGGTAGCAAGTGCCTTTTCCCCCATGTTTTGAATAAGATGGATGGCTGATCCTCCCATTACTGCAAACCAGAAGAAAGAACCAAGTACAGGAATAAAGACAGCTCCCATCATAAATTCTTTAATTGTTCTGCCTTTAGAAATTCTGGCAACAAAGCTGCCGACAAGCGGGGCCCAAGCAATCCACCAGCCGAAATAAAACAACGTCCAGCTGGCAATCCAGGAACCATCGCTATAAGGCTCAGTTCGGAATGACATACCGATAAAGTTTTGAACATAATCGCCAATCCCCTGGAAAAAAATTTTAAAAATTGCTTGTGTCGGTCCGAGAAAAAGTACAAACCCTAACAAAGCAAAAGCTAGCAGCATGTTAAGATTGGATAAATGTTTCATTGCCCCCTGTAATCCTGAAACAGTAGACGCTACATAAATAACTGTCACAATAACAATGATGATTGCCTGAATATTAATATTCACCGGCAGCCCCCACAGAAAATTTATGCCGCTGTTTACTTGCAGCGTACCAAATCCCAGTGAAGTAGCTATTCCAATAACAATGGAAAGAATGACCACTACATCAATCATCTTGCCGATAGGACCTCTGATTTTATCTCCAATCAAAGGATAAAAGACAGAGCTCAATGAGGACGGAAGTTTTTTTCTAAACTGAAAGAAAGCTAAGGAAACTCCTACGAGCGCATAACAGGCCCAAGCGGATACGCCCCAGTGCAAGTAAACGAATTGCATAGCGAGCTTCGCCGATTCCTCGGAAGAGCCTTTGCCAAATGGAGGGTCAATATAATAGGAGACAGGTTCTGCTACACCCCAGAATACGAGGCTAATGCCGATGGAAGCACTGAAAAGCATGCCAATCCAGGTGGCCGTTTTATACTCGGGCCGATCGGCATCATCGCCTAAACGGATGTGACCAAATTTCGACAGCCCGATATACATACAAAAAGCAAAGAAAATAAACACGCTTCCAAGAATAAACCACCCTAAATTGTTGTAGATAAAACCAAGTGACGAATTGGAAAATTTCTCCAATTGTTTCGGTGCAAATACACCAAAGCTGATTAATAATAAGCTGACCGCCAAAGAGGTATAGAACACAGCTTTCTTGCTATTCACCTAACCACTCCTTTAAATTTTTCCAAATAGATAGCCTGATGAAAACGTTTTCTAAAATCAAAATGAAGAAAATATTTCGAGGTTTCAAAAAATCCTGTCGGTACCGCATAAAGAAACTTTTTCCCATACGATACCGACTTATTCATTTTAAAATCATTTGGCCGGAACTAATGAAGCAATAATATCTGTTACCCGGTCTCCTACTTCCGAAGTAGATGCCCTTCCATTCATGTCAGGCGTCAACACTTCATTTTCTAAAAGAAGCTGTTCCATCGCATCAAGAACGATTTTTCCATACTCTTCATAGCCAAAAAAGTCAAGCATCTGACTTGCAGACCAAATCGATGCAAGCGGGTTGCCAATCCCTCTTCCCGCGATATCTGGAGCTGACCCATGTATCGGTTCAAACATGGACGGATATTTTCTTTCTGGATTGATATTAGCACCTGCAGCAAGTCCAATACCTCCGGCAAGAGCGGCGCCTAAATCGGTTAAGATATCGCCAAATAAGTTGGATGTAACCACCACTTCAAAACGCTTCGGATCTTTAATCATTAGCATTGCCGCTGCATCTACAAGATAGGATGCCGTTTCTACTTCTGGATATTCTGCGCTTACTTCATCAAAGATTTGATCCCAGAATACCATTGAATAATTCAACGCATTCGCTTTAGAAATACTTGTCAATGATCGTCCTTCTTTTTTCGCCGTTTCAAATGCGTAACGGATAATGCGCTCTGTGCCTTTTCTCGAGAATACGCTGTTTTGCAGGACGACTTCGTGCTCCTGTCCTTTAAACAGCCAGTCGCCGGCACCTGAATATTCCCCTTCACTATTTTCACGAATGAACAGCATGTCAATATCTTCACGTTTGACATCCACAAGCGGCAAGTGCGCCCCTTTTAATAAAGTGACCGGCCGAATGTTCACATACTGATCAAAGCTTTTGCGGATTTTCAATAGTAAATCCCATAGTGAAATATGATCGGGAACACCGGGAAATCCAACAGCCCCTAAATAAATGGCATCAAATTCTTTCAGCTGTTCAATTCCATCGTCATCCATCATTTTTCCATTCTTTGTGTAAAATTCGCACCCCCACGGAAAATAAGTAAAATCAAATTGGAAGCCTGAATCAAGTTCAGCTACTTTATTCAATACTTTAATTCCTTCATTAATGACTTCAGGACCAATACCGTCTCCGGCAATGACTGCTATTTTAAATGTTTTCACGGTAATCTCCCTCGTTTTTTCAGCTTTGGTTCCAAACAACTAATTTCATTTCCGTCATTTCTTCCACTGCATATTTAATGCCTTCTCGTCCTGTTCCACTTTCTTTGACTCCGCCATATGGCATTTGATCAACGCGGTATGTCGGCACGTCATTGATTATGACCCCGCCTACATGCAGCTCCTGTGAAGCGTACAGAGCATTCTTAATATTATTTGTATAAATCCCTGCCTGCAATCCGTAGCGAGAATCATTTACCAATTCAACCGCCTCTTTAATACCGCTTATTTTATTAATGATGACAACGGGAGCGAATGCTTCCTGACATGACACTTTCAATCTGCGGTCAGCACCTGTAACAATAGTCGGCTCTAAAATACCATTTTGCAGCTTGCCTCCTGCCTCTATCTTGGCATTGCTCTCCTTCGTCTCTTCAATCCAGCCCAATACACGCTCTGCCTCCCCTTTGTTAATCAATGCGGAAATGTACGTGTCCGGATCAAGCGGATCGCCGACTTTTAGCTTCTTCGCTGCTTCCGTAAATTTCTCAACGAACTCGTTGTATACCTCTTCATGGGCATATACCCGCTGAAGAGAAATACATACTTGTCCCTGATTTGAGAAAGCTCCCATGATGCAGCGTTCAATGATTTCATCAATTTTAACATCTTTGTCAATAATAAGTGCCGAGTTAGAGCCAAGCTCAAGCGTTGTCTTTTTTAATCCCGCTTTACTTCTGATGCCAATGCCAACGCTTGGACTTCCTGTGAACGTCACCATGCTTACGCGGTCGTCCGCTACGATGGCTTCTCCGACCATTCCTCCTGGCCCCGTCACGACATTCAGCACGCCTGCTGGAAGACCTGCCTCTTCAAATACTTCTGCAATAAAGAGAGCGGACAGCGGTGTTTGTGATGCCGGTTTTAACACGATTGTATTACCTGCTGCGATGGTCGGCCCGACTTTATGCGCAACAAGATTCAGCGGAAAGTTAAACGGTGTGATCGCCCCGATGACACCAATCGGCTCTCTTACCGTATAGCCGATGCGGCCGACGCCGCCTGCCGCCGCATCAAAAGGAATCGTTTCTCCATGAATTCTTTTGGCTTCTTCAGCAGAGAACTTGTACGTTTCGATTGTTCTCGCCACTTCTGCCTTGGCAAACACAATCGGTTTGGCAGACTCCCGAGAGATGATTTCAGCTGCTTCATCTGCTCTTTCTTTTAAAATGGCAACGACTTTTTCCAGAATTTCTGCCCGCTTGTAAGCCGGCATTTTGCCGATGACTTCGCGCGCATTGTAAGCAGCTGTGATGGCCTGCTTTGTCAATTCCTCGTCTGCCATCGCAATTTGTGCAATTTCTTCTCCGGAATAAGGAGAGTAAAGCGGAGCGTACGTTGGTGCTTCTATTTTTTCACCATTGATCAAAAGAAACTGTTTCGCCGATTTTACTTCTTTCACTAATTTACTCATTGAGGGCCTCCAATACCATTTCATGAAATTGAACAATTGCTTTTTCTGAAGAAGAATATCTGCCTTTATTAAACGCTCGGGAACGGAAACCAATTTGTTCAAGCTCGACTAATTCCACATCTTCTTGGCGGACTTGTTCAGCAAATGTAACTAAGTCCTTTTCTTCCTGAGTCAGGTTTTCATCACGGAAATAATAAGTGTAAACAGCCAGCGTATTTTCGTGGTCAATCGGCAGCATTTGAATCGTTGCCATATTGCCAGGCCCCGGATAAATAGTTACCATCAAATTCGGCCATAGCCAGTAGAATGAACCGCCCGGCATTTCCGACTCGCTTAGGTCAACTGCCCCATAGTTTTTGTCAGGCTTTACGATTGACCCTTGGTAAGAGTAATTTTCACATGTAATAATCTGATAATCATTCATGTCGAGCGTCGCAACAAAACTTGGATGAGCGACATGGCAGTGGTCACATTCTAAATAGTTGTCAATAAACGCTTTCCAATTCGCTTTAATGATCCGTGTTTTTTGGCTTGTTCTTTTTAACTCGCTTAAAAATGGGAACTTGCTTAACTTTTCGAAAAAATCACCGTAAGATTCTTTAAGCGGCTTTGCATGATCATCCAAGTTGACAAAGATTAAAGACTCCATAATTTCCATGCGGACGGATCGCAAACAAGCGTCCTGCACACAAGCTGCATCTTCTCCTCTGAAGTTCGGCGCTTTGTTTAATTTTCCGTCTAATTTGAATGTCCAGCCGTGATAGCCGCACTGAAGGATTTTTTTCTTTCCTGATTCACTTCGTTCAAGCTTCGTCGCACGGTGCGGACAGACGTTATAGAATGCACGGATTACCTCATCTTGACCGCGAGTGACGATAATCGGTTCTTTAGCGACTTCAGTCGTAAAGAAAGCTCCCGGCTGTTCTAGCTGACTAACATGACCCACAAGCTGCCAGGATTTTGCGAAAACAAGATCCATTTCCTTATCTAATACTTTTGGATCTGTGTACATATCGTATGTCATCGTTCTTTCAAATGTCCGAGTTGTCGCATTTTCTACTTTGTTATAAGCCATTTTTCATTCTCCTTCGTAAAAAAAATGATGATAAAGTCATAGTGATATAGCTGAATGAATTACTTCATTGTTGGTATTACTAGTTTTAAAGGGATTGCTGTTAAAGCTACACCGTCTTTTGGCATATAAAGGGCTGATGCGCTGTCTTAATGGATTCTGTCGGACAGCCATCTAAGGCATCCTCTAAATCCTCTTCAAGATCTTCCGGTACTTCCATAACCCCTTCATTGTTATCAAGCACCGCAAAGGCAAGCCCTTCATAATCATAGTCAAATAGCTCCGGCGCTGTTGCTCCGCATGCCCCGCAGGCAATACATGTATCCTGGTCAACCATTGTGTATTTTGCCATTGCGCTGCCTCCTTATATTTTTACTTTCTCCCCCATAATGCTCGTGCTGTGAAGCGGCTGCACCTTGGCAGACGGATCAATATACACTTTCGCATTACTGACAGCCGTCGGTGCTTCACCAAAACCACTTGCAATCAGTTTTACTTTTCCTTCGTATGTGCAAATATCTCCAGCAGCGTAAATTCCCTCAATATTTGTTTCCATGCGAGAATTAACCGCAATTGAATTCCCTTGAATTTCAAGGCCCCAATCTTTAATCGCTCCCAACGAAGAGACAAATCCGTAGTTGACTAGCACATCATCGGCTTCGATTTCAAGCGGCTCGCCGCTCTTCGTTTCTGTCACAACTACTTTTTCAATATTTTTCTCACCGACAAGTTCCACTGGCACATACGGGGTTAAAATTTCTACTTTTGACTGTTTCAACAGCTCTACACTATGCTCATGAGCGCGAAACTTGTCCCTCCGATGAATGAGTGTTACTTTTTCTGCAATTGGCTCAAGCATCATAGCCCAGTCAACCGCTGAATCTCCTCCCCCGAATACGACTACTTTCTTGCCAGTGAATTGACTTAGATCTTGTACAAAATAATGGAGGTTAGCGCTTTCAAATTTCTCCTCACCTTCTATGTTCAGCCTGCGCGGCTGGAAGGCCCCATTTCCAGCTGTAATAATGACGGACTTAGAATAATGGGTTTCCTCATTGGTCGTAATGGCGAATGCTCCATCCGTCGTACGTACAATACTTTCTACTGATTGTTCAAGACAGATCGTCGTTTCAAACTGATTCATCTGCTCAAGTAGTTGATCAATAAGTTCTTGCGCCCGCACTTTTGGAAAGCCGGCAATATCATAAATATATTTTTCAGGATACAAAGCGGACAACTGTCCCCCGAGCTGCGGAAGACTTTCAATAATCTTCACTGAAGCCTGTCTCATTCCCGCATAAAAAGCAGTAAACAAACCGACCGGCCCGCCTCCGATGATAGTAATGTCGAAAATTTCATAATTATTCTCCATACTCATTCCCCCTTACACAAACATTTTTCAAACGCTTCGGACCTTCGGAACATTTTAAATAGTCTAATAATTTTTGACAGATAGATTCTTTGCTGTCTGTCGATTTTATATATGCAATTAATGTGCCATTTTATAAAAACCGCAAAAATATTGGGAAAATATTAAAAATTCGTTACAATTCCCCCGAAATTGAGTTATATTTAACTCAATATAATGAATAACTAGTCAAAAACAACTCACTTACGTTAGGAAAGAGAGGATCATGCGATGCCACGTGTAGATGATACAAGCAGTGTAGAGATGACACTGCAGACTCTGTTGAAGATTCTCGACCATTCTTTAGATGAAATTTTTGTACTTGACGGCGAACAGCGGATTCTCTATGTCAACAAAGCATGTGAGCGCCATTACGGCTTGAAACCCGAAGAGGTCATTGGTAAATACAACGTTGATCTATTTGAGAAAGGCTACTGGAAACCGTCTATTGTACCGGAAGTATACAAGAGGAAAAAACCTTGTTATATAAAGCAGCAGACGTATATCGGCGCGGAACTGATGACGTCGGCGATCCCAATTTTGAATGAGGAAGGAGAGATAGAGCTTGTCGTTACAACATCGACGGAATTAAAAACGTATAAAATGGGAAAAGCCAATAAAGATGACACTGAGTCAAATTCCACTCATTCAAAAACCGAAGCAGATCGGATGATTACTAACAGCGGAAAAATCAGACAAATCCTTGCGTTCTGCGAAAAAGTAGCGCCAACGGATTCAACCGTTTTAATTCAAGGAGAATCAGGAACAGGAAAAGGGGTACTCGCCCATTTTATCCACAAGATCAGTAAACGGAAAAACAATCCGTTCCTGACAATTAATTGTGCAGCCATTCCCGAAGAACTGCTTGAATCGGAACTGTTCGGCTATGCCAAAGGTGCGTTTACCGGCGCCAGCAAATCAGGAAAACCCGGCCTGATTGAAGTAGCTGATGGCGGCACTTTGTTTCTAGATGAAATTGGTGAAATGCCGCTTGCTCTGCAGGCTAAACTTTTGCAGGTCATTCAGGATAAGCAGTTCATTCCCATAGGGGGAAGCGAAATAAAAAAAGTCGACATTCGTATTATCGCTGCGACTAATCAGAATTTAATAGATATGGTGAGCGCCAAAAGATTCCGGGAAGATTTATTTTATCGACTCAACGTCATCGACATTCATCTGCCGCCATTACGAGAGCGAAAAGAAGACGTCATTCCGCTTACGTACAATTTTCTAAATAAATTTAATGAAAAATATCACGAAAACAAAGTCATTTCAGAGGAATGCTTAAACATATTGATTCACTATCCGTGGCCAGGCAATGTACGCCAGCTCGAAAATTTGGTTGAGCGTCTCGTCGTTATCAGCGATTCTATTATCCAAGTGACCGATCTGCCAGATATGATCACTGAAAACGCAGGGACTGTTACACAGCTTGCTCTTCCCCATTCACTGGATCAAGCACTTGAAGAAACAAAACGGACCTTAATCAGAAGATCCTATCAAACATATAAATCATCGAGAAAAGTCGCTAACGACTTAAGTATCAGTCAGACCAAAGCATCAAAGCTCATCCGGGAGTATTGCAGTGATTTAATTAATAAAAACAGCAGTGATCGTCCCAGCAGACAGTAACCCCTCTTACTTAACGAACAACAGACAGAAAACAAGCCTTTTCCAATTCGGAAAAGGCTTGTTTTCTATAATGTCCGATGAAACGAACCAACGACTTCCACGGTCTGCGTGACGTTCACAAACGCACTAGGGTCTGCTTCTTGTATCATTTTTTTCACATCTGTGAGCTGGTAGCGCGTAATGACGGTAAGGAGTACAGCCCGGCCTTCGCCTGTATAGGCTCCTTCGCCGTTCATTTGTGTAACGCCGCGATACACATTCGCCAGAAGTTTTTCTTTCACTTCTTCCCCTTTGGCGGTAATAATCATCAGCGTCAGCTTCACATGGCTTGTATGGACCATATCAACTACTTTTCCTGTCGCATAAATAGCGACCATCGTATTCAGCGCAGCATCCCAGTTGAAAATAAAGCCAGATGCCAGCACAACCCCTCCGTTCATCACTGTTAAAACCGTTCCAAGCGGAAAGTCTTTTTTCTTCGTGAGAAGCATCGCAATAATATCAAACCCGCCTGATGAGCCGGAAGCCCGGAATACGAGACCAACACCGAGTCCTGTGATTACTCCCCCAAACAATGCGGATAAAATGGGCTCCGTTGATACTTCGACGATTGGAATAACATACAAACTAACTGAAACCGCTAAAACTGATACTATCGTGTAGCAAATAAAGCGCTTTCCAAGTTTAATAAAGCCAATAATCAAAAGCGGCAAATTCAGCAGCAAGTTCACCACACCCGTATTCAAAGGGGTGATCAATCCAAACATAATGGCGATGCCACTTAGTCCGCTGCTCAGCACCTCATGTGGAATTAAAAAAAAGTTATAAGCTACTCCTACTAAAAATGAGCCAAATAAAATAACAAAAATGTTCTGCATCCCACATCCCCTTCTTTCATCCACTATTTGGTGAACTTTATTATAAGTGAAGAATTGGGAATTTCTGAGATGATAGTTTTTTCTGAAATAGCTGACAGATGTCGCTAACCGTCTGACTTTTTCTTTTTTCAATATAAAAAATCTGATCCGTATCTGTTATATTTTTGCATGCATTGATCGAACCGGTCCAGATTCCCTATTCCTGAAGACATACACCCTCTTCTTTACTTATTTGTTTATGTTGAACTGCCACAATAAGATTCAAGTGAGATCAGTCACTTAGCTTGTCCAGACATGTTTTCATAAATAGACGAATACCTTAAATTAAAATACAGCTTTCTTAACAGGAGGTATCCGCTTATGGCAGACATGTTCGTCAGCCGCTCGTTAGAAGAAATCCGCTTCTGGTCAAGAATTATGAAAGAGCATGCATTATTTTTAAGCTTAGGTTTTAGCTATACTGACAAACAACTCATTGAAGAAGCGCAGCACTTTATTGCTTTGTTTGAACGAATTGAAGAGCAGCTGAGCCAATACTCCAACAACTCTGATCCTCAGCAAATTAGAGCGTTTAATACGCATGTCTGCCAGGCTGCTACAGCGATCTGGGCGTATAAAAGAAAAGTCCTTGGGCTTACACTGCAATGTAAAATCAGATCAAACAACTTTCCTCTCTTAGTCGATCACATCAGCCGAGAGGCCGCTTATTTCGCCAACCGCCTGCAAGATTTAAATGAAGGGAAGCTCAAGCCGCTTCCTGAAGCCATTATTAAAGAGAATGTGTTCTTTCTTAGAATCATGGCCGATCACGCTAAATTCATCGGTCACTTGCTCGACCCGTCAGAAAGAAAACTCGTCGACCAAGCACGGGAATTCAGCCATGACTTTGACCAATTACTCTTCCAGGCGGTTGATCTCGATTCAATGAGACCGCAATCAGAAACCGTGCCGATGCTCGATCAGTTTCTAGATCAAAACCGTGTATCCGTCGCTTCTTTGAGAGATTTCAAGAAAGCCGCGAGAGATTTGATTGAAGCCTGCAAAATTAAAAGTAACATTCACCCATTGCTTGCCGATCATACTTTCCGCGAAGCTGAACGCTTCCTGCATATTATTGATCAATTCGAAGCAAGTTTGACCGCAAAATCATAAAGTGTGCATATGTTCGTGCTTCCCGCTCACAAACTAAAGGTGATCACTCGTGCACAAACTCGAAAAACCAGCGCAAAATTTATGTACATTTAAAAAAGAAGGTATTCCAAAGTCATCATTTTGGGATACCTTCTTTATGTTATTCTTTGTTTTAGAATATGACGGGCTATAATGATGATCCTAAACCCGATATTCACCTTTTCTGACCTGTGCTTTTATAAAGCATTTTTCTTCCTAAACGGAATCGCCTCCATCAACACTTCGATGCCCGCAGCGAAGATAAAGACAATCCATGCGTACTTCCAACTGATAGAAAAGCCGAGAATCAAGAATAGAGCAAAGGCAAAGATCCACAATGCACCAGAAATACTGCCGCGTATCATTTGATACTCTGGATCGTGATATTTCGCCATGTATTTCATCCATTCTTCATTTCGTTTACTCCGGTCTTTTTCTGTCAGACCAAGAAACGTGTAAAGGCAAATAGACGGAATGGCGAACGGCAGCAAAGTGGCGATCCATTCTCCATTTCCAGTCGTTCCTTGAAAATACACAATACCTGACGTAAATAAACCAAACAATAGTCCCCCCGTTGCCGCTGAGTAGCCGGCTGCCCGCATTGGTTTCATTCCAAATTGATACTGCGATTCTTGAGTGAGTCCTAAATAAACGAGTGCACTGATTGAAATAAGCACGAACGGAAATAGAGTAGAAATGGTGATATAGTACTCTTCCATTTGAAATTGGACGAGCAGTGCGGTAATGATACCAAATAACAACATCCCCACGCTGATAACATAGCCAAACACATGCACTTTCGGGAGCGGCTTTTTATTATACATATGATCAATCACTTCGCACCTAGCTTTTACGCTAATATCCTCTGCTACTTTTGTTACATCTCCAAGTTCACTGATCGCTTTCTGAAAGGCTTCTTCCTCGTTCATTCCCGAATGAATCGATTCTTGAATTCTTTCTTGCAGGTTCACTTCCACTTCTTCCTTTAATTCTTTTAACTGATCGGATTCGGGAAAATCGGCAAACACTTGCTCAATATATTGTTTCACCTGATTCTTCATGATTTCACAACCTCTCTATAATAATTTATCGATCACGCTTTTCGTAAATTCCCAATCGTCACGGTTTCGTTGATAAAGAGTTTCACCAGAGGAGGTAATGCTGTAATACTTTCTTCTGCCTCCCTGCGTTTCGCTTCCCCAGTAAGAAGTCACACACCCATCCTGCTCAAGCCTTCTAAAGCTTGAATAAAGTGTCGCCTCCTTTAATTCATACTGCCCCTCGCTTTTCTCGATAATTTTTTTATAAATTTCATATCCATAACTGTCCCCTTCCTTTAAAATTCCGAGAACAATCGTATCTGTATGGCCTCTAATTAAATCCGACGAAATCTTCGCACCCATATACGTCCCTCCTACAACTACACTATACTTCATATTACTATGACAGTCAAAGTAATATTACAGGCATTATTTCTTTGCAGAAAAGTTCATTCTCGACTTTGCTGCATTAACAGTCTAGTTTGCATGAACCCTCAATCAAATATTTACCGTCCTCCCCCGTCACTGTTTGGCTGGCCCGTAGACTACTTTTCTAGTTATACCATTCCACTGCTTTTGCTCTCTTTCTTTATTTTAACGGGCGATACATGGCTGCAAGCAGTGGAACACAAAAAAGCTTCCCATCGCCGATCAACCATCGGTTACAGGAAGCTTTTTTAACTTGATATAAAAAATGGGCATGCTTTATACGTGGATTTTTACATTTTATGAGCGGCGATTACAACTTTATGAGCGGAAATCAAAACTTTCTGCACGCTCTCGTCCATTTTGTGCGCGTGATTCATAAAAATATGCGCACCGCTCGTCAATCCGTCACATATCCCTTTTTCCCAGCAGACATTCCGACTACAGAGATGAATGCTGATACTGCGGCAAGCATAACTAATGGAATCGTCCAGCTGTGGGTAAAGTCATGAAGCCAGCCCACGAAAACAGGACCGACAGATGCTAGGAGATAACCAAATGCCTGAGCCATTCCTGACAACTGCGCTGCCTCTTGGACATTTTTTGTACGCAGGGTGTAGAACATCATCGATAGACTGAATGCTGAACCCGCCCCGATGCCGATGAAAATGATCCACAACGGAAGAAGCAAGCCATCGTCTAGTAAAATACCAGCATATCCAGTGATGAACAGTGCAGACGTAATCACAGCCATTCCGCGCTGATCTTTCATTCGTCCGGCTAAGATCGGAACGATAAATGTAAACGGTAAAACAGCAAATTGCATAATGGAAAGCATCCAGCCAGCCGCATCCGCATCCAGCCCTTTTTGCTGCAAAATATCCGGCAGCCACGTAATAACAACATAAAACATGAATGACTGTAACCCCATATATAGCGTGACGTGCCAAGCGAGGCGTGAACGCCATAGCCGCCCACTTTTTCTAGTTCCTGCTGCACCTGTACTTTGCTTTCGCTGATGCCGTAATTGCGGAAGCCACAAAATAACCGCGATCGCGGCCAATACGGCCCATACGCTGAGAGCGCCGGACCAGCCAAACCCGGCAATCGAGGAGAGCGGCACACTAATACCTGATGCTATCGCTCCGCATAAGTTCATTGACACGGAATACACGCCCGTCATGACACCGATGCGTTCTGCAAAATGCTGTTTGATGAAACCCGGCAGTAAGACATTCCCGATCGCAATAGCCAAACCAATCAGCACTGTGCCGGCAAACAACGTGCTTACCCCCCCTGACGAACGAATCACTATCCCAGCGGCTAGAACGAGCAAAGAAACAAATAGCGTCAGTTCCATTCCGAAGCGGCGGGAAAGCCGTGGAGCAAACAGTGACAAGAAAGCGAAAGCAAGCAAAGGTACCGTTGTAATCGTACCAGCGATAGCATTAGATATCCCTAAACCGTCGCGGATTGCCGGCACTAACGGACCGACTGAAGTTAAAGGTGCTCTGAGATTTGCACCGATAAAAAGAATACCGATGACCAAAAGGGCCGTATGCCACCTTATTTTTGTTTTTGCTTGTTGGGACGATTCAATGACTTGCGGTTCTCCCATTATGATTCCTCCAAACTAGTAGTCAATACTTCTTTTAAATGCGCCATATATTCATTCACAGCTTCGGCTGCCTGCTCTTCGTTTTGCGTAACGATGCCGTCTACAAGCTTGCCATGAATGCGCTGATGGACATCCATATTAGGAGCCAGTTCAACGAGATTACGAACAGAAGAATGCAATGCATCCGTCATGTGATGATATAAATCGATCAACAAACGATTGTGAGCTGCATTTGCAACCGCCTGATGCAGACGGATATCCGCTTCGGCATAAGCCCGGTTATCTTGATCTCGGCTCGCCTGAAGACAAGCTTCCATATGCATGCGCAGCTGCCGGACATCTTCTTCACTCCGGCGGACCGCCGCTAACCGTGCAGCTTCCCGTTCAAGCGCATGCCTGACTTCTAATGTTTCCAGTAAATCCGACTTATACAGCCGGCGTTCAATGACCGCTCCGAGAATGCTAGATGAACAAACGCTGGTTCCACTCCCCTGCCTCGTCTGCAAAAGTCCGCTATGGACAAGAGCGCGCACCGCTTCCCGAAGCGTATTGCGGCTCACACCAAACTGTTCCATCAACTCCATTTCCGGCGGCAGCCTAGTACCGACTTCCCAAACGCCAGATTCGATTAACTCTTCCATCTGTAAAACAACCTGATCCACAAGCGAAACTCGATTCGCTTTTTCAATCTTCATTTCCACACCTCAAATTTGTAGGATGATTGGTTCATCCGAAAACTTATCATATGTAACATAAATTGTAAATAGCAAACAAGGCTCAAACACCAGATATTTCTTCTCAGTCTTTCAACCATTTTCATTCCCCGGCACTTACGATTGAGTAAGAGAACAGACAATAAACAAAAACCATTATTATTTTTTTACAATAACATTCTTGCCATTAGTGATTCCAAATCAATCTTTCAGAAACCTATCAAAATATATTTACTAAAGAAAACAAAGTAAAAAAATAACTATTGCAATATCAAAATTAATTAACTATAATTCTGATATCAATTGAATATTCCCATTCACCGATGGGATAGAGGCTGCAGCTTATAAAAGTAGAACAGACGAGATTCAATGAAATTTATGACTCTGCTTGAAAGGATGGGCTGCCGAAGTGTGGATCAATCATTGTTTATCCACGCTGGGGATGTTTTCGAACAGGAACATCACTGTCACGTTATGTAACGTGGAGAACTATCTTCGGAAGGATTAAACGGACTGATCAAACAGCCGTCGATCTTTTTCGACGGCTGTTTTTTTATCTTTCCTTTCAGTCTTCCTTCCTAGAAAAGGAGTGTACAACATTGGCGAATACATCAGCCCCAACCGAACTAAAAAGAACACTTAAAGCACGTCACCTGGCGATGATCTCCCTCGGAGGCTCCATCGGAACAGGCATATTTTTAGCGAGCGGCGGAGCCATTCATACGGCTGGACCAGGAGGCGCATTGCTCGCGTATACAGCGATCGGGATCATGGTTTATTTCTTAATGACGAGTCTTGCGGAAATGGCTGCCTACATGCCGGTTGCAGGCTCATTCAAAGAGTATGCAACAAAGTTTGTTGATCCGGCATTCGGCTTTGCTATCGGCTGGAATTACTGGTACAACTGGGCGATTACGATTGCTGCAGAACTTGCTGCAGTCGTACTGATTATGAAGTTCTGGTTCCCTGAAAGCCCTTCTATTATTTGGAGCGCACTGGCCCTTGTCATTATGTTTGGCTTTAATTACATGTCAGTTAAAGGGTTTGGCGAAGCGGAGTTTTGGTTTGCCCTCATTAAAGTGGTCACAGTTATTATCTTTATTATTACTGGATTTTTAATGATTTTTGGAATTATGGGCGGGGAATCGATCGGCTTTACAAACTTCACTATTGAAGATGCACCGTTCAATGGAGGATTCTTTACTATTTTGGGTGTCTTTATGGCTGCTGGTTTCTCTTTCCAAGGGACGGAACTGCTCGGCGTAGCGGCTGGAGAAAGTGAAAATCCGGAAAAGGCCATTCCAAAAGCAATTAACTCTGTCTTCTGGCGTATCCTGCTGTTTTATATTTTAGCGATTTTCGTGATCGGCCTGATCCTTCCATATACAGATGAACGTTTATTAAGCGACGCAGTTTCCGTCAGTCCATTCACACTCGTATTTGAACGAGCAGGATTTGCTTTTGCCGCCTCCGTTATGAATGCGATCATTTTAACCTCTGTATTATCCGCCGGCAACTCTGGCATGTACGCCTCCACTCGTATGCTCTGGGACTTAGCACGCGATGGAAAGGCACCAAAGTTCTTAGGTAAATTAGATAAAAGAGGCGTGCCGGTGAATGCCTTAATCGTCACAACGTTCATTGGCTGTTTTGCCTTTTTAACGACTTTCTTTGGAGATGGTGTTGTCTATGTCTGGCTGTTAAATGCTTCCGGGATGGCTGGATTCGTTACATGGCTCGGTATCGCCATTAGCCATTACCGCTTCCGCAGAGCTTATGTTGCTCAAGGCGGCGATGTAAACGAACTTCCATACCAGGCAAAATGGTTTCCATTCGGTCCCTTATTAGCATTGATCCTATGTATTTTCGTTATTTTGGGACAAAACCTCCAAGCCTTTACAGGCGGTGGAATCGATTGGAATGGCGTGCTCGTTTCTTATATTGGCCTGCCTCTTTTCTTAATCACTTGGCTCATCTATAAAGTAAAATACAAAACAAAATTAATTCCATTGCAAGACTGTGATTTAAGAAGAAAACATTGATAAACAAAAAAGCTGATCCTAAAAGGTCATTAAAAACGACTTTTTAGGGTCAGTCTCTGCTTAGATTAATTTTTTAATATGAATGTATCATTTTAGTGAACATGAGAGAAGTTCATCTTCTTACTTCAACGTTTTTTATTGTTTTCCAGTGGATGATGCCCATTTTCCCACAAAGTTCAAACGATAATTTTTCACTGAGGCGGTTGTAGCGGAAGGCGTGAAGACTCCTGCAGGGAAAGCGAAACGCATGGAACGGAAATCAACGGACAAGTTTAAAGAACCATACAAGGGGTGCCCTTAAAAGTTATACTTTTAGGACACCCCTTTCTCTATTATTTCCCACTATAAAACGCAGCTGGAATTGGACCGAAGAAGCGGCGGTGATAAAGCATTGGCTCTTTTTCTTTATGAATATGAATATCCGTCACTTTGCCAATTAACACTGTATGGTCGCCCGCTTCCACTGCTTGAAACGTTTCGCACTCCAATACCCCAAATGCCCCTTCAATAATCGGCAGACCGCTCTTGGACATTTCCCATTTACATTGACTGAAGCGGTCAATCCCTTTCGTTGCAAACGTTTTGCATAGCTCCTGCTGATTACCTGAAAGAACATGAACAGCGAACTTGCCGCCTTCCGTAAACGATTTAATAGTGGATACTCCATGATCAATAGACCATAGCACCATCAGTGGATCAAGCGAAACAGACGCAAATGAATTTACTGTCAGACCAACGGGTGTTCCATCTTTTGTTACTCCAGTGACGACTGTCACACCTGTCGGATAATTCCCCATTACTTCTTTAAACAAGTTTTGTTGTTCAGCCTTTTCCATTATTCATCTCTCCTTTGTTATATAACTATCGCGGATGTACAAGAAAATGAACAAAAACCTTTCTACTTTCTGACTTATTTCAATATTCCACTTATTATGACTCGTTCCATGGTAAGATGAAGGGGATGACTCAATAATCTTGAGGAGGATGGATGATGAAAAACCTAACGATTCGCGAGCTGAAGATGGGATATGAAAAGAAAGAATTTTCTCCTGTAGAAGCAACAAAGGCTTATTTAGAAAGAATTCATCAGCACCAAGACCTAAATGCCTTCATTACCGTATGTGCCGATGAAGCTTTAAAACAAGCAGAGATTTCTGAGAAAAAATTTTTAGCGAATGACTTCACAGGCATGTTAGAAGGAATTCCGCTTTCTTATAAGGATAACTTATATACGAAAGGCATTCGGACGACGAGCGGGTCAAAAATTGCAGAGAACTTCGTACCGGATACTAACGCTGGTGCCGTCCGTGCCCTTCAAAGAGAAGGAGCAGTCAATCTTGGCAAAGTGAACTTGCATGAGTATGCATTTGGCATCACATCAAACAACCCATTCTACGGCCCGGTCAAAAATCCATGGAACAAAGAATACACACCAGGCGGATCAAGCGGCGGGTCTGGAGCAGCAGTAGCAGCCTCTTTATGCGCTGCATCCATCGGCACCGACACTGGCGGATCGATCCGTATTCCAGCGGCTTCTTGCGGCATTGTCGGCTTAAAACCTACATATAACTTAGTAGACGCTTCCGGTGTCACAAACATTTCCTGGTCGATCGATCACGTTGGACCCCTTACGAGAAATGTAGATGATCTAGCCATGATGATGGAAGCGTTAACCGGCCGTTCTTACTTAGAAAACTTACAGGAAGACATTCGCGGCCTTAGAGTCGGTGTTCCTAACAATTATTTTAACGAGCAAATGGATACAGAAGCGGCTGCTCTTTACAAACAAGCACTTCATAACCTTGAATCGCTCGGAGCGGTGCTGATTGATATCGATATTCCATTTACGATGGATGACCTTTCCCTAATATTCGTTCTGGCCATTTCTGAGGCAGGCTTCGTTCATGAAAACAGCTTAAATACAAAGATCGACGAGTTTGGCGCAGACGTTCGTGCCGCCGTTGAAGCGAGCCGTACTTTCTCAGCCCTCGATTATATTAAAGCGTTAAAAAGAAAGGCTGAAATCACGGAACAATTTGAAAAGCTGTTCGGGAAGGTTGACGTCATAGCCACACCGGCCTTGCCGGATACTGCTCAGAAAATTGGTATTGAAACAATAAACATCAACGGCAAACAAGAACCATTATTCGATGCGATGATTCGCTATCCGTCCGTCTTCAACTTAACCGGTCAGCCTGCTTTATCAATCCCAACCGGCTTCGCCTCTAACGGCCTGCCAGCAGGACTGCAGCTCGCAGCCGCTTCCTTTAACGAAAACATACTCATCCGCGCAGGATATGCGTATGAACAAAGCTTCTTGAAAGAGTTTTATGAGAAGCGGGATAAAGTCTCATCACTTGTATAGAAATTAAAATAAAACAACGCGGAAATATAGCCGCGTTGTTTTATTTTGCTAATATACAGATAGATGGACAACAAAGAAAGCAAGCGTTTATCCACAGCCCGAATAGGTTATTTACCTTTCAAAGCCTTTTCAATCAGCTGATGAAAGTACACTTCAGCATTTTCAGTAGGAGAAAAGATTCCGTTCGCAAACGCTTTGGAACCTAGACCTTTCTGCAGCTCTTCTACTAATTCAAAGTCTTCCTGTCTCACTTGATCGACAAATTTAAAATATTCTTCTTTTGCTTCCGTGATCTCTTCATTAAGAGAATAATCACGGTAAATCCCCATAGATGTTTCTGCATCCAAAGGAACCACTTGAATCGTATTGACATTTCCTTCTCCTGGATAGACGTTAATCATCATGTTTGGCCAGATCCAATAAAAACGAGCAAGTTCACTTTCATCTTCACTTTGGCTCGATACCATATATTGATGAGTGAATTTATCATGCGTAGTCGTACAGAAATTAGATAAATCATAAGACTTAGCAAACCCAGGATGGGCAATGGCACAATGATCACATTCAAGATAGTTATCAATAACCGATTTCCAATTCGCCTTCACTACACGGCGTGTTTCCCTAATTAGTTTAACAGAGTTGAAGAATGAGAACTTTTCCATCTCTCCTAAAAACTCTTGATACGCTTCGGCAAGCGAAGGAGCATCATTATCTAAATTTACAAAAACAAGAGAGTGCTGCACTTCCAATCGGATCGATCTCATACAGCTGTGTGCTCCCAGCTCAGTTGTTTTAAAGTTAGGCGCTCTATTGATACTTCCGTCTAATTTGAACGTCCAGCCATGGTATTTACACTGCAGTATTTTTTTATTTCCCCCGTCACTCTGTTCTACTTTCATTCCACGGTGCGGGCAAATATTGTAGAAGGCCCGCAGCTCGCCGTCTTTGTCATGAGTAACGATAATCGGTTCCCCGGCAACGTCAAATGTTAAGAAATCACCCACTTTTTCCAGCTGACTCGCATGCCCAACAAATATCCAGTTCTTCGAAAAAATCTTTTCTCTCTCTTCCTTAAATACTTCTGGATCTACATAGCGTGAATAAGGCTGTGTTTGGCTAAACTGCAATTCTTCTTTTGTTGTCATAATAAAACCCCCTATTAATCATCTAGTTTGAAATATCAAGCATCTGTGTTCATGACATATTCCGTTCAATTTACATCCGATCCATATAAACCGTCTTGACTTCTGTATAAAATTCAACCGCACTCTTTCCTTGTTCCCGGCTGCCGGTGCTTGAGTTTTTGCAGCCGCCAAATGGCAATTGCGGTTCTGTTCCCGCTGTTTCCGAATTAACGTGTACAAGTCCTACCTCGGCATCTTCAATAAAACGCTGAGCCGCCGTTAAACTATTCGTACAGATCGCTGCACTTAAGCCATACTCTGTATCGTTAGCCATCTCTACCGCTTCTTCATAATCTTTAGCTTTAAAAAGAGCAATGACCGGGCCAAAAATTTCTTCACGTGCAATGCGGGCATCCCGTGGAACATTTTCAAACACCGTCGGCTGGACGTAGAAGCCGTTCTTCAATTCCTCTTCCGCTGGAATTTCGCCCCCGCATAAAAGCACCGCTTCTGATTTCCCAGCCTCGATCATTTCCAGCACCCCATCGCGCTGGGCTTTAGATACAGCCGGCCCGATATCATTTTCTTTATGGAGCGGGTCGCCGATTTTTAACTCCTTCGTGCGCTCGACAAGCCGATCACGGAATACTTCATAGATTCCTTCCTCGACAATGACTCGGCTAGTAGCTGTACACTTCTGCCCTGTCGATTTGAAAGCACCGCCCACAGCGATTTCCACTGCTCTTTCAAGATCGGCATCGGCAAGAACGACAAGTGGGTTTTTCCCGCCCATTTCCATTTGCACTTTCTTTCCATTGTCAATCGCCTGCTTTTGAATTTGACGCCCAACTTGATTGGAACCTGTGAATGAAATGGCCTTTATATCAGGATGGTTCACTAATTCATTACCAATGACAGAACCTCTTCCGAATACGCAGTTTACAACACCTGCTGGAAGCCCAGCTTCGTCAAATGCTTTCATCACATGATAAACAGATTTCGGTGTAAGATCAGCCGGCTTAATGACGACTGTATTCCCATAAATAAGAGCTGGTGCCATTTTCCATACAGGGATCGCGATTGGAAAGTTCCATGGTGTAATCAATCCAACCGGGCCGAGCGGTGTGCGGGTCGTATACAGAAATGTATCAGCATTCGCGGAAGGAATCACTTCTCCAAGTGGCTGCCGTGCTTCTGCTGCGTAATATTCAAAGATGCTTGCAGCCCGGTTTGCCTCTCCCATTCCTTCTGTAAATGTTTTTCCTTCTTCTTTGATTAAATCCTGTCCAATTTCTTCTACATTTGCTTTCAAAATCGCTGCGGCTTTTTGTAAATACGCTGCACGCTGTTGAAAAGAAAGCTTCTTCCAAGCAGGAAAAGCCTGCTTTGCAGCAGCCACTGCATCATGCACATCCGCTGCCGCACTTGACGAAAACTCTCCAAGGCTCTCTCCGTTATGCGGGCTGAGATTTTCTTTATACTCCCCTGTAGAGGGTTCTTTCCAGTGTCCATTGATATAATTTAAGTAACGCATACGTTTTCCTCCTATAGTCTTCTACTATTCATATATACTTAAATTTCTGTATGTTTTCTTTCTTTATCATGAGATCACAAAGCTCTCTGCACCCTTCATTTCTATTGAACTAGTTTATCTGGCTGTTCATTTGTTAAGGCAGATTCCCCGACCTTTCTTCTTGTGTATCTAAAGTAGTAAAATATATAGCAAGCTGCGACGAAACTAAATCCCCAATAGAGCGAAGTGCGCTGTGTCGGATCATAAGCTGTGAATACAAAAATGCCTAGACACATTATGAGAGCGAGAATCGGCACAAAAGGGAAGAGAGGGACTCTAAACTTCAGCTCCTCCACCTTTCCACCTTCTCGAATATACTGTTTACGGAACCTGTACTGTGCAAATGCAATCGCCATCCAAGTAAGCAGCCCGCCAACCCCGCTTATAGCAAGCAGCACCACAAATAATGTTTCTTCTGCTACTACACTAGTAAGCAGAGACAACAAGGCGAAGAAAAGAGTGACTAGTAAGGCATTCATCGGTACACCGCGCCGGTTAATTTTTCCAAACAAGGGATGTGCCATGCCTGTTTGCGAAAGAGAGAACAAGATCCTAGTACAAGCAAACAGACCCGTATTCCCTACAGAGAGAACCGCCGTCAAGATGACGAAATTCATAATATCCGCTGCATAAGGAATGCCTGTCATTTCAAATACAGTAACAAATGGACTTTCCAGCACTCCTGCTTCCTTCCACGGAACGATCGCTGACAAGACAAATGTTGCTAGAACATAGAAGAGCAGCACGCGCACTACGATGGTTCGAATGGCTTTTGGGATACTTTTTTGCGGGTTTTCTGTTTCACCTGCTGCAACCCCCATAATTTCTGATCCCTGGAATGCGTATACGACCGTCATCATCGATATAAATACTCCCGTAAACCCTGTAGGGAATAGTCCATCACCAACAAAATTAGTAAAAAACGGAGCAGATTGTTCCTTTAGGGGTATTAATCCAAACATCGCTGCACCACCGATAATGATGAACAGAATAACGGTAAGTACTTTGATACCTGAAAACCAGTACTCTGTCTCAGCAAAGCTTTTCGTTGTCAATGCATTTATAGCGAACAAAAGTATGGCAAATATGGTGCACCACACCCATACCGGTGTATGCGGAAACCATCTGGCCATGAGCAAACCAGCAGCTATAAACTCTAAGCCTACATAAAGAGCCCAGCTCATCCAGTAGGTCCATCCGATGACAAATCCAGTGGCCGGCCCGATAAATTTCGCTGCATGAGCCTGAAAGGAACCGGATACCGGCATCACCACCGATAATTCACCGAGGCAAACCATCACCAGATACATCAATAACCCGCCGACCAAATAGGCAACAATTGCTCCTGCAGGTCCGGCTTCACCGATCGCATAACCCGATCCTAGGAAAAGACCTGTTCCAATTACTCCACCTAAGGAGAGCATAAATAAATGTCTGCTTTTCATTGAACGCTGTAATTCTTTTGGCTGGTTTTCTTGTTCTGTTCGCATTAAATCCCCCATTTCTCACCTTTAATATGCTCTTTACATGATCGTGGTTAAGATAGTACAAAGAATATTGTCACTATTCCGAAATTTAAACTTATTGCTGGGCAGGTACCGTTTCAGATGGCTCTTCATATTCTAATAAATCGCTGATTGTCGGTTTAAAGATTTCATGAGCCACTTCTCTTTGATATCTATTTTGTTTTTTTGCTTCTTGAAACAAGCGATACGTATTTTTCCTGCATAACTTTTCAATGTCATCAACGACAGCTTGTGGATTTGGCCGAACTAGTCCAAAAATAACCGCATCATAAAATCTGATTGCTCCCAAGTTAGCAACGAAATCATTGACGATATCAATTCCTCTTTGCTTTATGATTGCATCTCCTTCTGAAGAAATCGGAATATTTGCGGCTTCTACGACTAAACTTGCTTTTACACTGTCTGCATTGGATTTGTTGATGACATCCTCTAGTGCAGATGGAATTAAAATGTCACAATCCACATCGAGCCATTCTGTATTTGGCCTTACAGTATAATGAGATTCAAAATAGTCTTGATCCATTTCCCCATACACATTCTTATGATCAATAAGTTTTTGGACATCTAATCCCTTTTCGCACGTTACCAACAAATTGGCATCAGAAATTCCAACGATTTTATAGCCTAACTGCGATAATTTCAACGCGCAGCTTGCTCCTACACATCCAAAACCTTGAATGACAACTTTCGCTCCGGCTGATCCCCCCTTAAACTTCCAAGCCTCATCTGCCGAAAATGCTACACCATAGCCCGTTACAACATCATTTAAAAGCAGACCATCAATCCTTGTCGCCAAAAGTTTATCAAAATCCTTTATTCCTTGTAGAACGTTCGGGTCTTGCTTCATTGACTTTGTCAGAGGGATTTCAATACCGAACTCATTAAATACTTTCAGCACATCTTCGTATTTAGTGCCTAAATCGCTGCCTAAAGATACACCGATGTCTATATAAGGCATCATCGCAATGAGAAATCTTCTTAATACCGCGTACGCATCTGGCGCTTTGTAATCATAGGCGATACCGGCTTTACACCCGCCAGTCGTTCCACACTCACAGGCTACATACTTATAAGCCATTGCCTCAGCTAATCTTTCGACCTCTTCTTTTGTCACGGTCGGATGCATTCTCGTGCCGCCTCCTGTGTAACCTTTCACGAAATTATGAACAACCAGCCACCCTTTTGCATCTGTTTCCGTATCATTCCACTCCACAACTAAATATGGCTTTGACATATATGAAACCTCCTAAAGATCTTTTTTAAAATAGTAGTTTCTGCTAACTTTTTATTTAACGTTCCTATTAAAAGATACATCTGATAATTAATTGAGGGATGCTAGCTTTTCCGTCACTTCCCCCTTATCCTGGCTTACAGATAAAATCTCTGGATTGACTGTAACCTCGATGACAGCAGGAAGTCCCGAAGCGATCGCTCTTTGCAGCGCCGGCACAAACTCAGTATTCCTTTCTACTTTCTCTCCGTGTGCCCCGAAAAGACGTGCCATTTTAGCAAAATCCGGATTAGTCAAGTCCGTTCCAATGACGCGCTCTGGGAAATGAATTTCTTGATGCGTGCGAATCGTTCCATATTTATTGTTGTTAATGACAATAGATATAGTTGGAACTTTATATCGTACAGCCGTTTCAATTTCTTGCATCGTCATCATGAAGCCTCCATCTCCTGAGAAAGATACGACAGGTCTATGCGGCTGCGCCAACTTTGCCCCAATCGCTGCCGGCAGCCCATACCCCATCGCTCCTGATGTTGGCCCCACGTAAGTATTTTCCTGTTCAAAACGGTAATATCGAGACAGCCAGCTAAAGAAATTGCCAGCATCATTCGTAATAATCGTATCCGCTGGAAGCTGAGCAACGATATCATGCATCAACCCATCCATATCTGTAAATTCATCTGTATAATCAGCTTTTGTTTCAGAAAATTTCATATACTCCGCGTGCAATTCTGCTGTTCTCTCATTTCTTTCAACAGCAGCCTGTGAGTCTACGGCTTGTAATGCCAGCTCAAGGAAGCTTTTTGCATCTGCTTCAATCGCAAGAGAAGGAGCATATACTTTTCCAAAGATATCCGGACAAATATCTATATGGATCAATTTCGTCCGTTCAGACAGTAAAGTGTAATCCTGTGTTCCTACTTGAGAAAAACGTGTTCCTAAAGCAATAACTACATCTGCATTTCTGATTTCGTCAAGCAGGCTGTGAGGTGTGCCAAATCCGAGCCATCCCGCGTAGGAGGCATGCTTGTTCGGAAACGCATCAAACCGGCGAAAAGCAGTGACAACAGGGAGGTTCATCTTTTCTACAAACTCGACAAGCAGCGGCTGAGCCTTCGCATGAATAACCCCTCCTCCAGCAATCAACACTGGACGCTTCGCCTTTCGGATTTCTTCTACTGCCCGTTCGGCATCTTCCATATGCGGACGCGGACGACGCGAGCGATAAGGTGAATAATCAGCCATTTCCGCCTCGTCTTCCAACATGTCATGCGGCAACGCAACTAACACAGGGCCCGGGCGTCCGGAACGTGCAATATGAAACGCTCGATGCAGCAATTCAGGAATTCTTTCTGCTCGATCAATCTCTACTGTCCATTTACACAAATGACTGAAAAATCCAGCGAGATCAACTTCCTGAAACGCTTCCTTTTCTTTAAATGGGCGTTCTACCTGCCCAATAAGTGCGACCATTGGAGTAGAGTCCTGTGCAGCTGTATGAATACCGATTGCTAAGTTGGTCGCTCCTACTCCCCTAGTTGCCATACATACCCCAACTTCACCAGATGCTTTAGCATACCCTTCCGCCATAAAAGAAGCCCCCCCTTCATGCCGGGCCGAGATCAAATCAATCTCAGGATGCTGATATAGCGCATCCATGACACCGAGATAGCTTTCTCCTGGTACACAAAAGGCTTTCTTTACCCCTTCTTTCACCATGACGTCAACAACGGCTTTGCCTCCACTAATTTTCATACATACTCCTCCTGTTTCTATCTCTAGTAAGTTATGTTGATCTAAATATTGAATTATTTTAAATGTATTTCATTAATTTGCTAAATCAGTCACTTCTCTGTTCTCTTCTATTTTGACATTGGGCTTTCTCGTAACGGCACTTACTCCAAGTGTGACTGCAATGTTAATCAACAATACTGCCAACCCTACATCAAGGTCTTTGATGACTGGTGGAAATGATGGGAACAATGTGGCAAGTGTCGTGCCCGAAATAGTTGAGTAGACAACGACCAGGATTCCGACAATCATTCCGGCGAAAGCTCCCTGTACAGTAACCGGATTCTTTTTCCAAAGGCTAAAAAACAATGCCGGGAATAACTGTGCCATGAAACTATAAGCCATCAAATACAGAGTAAAAATGGAATTACCACCATTAAATGTAAAGTAGAGAGTGACTAAAGCAATAATAGGAACCAGCATCCGGCTTAATCTCGCCAGCTGCTCATCTGTTGTATTCGGCTTCCATACTTTATATATATTTTTAGAAAGAATCGTAGCTGTTGCTGTCAGCACTAATGAGCTTGGGATGAGAGCAGCCATGGCTCCTGATGCTCCAATGACACCAACGAACCAAGGATCAAATGACATCTTCGCCATCTTAAATAAAGCCAAATCCGCATCTGCTCCCTGTAAATTTGGCACTTGAAGAATAGCCGAAAAGCCAATAAATAATGAAAAAACGATAATCACTTGATAAATCGGCATAATCCCGGCATTCCAGCGAAGCGATTTTGGACTTTTCGCCGAAAACACTCCTGCCAGCATATGAGGAAACATATAGAATGCCAACGCTGTCATAATCGTAGCGGAAATAAACCATGAAATGCTCAGCCCTTCTTTAGGGAAGATCAGGAATCCCTGCTTAGCTGTATCGATCGCTTCAAACATTGGCTGCATTCCGCCGTAATAATGAATTGGAAAATAAATTCCCATAAAGACGACAACAGCCAAAATCATGATATCTTTAATGATGGCTGTCCATGCTACACCATGCATACCCGAAGCCGTTACATAAATAGTAATGGCAATCACGCCTACGATGATCGCCATATTTGGCGAGATCGAGCCATAAGAAGCTTCTGACACAATAATTCCTAATCCCTTTAACTGCATGATCAAATAAGGAATAATGGAAATAACACTAATGATGGCTACAAGAACCCCTAATGCCGGACTATTGTACTTTTTATCATAAAAGTCAGATTGAGAGATGACATTATTTTCTTTGGCATACTTCCAAATGGGCGGCAGCAGCCAGTAAGCAATTACAAAATAGAAACAATTGAAAGCATATAAAGCAGGAGGAATACCGGATCGATAAGCACCACCGCTTGCTCCTAGAAATGTATAAGTTGTAAACATCTCTCCCGCTATCAAAAAGAAGATTAATACGCCTCCAAAACCGCGGCCGCCTACAGCCCACTGTTCCAAACTCATATCTTTGCCTTTACGTGCTTGCAGTCCTAACCAAATACACAAACCGAGAAAGAATAAAATGACGAGAAGGGCGGTATTCATAATTATTCTTCCTCCTTATTAGCAGGATCTAGTTTATTCGTAATGATCAGAAACAGAGATGTCAGACAGACCCAGCAGATTGCCCAAAAAAGCACGAATGGCATTCCAAGTACATAAGGTTCTACACGATTAATGACGACAAGCGAACCGAGTGCCGGTATCACACTCGTTACATAAATTAGCTTTTTCATTCATTCACCATCCTTGTTTTCCAAGCGGTTATTCCCAATCAAAAGATCGTTAATTTTCTAGGTTGATAGCTCTTTAGTTAACGGATCGTTGACAGCCCACTGAGGCTTCTTTCCGCTTAGCACCAGATCTACCTGCATTGCGGCATGAACAGCCATGCGTACGGACGCTTCTTTCGTTAAAGCCGCACTGTGCGGACTAACGATAACATTATCCAATTGAAAAAGGGGATTGTCTGCATCAGGCGGCTCCACTTCAAATACATCGATTCCAGCCCCGGCAATTTCGCCCGTTCTCAAAGCTTCTACTAAATCATTTTCCCTCACAATGCCACCTCTGGAAGCGTTAACAAAATAAGCGGACGTTTTCATCCAGGAAAACTCCCGGCTCCCTATTGATCCTTTCGTTGATTCCGTTAACGGCAAATGCAAGCTAATAAAATCAGAGTTTTTGAACAGCTCCTCTATGTTCGGCACGATGTCTAAATCGTGCATTGATCCGGCTGTTAAATAAGGATCGTAGCCAATGACTTTCATACCGAACCCTTTAGCTGCCTTTTGTGCTAACAGCTTCCCGATTCTTCCTAACCCGATAATCCCTAACGTCTTATCTTCTAAATCGATGCTAGTAAGTTGATGGCGGCTCGCATAATTTCCGCTGCGCAGCTCCCGATCAGCCGAAATGAGGCTTTTAGACAGAGATAGAATGAACGCTATCACATGTTCAGCAACCGCGTTGGCATTCGCCTCCGGAGTATTTGTTACATAAATGCCTCTTTCTGTCGCTGCCTCAATGTCAATATTGTCTAACCCTACCCCATACTTAGCGATGACTTTAAGCTTTTTTCCTGCCTGTATCACTTCTTTATTAATGACAGCTATGGACCTTGTTAATACTGCATCACAATCTTTCACTTCTTTCGTTAAAACTTCCGGTAACAAATCAGACCCTATTCTAAGTTGATACCCTCTCTCTAATAAATAATTTTTTCCTTCCTCCTCAATGTCTTGAGGAATATAGACTACGCTGCTCACATCATCCCCCTCTTTCTTCTTGGCTTTGTTAAACTTGCCTGTTGATTTCCACTTCAATCAACAATCTTCATTAACAGAGCCTTCCTCTTAAATAAATGTTGTACTCTTAAGGTATCGTCTATCTCATTCCTTTGTTTTTATATTTGCAAAAATTGTGCCAATATTTAAAATTATCTTTTTACTAGCTGCCAAGCGTTTTTCGCTCTCATTTCGCTACACATACGGTTAACATTTTGTTTCTTCACGCAACAAAATGTTTCAATTTGTTTCATTCTGTTTCAATATTCCATTGTTTCATCTTCCTCCATAACGTCGTACGGCTCATTCCTAATTCAACGGCTGCTTTTCCTTTATTGTAATTACACTTTGCTAACACTTGAACAATACGCTCACGCTCGGATCGCTGCGGGATAATTGCAGCGTCCTCTTCTTTTTCCTGCTTGGACTGTTCTCTCTGCTGATTCATATTCGGCAAATATTTCTCAATATCGTATACATCGATGACCTTTCCTTTGCAGAGAACGGTTAACCTTTCGCAGAAGTTTTGCAGCTGGCGCACATTTCCTTCCCAATGGGCTTCGCTTAATTTTTGACTGGCTGCATCAGTAATCCCACCCTTTTCCTGACCGCGAAAAGCTTTACTGATGAAAGCATTCACTAATACAGGAATGTCTCCTCTGCGTTCCCGAAGAGGGGGCAAGTTAAGGTCTAACACACTCAAACGGTAATAAAGATCCTCTCGAAAATCTCCTTCTTTAACCATATGTATAAGATTTTTGTTTGTAGCCGCAATAATCCTTACATCTACCGGGATCACTTTATCGTCTCCGATGCGCATAATTTCTCGCTCTTGAAGCACACGAAGCAGCCTGCTTTGCAGTTTAGGAGAAATCTCACCAATTTCATCTAAAAAGATCGTTCCTCGATGCGCCAGCTCAAAGAAACCTTGCTTTCCACCTTTCATCGCTCCTGTAAAAGCTCCTTCCGCATAACCGAACAGCTCACTTTCTAATAAATCTTCAGGAAGAGCCGCACAGTTGATCGCTACAAACGGATTGCTTTTCCGCTTACTGTGATTATGAATACTTTGAGCAAATATTTCTTTGCCTGTTCCCGTTTCTCCAATAATTAAAATATTAGAATCCACTTCACTGTACCGCTTGGCTGTTTCAATCGTTTTTTCAATTTCAATGCTGCGGAATAGAATGTCTTGGAATGTGTACTTCGCCACATGTCCACGAGAATGAATCTTTTTACGGATTTTCCCTTCCATCTCCTGAATGCCTGTCACATCTTGAAAAGCAACCATGTTCCCTACTTTTTTTCCTTTTAAAAATGTCCCGACCTTTTTTACTGATAATTGAATAGATTGGTAGGAAACAATTTCTTCCCGATAATCTCCATCACTCAGCAATAAATCCCGAAACTTCCCTTTTTTTAAGATCTCGTCTATTGATCGTCCAATGAAACTTTCTTCTGAAATCGATAAAATCTCGCGGGCTGCCGTGTTGAATACAGAGATATGCCCTTTTAAATCGATAGCGATGACTCCCTCATACGCATAGTTAAGAATCGTCTGATAGCGCTGAGCCTTTTCCTGTTCTCTCAAACTGACAAGCGCCAGCCTCTTCGCCTCAATTAACGCCTGACGAAAAGATTCCTTTCCTGTTTCAACGACGGCAGCCCCTAGGCCTAGTTCTTCCGCATATTTAGACGTGCTCAATCCGCTCAACACGACTTCACACCCTTCGCTGGCAGCTAAGTCTACTAAGCTCGCTGAGTGTTCTATACTCTCTAAGATGTACGACTGAATCGGCAGATCCACAACGTCCGCTAGGTTTTCTACGCCGTAAATCATATTAAGCGCCCCAATAACAGCTACTTTTTTTCTGCCAAAACGCGCTTTACAATCAGACAAACAGCGGATCAAGTCAATTCCCTGTACCGGAATATCAACGATCGGCATAAATTCATTATGCTCTTTTAACAGTTTCGTCATTAATCCTCTCGATATAATGACATCCGCATCTATTTCCAATTCTGAAATCTTATCAGCTGCTACTACTATTTCTTCTAATTCAAACTCTATGCTTGCCTCATGCTTGTTTTCCATTTCTTCCAGCCGATTAAATTCTTCAAACCGCTCAAAAGCGTCTTTAATATATCCTTTACGAGGAACAACAAGTGTTATTTTAATCAAAGCCATCACCTCAACTGTTGTGAAAATAAATATAATTTTCTCATAATTATAAACGTAAAGCTCAGACGTGTGTGATTATGAATATTTTCCCATAAGCTAAAAGGCACCTTCCAGCAAAGTGTAAGTGCCGTTAGTGTTGCCCTAACAAAAAACGAACACCAGTTTCATCCCCTTTAAAGTTAGGCTAAAATATAGCTTATATCTATTCACATTGGGAGGCTTATGAAATGATTAAACACGTAGCAACAGTCGCTGTTTATGTTGAAGATTAACAAAAAGCAAAAGTATTTTGGACGACAGAGAAAGTGGGTTTCGAGGCGGCGGATCATCGCTCATTGGCTTGATGCAGCTCCCAGCAGGCCCAGACCTGACTCGTTCTATATCCAAAGTCCATGATGAACGGGTCAGAGAATATGAAAGCATCGATCGTTTTTGAATGTGAGAACATTTTAGGAACATATGAAAAAATGAAAGCAAACGGGGTAGAATTTTTAGGAGGACCTAACCAAATGCAATGAGGTACGTTCGTACAATTTAAAAATGAAGATGAAAACGAGTTTTTATTAAAAGGCTAATAAGTGCAGGAGCGTCAGACCTCTGGAACCATACGTATGGTTCCAGAGGTCTGACGCTTTAATTAAGAGAAAATCATGATTCCGCTCGACGGACTGCTGCTTTTTTCGCGAGCGGGAATGTCGTCAAAAATCCGAACGTCAGCAAAGCCGCGATCATTCCGAACGTCAAGACATAATTGCCTGTTTTCATTAAGAAAACAGCGATCATCGGTCCGATCGTCGAACCAACAAATAAGAAGAATGAATACAGTGACATCGCCGACGCTTTTTCCTTTCCTCCAATTTGCCCGAGCAGAGAAATTAAGGAAGGAACAGTAATGGAAATGCCCGCTGTAAAGACGATGCTCATACAGGCAATCATGAAAATACTGTTCGATACCCCGACGCTAAACAGGCCAATCGCTGCAAGAGCAAGACCGCTGCGCAATGTTTTAAACGTGCCGAAACGCTCTGCCAGCCGGCCGCCAAACGGTGTAAGGAGCATCCCGATCATTCCTGCAGATCGAATGAGCAATATTTGTGATGCTTCAAGCGCATACATGTCTCGCAAATAATTTTCAAGCGCTGTATACATTCCGACGAAGCTTAACAACAATAAAACCGTAATGAAATAGCACTTTCGAAAGAAACTTTGTGATAAAACGACAGGAAACGCTCCAAAGACGGATCTCTTTTCCATAACGTCAAGAACGCGATCTCTCGGAATAACAGCTATAAAGGCGATAGCCAATCCTAAATAAAGAAGGCCGAATATGTAAAATACGAAGTGCCAGCCAAGCATTCCATTAATCATGCTGCTGTACACTTGACCGACGATCCCCGCCATTAAAAAACCCGCACTAATCACACCAATGGCCGTCATTCGTTTTTTCGGCGGATACAGCTCCGTAATGAAAGTAAGCGCAGTCGGAGCAAAGGAAGCAGCAACAAATCCTTGAATCCCCCGGAATACAATAATCGCCTCATAATTGGAAAGAAATCCGATCACTGGAGAAATGACTGTTAATAACAGAAGCCCCAATATAATGACCCGCTTCCGCCCGTATCGGTCTGAAAGCGGAGCAAACACCACTGTCCCGAGAGCATAGCATAGTGAACAAATACTTGTTGCCAAAGCCGCTCTTTCTGCCGTAAGATGAAACTCTGTCATAAACACCGGATTTAACGGAATCGTGGAAAACAAAGCCGCAACGACAAACAACCCGCTGCAAAAAAAGACGAGCGTTATGAGCGAATACCTCCTTTCCACCACTGTATGAGGTGTTTCCGCGGCCAGCTGTTCCATTGAATCCCCTCCTTTTCTAGATGTTAGTTAAAAATATTCGGAATATTTTAATTTTAATTATAAAACTCCATAATCCTAGATGTCTAATATTTAATTTATTAGGAAAACATACTTTCATAGTATAGACACCACAAGATGAATATTTCTCCACCCAAAAACAGAGGCACTCCCACAGTTTATATGGGAGTACCCCTGTTTTTACTGACAGTCCATTTTAAATAGCTAAACCAACGGCTGCAGACACACAGCCTACTATGACCGATGTCATTACATAAATAACAGCTGATTTCATTTGATTGGACTGTATTAAAGTAATCGTTTCATTTCCAAATGTAGAGAATGTTGTATAAGCACCGCAAAAACCAACACCGCCAAACAGCCATACCCAATCATCGATTCCACCTGTCAGGTGAAGGTTGGCGATCCATCCTAGCAGGAAGGAGCCTGTTACGTTGATGACCCAAGTACCTGCTGGAAAAGGATAAATGTTTTTGGCTTTTTTATTTACTAGATTCCCTAGTAAATAACGAGCCGCAGCACCTAATGAACCGCCTAAGCCTATAAGCCAAATCATCGTACACCGTCCTCTTTTTTATTTGATAACGCCAACCGGCGGCCTGCATAAGCGAGCAATAAACCGAATACCGTGCTGGCAGCAGCGTAGAGCAGCGCAAGGAAAACAAGCCCTTCTTGAAATAATTGAATCGTCTCCACGGAAAACGTTGAGAAAGTGGTAAAGGAACCGACTAATCCTGTTCCAATCAATAACGTCCATTCCGGCTTTACTTTTCCGCTCTGGCCCGCAAACGTTAAAAACCAGCCAAGAAATAAGCATCCGATCATATTAATAGAGAAGGTACCTAAAGGAAAATGATTATTTGTATGTATGAACTCCCCTAACGCATATCTCCCGATGGCACCGACAAAACCGCCAATCATAACGAATAACACATTCATCCCAATCACCATTCTTTCATTTCAACTTCCTCGTCTGTATTGTTAGCATTCACTTATTATAGTTTTATCATGATTGAGAAAACTTTATCATGAATCAGGGAAAGGATATCATAATTCAAAATAAAATATCATGATTCAGGCGGGGATTATCATGAATCAGCCCTTATTCTTTACGAATAAGGGCTTCTTACCCTCTTGATATATTTTTTATACTTGATATACTATTTATACAAAAGGGAGGTGATCTTGATTAATATTTGTCCGTATTTAGAACTTTCCTTTCAAATTTTAGGAAAAAAGTGGAACGGTTTGATCATTCACTATTTGTCTCTTTGCAAGAATGGCACGGCTCATTTTACCGACATGAAACGAGACCTCCCAGATATTACACCACGTGCCCTTTCTCTTAAGCTGTCTGAGCTGATCGAATACGGCTTAATTGAAAAAAAAGTCACAAGTGGATCGTCTGTTACCATTTTTTATGAATTAACAGAAAAAGGACGATCACTCGCTACAGCACTCCAACCTATTCAAAAGTGGGCGCTGGAACATATGAATTTAGAACAATCAAAAGGGGGAGAATGACATGACGAATAATAATATGATGTGTGACTTACATACAGGGGTATGCGGGCCGGCCGGTGAAGAAGAAATGGAAATCATTCAGCTCGATCATTTAAAGAAATCGATTGAACTTTATTACGTGACAGATCCAATCTGCTCTCACTGCTGGGCGCTAGAACCCGTTCTTCGCCGGTTTGAAAAGCAATATGGCCAATATTTTAACGCTCATATCGTGATGGGAGGCTTATTGAAAGGCTGGGAAGGATTTGCAGATGCTGCGAACGGGATTTCTAGTCCTGCTAACGTCGCTCCCCACTGGAAAGAAGTAGGTGAACATTCACGGATGCCGATCGATGGTTCACTGTGGTATGACAACCCAATTCAATCTTCCTATCCGCCATCCCGCGTTTTTAAAGTCATTCAGCAGAAAGATCAACAGCTCGCCTCCGTCTTTTTACGCCGCGCACGCGAAGCCGTCTTTGCTTTTAACCGCAACATCGGGGACGATCACGTGCTCATCGACATCGTGAATCAACTCGGACTCGACGGCACAGCCATCATTAAAGAAGCGAACGAAGCCGGGGGCCAGCAGCTGCTCGATCAAGACTTCGCCCTTGCCGGTAAACTCGGCGTCCGCGGATTCCCAACGATCATCATGGTGAACGAAGACAATAAAGGCGTCAAAATCGTCGGTGCACGCTCACTCGACCAGTATGTGAACGGGCTGAAACAGCTGCTTCCTGCTAATGAAGAAGTACAGCCGAAACCGCAGCCGACACTATCTCAGCTTCTTGAAAAGGAAAAGTTGTTATTTTCCAAAGAAATTGAAATTATGTATGATGTAGAGCAAGAACAAGCCGTTTCACTCATTCAAGAACAGCTTTCCCCTATTGAATACGAATTAAAGAACATTCTTGGGGAAGCGTATATCAAAAAACAATCCAACTAAAGGAGACAACAATTATGGCTTATTTACTGCAAGTCGACTTCGACCATCAAGGACCGTTCGGCGCTGAAATGATAGCAGCATTTACGGATTTAGCAAAAAGCATTAATGAGGAAAAAGGCTTCATCTGGAAGATTTGGACAGAGAACGAAGAAACAAAAGAAGCAGGCGGCATCTATCTGTTTGAAACGAAAGAAGACGCTAAAAACTATTTAGAAAAGCATACGAAACGCCTAAACAGCTTCGGCATCGCAGACGTTCATGCAAAAATATTCGAAGTGAACGACGAACTCAGCGTCATTAATCACGGGCCGGTAAAATAAAGGGGACAGTACGCATATTCCCTTATTTGTGCTTATAAATTTGGGATTCACGCGCACAAATAAGGGATATGCGTTCATAAAGTCGGCATCCCCGCGCACAAATGAGGAATGTCCGCTCATAAAGTCAACATTTTCACACACAAAGAAAAGATCCTCTCACATAACGCTAAAGAGACGATACGCCTAGTGCTTTCATTCTATTATGTATATTTAAAGGGAACCTTATTTTCGCAAGCAGTTCAATGACGTGGAGAAATAAATAACAGAGTCATTAGCAGACCAAATCACATCGTGATTCGGTCTTTTTTCATTGTCCCTCTAAACAATTATTAGTTTTACGTTTATGAATCATTTCTTTCTAACGAGGAATACTTTTTATCCCCCTTAAAATCAACACTGTTTAACAATAAATTTATTATTAAAATAAATAAAAATTTATTGTTAAACGATAAATAACATGTTAAATTCAAATGGACAATAAATAAGTGAGGTGCTTTTTTTATGAAACGGGGTTCAACACTCTTTTTAAGGGCCGCTGTTATCTTTATTGGCATTCCAGTTCTTGCTCTGTGCATATTTTTGCTGCCCCAGATAGCGAATGAAGCAATTGAACAAGCAAAAAAGGGGGCACATTTGGCCTATGTGGTATTTGGCATTTTAATTATTATGTATGTATCGGCTATCCCATTTTACTTTGCATTGCATCAAGCATTAAGGCTTTTGAGTTATATTGACAAGAACCAAGCTTTCTCGGAATTATCTGTAAGGGCTCTAAAGAAAATAAAAAACTTTGCTATCACAATCAGCGGCTTATATGTGACAGCCTTGCCCTTAGTCTATATCATAGCGGAGTGGGATGATGCACCAGGTCTCATACTAATCGGAATGGTCATTATTGGTGCTTCAATGGTTATCGCAGTCTTTGCAGCCGTTCTCCAAAGACTTTTACAAGAAGCAATTAATATAAAATCAGAAAATGATTTAACTATCTGAGGTGAAAACAATGGCAATTATAATCAATATTGATGTGATGCTGGCTAAAAGGAAAATGAGCGTAACAGAACTTTCGGAGAAGGTTGGAATAACGATGGCTAACCTTTCTATATTGAAGAATGGAAAGGCAAAAGCGATTCGATTTTCAACTTTAGAAGCAATTTGTAAAGCATTAGAGTGTCAACCTGGAGATATTTTAGAATACAAAAGCGAGGAAAATACTGAAAACACTTAGAAAATAAAAATATAGATTGATGATAGCCTTTTTGTCAGCACTGATATTGTTTTGGCCACGATCATTAAACATATAAAAGTTATTGTGTTAACGAGTGCTTTAATTCATTAAAACTCTTCATTTAAAAGAGATTGTCTCATGGTTGATCTGCCCCTTGGATTTTGGAGCAGTCAAATAAAAAAGTGACCCCTGTTCAAAGATGCCCAGCTTTCAGGGCATCTTTTTTCATTGCAGTCGGAGGACCCGGACTTGCAGGCGAAAAAACACATAGTGCAGGCCGATATTCCAGGCTTACGGGCGGACACACTCGCATTTCGGCCGAAAAAATCCACATTACAGCCGGCCGCTTCCCCTCCCTATCAAAATCGTGTTATCCTATGAATATACTCTATATATGAAACCGGTGAAAAGAATGCTTTATTTATTTTTATTTGTCACCATGTGTGTTTGTTTAATGTCTATTATTTTTTTCAATAAGATTTTCGTGAAAACGTCCAGTATGGCGATTGTTATGGCGCTCGGGATTATGATTCACGGGGTGCTTTTTCACATTGCTGCCCCTTATCTTCTTTCCATAAAAATAGCCAGTCTGCTAACAATCGCTTTGTGGCTGACCTTCTCCTTTTCGATTATTCTAGCATCGATCCACCGGAAGTTCGCCTCGCTGCACACCGCCCATCCGATGAATCGGTTTGGCATCGGCACTTGGATCGCCGGTACGTCCATTTGTTCTATTCTCATTTTTAAGCACTTTGATCAGTGGCGCCCGGCTGCTATTGCACTTTCTTATATCATTGTTGGACTATGGCTTTTTTATCTCCAGCTGTCGTTCCGCTCATTTTATCATTTGCACCACAGTCCCAGAACGGAGCGGGTACATGGCATTTTGCTGCTGACGACCGTCAGCACCCAGTCGATCGTTCTCTTAATGAATACCATGTATGAACACATACCAATTGTACTCGACCGAACACTGATCGGCTTCGGGCTTATGCTGTATGCCATCAGCTTCTTCTTTATCATCCGCCACCGCTTTACTCCCGGCTGGACGGTCGAGGACCATTGGGCCAACACGAACTGTATTTTGCACGGCGCCTTATCAATCACCGGGTTTGCCTGCGTTGTTTCAGATGCAGTCAGTGTGCAACTGACTCTCTCACTATGGATATTTGTTGTCATGATGTTCGTTCTTGTAGAAGCCATCGAAATCCAGCGGCTCATGAAGCGTCTGAACCGTGATGGATTTAAACAAGGTCTCTGGATATATGACGTCACCCAGTGGAGCAGACTTTTCACGTTCGGCATGTTCTATACGTTCACCTCACTTGTGAACCCGCAGACAGACTTTCTCGTACGGATAAAAAACACCATCTTAATAGCAGGTGTGCCGGTCATCTTTTTACTATTCATTATTGAAGTATTGATCTATACCCCATTTGTTCTTCAAGTCATTCGGAAAGCAAAACTTCAAACTTTTCAAGACTTGCACAATCATCAAGCCAGTAAGTAATAAATGAATTCACTCCGCTGTTGGAGCTGTCTCAAAACGAATGTGTTTGCGACAGCTTCAACAGTTTTTTTATATTTGGCTATGTTAATGACGAGTGTTGATTAGACTGATTTGTTGATTGGAGCGGAAGGCGCGAGACTCCTGTGGGAAAAGCATGTCCAGGGGAGACCCCGAGGAGGCTCCCAGACTGCCCGCGGAAAGCGAGCGCCTGCAGCGGAAATCAACAGGCAGGTTTAACAAAACTTAATGTTTAATTGAATTTTCAAAAAATATTTAAATTAATTATATAACAGGTGTTGACTTCATCAATCTGTTATAATACAATGAATTCAACAGCAACACATTAACTACTAAAAAACAAGGGGGACGATCCATATGATGCCATTAGAATTTTACCGAAACATTCCAGCGAAAGAGTGCTGCCAATGCGGAGCGCAAATTATTGAACAACATGAGTCTTACCACACTGAATGTGAATATTGCCTAAGCAAAGTGGAGGAGTAAATATTGATTTTGACACATGAATTCTTTTTATAAATCCGCCTGTTCTTTTTGGAATTAGGGCGGATTTTTTTTATAACTAATTTTTGGACAGGTTTGTTTTCACCTCCTGTTATAATACAGGAAACATCAAAAAAGCCCCCCCTCTGCGTCAATCGACACAGAAGGAGAAGCTCCTTTTATCTAGTGATTAGTTCTTCGTTAATACTTGTTGCTTTTCTGCTCCTGGAAGCGGCTGATCTAACAAGAAGTTCTTTAATACATTCTCCGTTAAACGGGAAATGTTATTATCGTAATTGTTGTGAGACAAGCTGCCGCAGTAAGCAATGGAAGCCGTTGAGAACACAGCCCCGCCGTTAGGCGTATGATAGAACACCATGTCCGCTCTTACCCGTGGGTTTTCCTCGCCCGACAAACCAGGAATGTTAAAGTACAATTCCTCTGCCACTGGCATATAGACGCTCGTATGACCTTCCGATGAAGCAAGGATGACCGCATGGGACGGTGTGCCAAGCTCCTCATCATAAATGTCAAGCTCTAGTCCAGCCGCTCCTCCGCCCACTAGGCCGAAGTCTCCAAGTTTTTCATCTTTTGCGATCCCCTCAAAGATCCAAGCAAGCTCTGGAGCACCGCTTTCTTCTGTCCGGCGATAGTAAGAAGAAACTTCGAAGCCTTCCGCCATATAGCCTACTCCGCAGATTTTTTGCGGGGCTCTGCCACGATGTTTCCAAATACTTCCCTGCTCTCCAGTCAGACTTAAATGGATCTCACCTGGCTTAGACTTCCATCCTTGGTTTCCGTAATTTTTTCTTACTTCCATCAAGCTTGGATTTTCTGGATCGAATGTAACAACCCAATAGAATCCATTCGAGCCCATGTACATGAAACGGCCGCCCTGTGCTTGGAAGTCTTCCACCGCATCTAACATTGGACCAGAATAATATTCTGGATGTGATCCAGTAATCGCTACTTTGTATTGATTGAGCAGCTCAGCCCCTTCAAAATGAAGGTCTTGGTCTGTAATCACATCAAACTCAAACCCTTTTTCCGTCAGCCAATCGACTAAATGAAGGTCCGCATTGAACTGCCATAAAGAAGGAGAAAGATTATGGCGATATTTCGGTCTCATGTTTAAAATTGGACGCAAGCTGGATGAGAAGCAGACACCTGTTCCATCATTATGATGGTCATATGTCGACAATCCATATTCCGCATGTTCGCCAAGATACATATCTTCCTGCTGCACGACTGGTGCTCGTCCAAACATGAGCTGCGCAAGCGGAATGTCTTGGAAACGGTTATTCGCGTAAGCTAAATAACTAGCTGTAGGAATAATGAGCGCCGTTTTCGCCGTCGGCTGTCCTTTCTTCGGTCTAACGAAGAATGTAATATGATCTGCATCATCTCCACAGTGGACATGGGCAGCATACACTCCACTCTTCAGATCATCAGGTACTTTCCACTCAAAGTCTACATCCCACTTAGCATCCGTCATATCGTCATCATGAAAATGAATCGCACCATATTGTTCCGGAGCATGGACGAAGTTTTGTTCCTCTGATGTCCAGTTGTACCCTGTTACAGCGCGCGTTGGATGGTTCACTGCCACCCCATGGATTTTATTTGGAGAAATATCATGGATCTTCTCGATTTCTTTAAAACCTTTTTTCGTAATTCCAGCAGAGAAATCCCATGCAGCGATTAAATCCTTGCCAGAAGGCTGATCAATCCATGCAGACATTTCTTCTTTGCTTAGTGCCGCACAAGCTACCCGCGGACGGTCAATTTTCCCATTATAGCGGTTGATCACTTTATGTTTACCGTCTGGCTGCTTCTCAATGACACTCGCAATTAAAAACGGTGCATTGTTATCCGCAAACGGTTGAATGTTTACCTTTCTTTCATTGCTGACATTCTGTTTCTCCGCCTCATAAGGCAGTGAAAACTTTCCATTCGTTTTGCTGATGACAGCTTCTTGAAAAATAGCTATTTTCCCGCTCTTTTTATCAAAGGAGCCGCCTACAAAATACCAGCAGCCTGCAATTAATGGCTGATTCGTGCTGATTTTTTCAACGTTCCCCTTTTCATCACCGATCCACAATGCCAGGCAGCCTTTGTCATCAATGAACAGGCCATATCCTGTATTCGCTGCAGGCGACCATTTCGTTAGAATCCCTTGTGTTCCTAATTCAGGAGTCGTTGGATAAATCATTGCCTGTAAAGAAAAGCTGTCGACTGTGGCGAAAAGCGGATGAGCGTCAAACTTAATGTATGACCCCATATGTATTTCCTGTCTTCTGCCGTTATATTCTTTATTCACGTCTGCATTCACTTTTTCCATTTTTACTCCTGGTCCCTCAGGATTGGAATCTCCGTGGATGAGACGAACAATTTCCGCTTTATATGTTTTATAATGGCTATTCACCATAAATTTAATATTTTCTCCAGGTTGTACACTTAGTCGGTCAGTATATCCAGTAATTTTCATAAACGAATCGTCCCCTTTTATTTATTAATGAGTTAGTTAGTTATCTAATTATTTCGTTGATTAATAGTTTAATTAGGTAATAAACCAAGCTTTTTTAATCTTTTAAGGAATAGCGCATGCTCTGCCGCCTCGCGCGAATCAAAACGCTCGTCCTCGAATACTTTATAAGGAACGCCTCGTTTACCTGGATGCTCTCCGAGACACCATTCTTTATGAGGCTTTGTACAAACAAGCAAGTCCTTGCCTTTGATTTCCTCATGATTCCTCCGAAGATAGTTCAGTACCATCGTCAATTGATGGCTATGCCGGCCAACTGGTGTTTTCCGATGCTCTTCAATGAGCTCTTTTGTAATAAGGGGCTTTATGTTGTTCTCAAGAATGTACTTATCCTTCTCTAAATAAACCTTCTTTACTTGATCAATCATAGAAAACCCTCCTTTTTAATAAACACTCCGGATAGCTGGAATGTCCTGACCATTCGAACCATTTTAACTAGCAACCTGGTAAAAAATCATAATTATTTCATTTCATTTATGCCTTGCCTGCCTTTCACCTCCCCCTTATCCCTCTCATATCATAAGTGGAAACTATTGCCGATGTTGTTATATTATGAAAAAAATAACCACTAGTTTTGTCGTTTTTAACAAAAAAAACTGGTCAGCAGTTAAACGGACCAGCTTTTTGGGCTATGTTATTAGTTTTCCCCTTTGTTGATTGGAGCGGAAGGTGCGAGAGATTCCTGCGAGAAAAGCGTGTCCAGGGAATCCCCCACAGAAAGCAAGCGCCTGTAATGGAAATCAACAGAGGTGTTTAACATAGCCTCTCTTTTAATACCTTTATTTATAGATATGCTACGTAAGGGGACGAGCACGGTGATCAAAAAATTCCTTCACTAACGAAATAAAATCAAGGACTAAAGGAGGCAGATACCTGTTCTTATCAAATGCCAAGTAAACGGTTCTAGATAGGTTTGAATCTTCTATTGGCTTCATAAGAAAGTTCGGCTTTATTGAATATTTTACGTAGTTTTCTGGAAGCACTGTAATCCCCAGCCCTTCTTCAACAAGCCTGCATGCCATTTCAAACCGTTCAATTTCAAATTGTATGTTCGGCCTGATCTCTGCTGTTCGAAAGGTATTTAAAGTATCTGTGCGGGTTTGAAAACCTTCTTTGCATATGATGAGTGCCTCCCCTTCTAAATCGCGGACTGTGAGATACGCATGATCTTTTAAAAGATGGTCCTCCGGAAGAAGAGCGATCAACTTTTCTTCATATATTGGGATCATTTCAATTTCTTCACTATCCGTATACTGGTTCGTGATAGCAAGATGAATTTCAAAATTGCTCAATGCCTTCTCGACATCCTCCAAGCTCAATACGTCCATTAATTTGATGCGCACATCTTTATATTCCATTTTAAAACGGGACAATATTTTAGGAATCCAGTGCTTCGTCGATTCTATTAATCCAACAGAAAGCTCTGGCGGACCTTGTTCTTTCACCCTCCTCATTTCTTCCCACACATACCCGAAATGATCTACTAACTTTTTGGCTTCGTGATATAATATTTCTCCCTCTCTTGTCAATCGTATCTCCCTGCTGCTGCGATCTAATAAAATCAGTCCTAATTCATTTTCTAGCTTTTTGATCGTGGCGCTCAAAGACGGCTGCGATATATGCAGGACAAAAGCTGCCTGGGTAAACGTTGTTTGTTCTGCCAAAGTGATGAAATAATGCAGATGCCGTATGTCCATTTTTTCTCCCTTCTATAGATAAAAGCTATCGTAATATACAATTTATATATTAGCCATTATATAAGGTTCCCTCTTATAATAGTGGAAGGTTGAATAATTTCAAAATTTGCAGAGAACATAACATATGGGGTGATATTCATGTACGCTTTATCCGATAAAAAATATTGGAGCGGAAGAATTGACAGCGAGGATAATCCCGATTCTTTTCGTTTCCATCAAGCCATTACAATAACAGACGTCAAAAATTTAACAGGAAATGAAAGCGCTTTTGGGATCGTTGGTTTTGAATGCGAAGAAGGAGTAAGACGCAATAAAGGTCGGTTAGGAGCGGCTTTAGCACCTAATAAGATTAGACAGTTTTTATCTAGTCTCCCTTATAACATTGATAAAAAAGTAGTAGATACAGGCAATATCTCATGTGAAAATGGAGAGCTTGAAAAAGCACAGGAACAGCTTGGCAGCCACCTGAACGAGCTATATAGCCATTCTTGCACTCCTATCATTTTAGGCGGCGGACATGAAACATTATATGGGCATTATTTAGGTGCAAGACAATACATCGGCCCTGATGCGAAGCTTGGCATTATTAATATCGATGCTCACTTCGATATGCGGGACGATCCAATTCCTTCTTCAGGAACGATGTTCAGACAAATTCTTGAGCAAGATTCAAATGCCGGCTATTTGTGCATAGGCATTCAGGAATTCGGAAATACGAAATCACTCTTTAACACTGCCGACAGATTAGGCTGCCGCTACATTTACGAAGAAGATGTAACCGCAAACAATTTCCAAGAAACATTTGGAGCGATTGATCAATTTTCAAAAGATCACGACTACATCATTTTAACTTTATGCACGGATTCTATTATTGCTTATGCGGCACCAGGAGTCAGCGCGCCTTCTCCGTTTGGGTTAGATCCGAAAACAGTAAAAACATTACTGAAATACACAGCAGCAAAAGAAAATATGCTGAGCTTTGATATTTCAGAAGTAAATCCAACGTACGACCAAGACGACAGAACGGTTCGCCTCGCAGCTTACTATTTAGCGGAAGTGATGAATCAATTCAACAAGAATAAAGCTTAACAGGATGAGACTCTAAAACAGTAAAAGCATTACTCAAATGCACACCAGCAAAAGAAAATATGCTAAGTTTTCATATTTTAGAAGTGAACCGAACGTACGATGAAAGAGACAAATCGGTTCGGCTAAACAGCTTACTTTTTAGCAGACATCATGAATCCATTCAACAAGAATAAAGCTTAAAAGGGGAACATACATGACACTAGAAATCAACCAGATTACAACCATCTTTTTAGCCATTGCCGTATTTATGATTGGGACGTTTTTAAATAAAAAACTAACCTTTCTAGACAGATTTTGTATACCAGCTCCTGTAGTTGGCGGTCTTTTATTTGCCGTCATTGCAACTATACTAAAAAGCTTGAACATCCTAGAGATTAGTTTAGACACTTCCTTACAAGGACTCTTTATGCTGACGTTCTTTACGACCATCGGTTTAGGAGCCAGCTTCAGCTTAATCAAGCTTGGAGGTAAATTACTCGTCATCTATTGGCTAGCATGCGGCTTTTTAGCTCTTATGCAAAATGTTATTGGTGTATCTCTTGCCAAATTGCTTAATCTCGATCCATTGATTGGCGTCATGGTTGGCTCCGTTTCAATGGAAGGCGGCCACGGTGCCGCGACAGCATTCGGAACAACGCTTGAAGAAATGGGAGTCAATTCAGCTCTTTCTATTGGACTGGCAGCCGCCACGCTCGGACTTGTCGCAGGCGGCTTAGTCGGCGGACCAGTTGTCAAATATTTAGTCAATAAATATGATTTAAAACCAAATGAAACAGAAGTCAGCATGGATTCTTCGGTGTTAGATGACGAACCAGGTACATCTATTACATCCCAATCGTTTATGGTTCAAGTATTTATTATCACTTTTTGTATGGCCTTAGGAGATTATCTCGGAACCTTATTTACGAGCCTGACCGGATTTGCCTTACCTGGTTATGTGGGCGCAATGTTTGTTGCTGTGATCGTACGGAACGTTGTTGACCAATTTGATAAAAATATCATCCAGATGAAAAGCATTTCCCTCATCGGCGATATTACATTAGGTATTTTCTTATCGATGGCATTAATGAGCATTAAACTATGGGAAATCGCCAACCTTGCCCTTCCTTTAGTAATTATTGTTCTCGTTCAAGTATTGTTCATTGCTCTATTTAGCACCTTTGTACTATTTAGACTGCTCGGGAAAGATTATGATGCCGCCGTTATGGTCGCTGGCTTTACCGGCCATGGACTCGGAGCCACGCCGAACGCCATCGCCAATATGTCCGCCATCGTAAATAAATTCGGTCCATCTCGAAAAGCTTTCTTAATCGTCCCAATCGTTGGAGCCTTTTTAATTGACGTATTTGGTATCCCGATTATCCTTGCTACGATCAATCTTTTTAGTTAATAAAGAATTCGTTAATATATCAATCATATAAAAAAGGCTGACCCTAAAGTTATATTTTTGGGACAGCCTTTTTTATATGATTCTTTACACTTGTCCGTTGATTTCCGTTCCAGGCGCTTCGCTTTCCCCGCAGGAGTCTTCGCGCCTTCCACTACAATCTACTCAGTGAAAAATAATCGTTTAAACTTTGCAAAAAAATCTAGGGAAAAGACTGACCTTAAAAAGTCGTTTTTAAGGTCAGCTCCCCTGTTGATTTATTTTCCCTTCTCCTCTTCAACAACGTATCTAAGCATAGACAATTTATTACTCCAAAATTGTTCATAAAAAGAGAGCCATTGTTTCAATTCCTCTAATGGTTCCGGCTGCAGTCGATAAAGCTTTTCCCTTCCTTCTTTCCGTCCGCTGACCAGCTTTGCTTCTGAAAGAATATGAAGATGTTTGACAATGGCTGTGCGGCTCATTGGAAAATGCAAGGTTATATTTGAAATGGATAATTCTTTTTCAGCAAGCAGACGAAGCACCTCTCTGCGGGTCGGATCAGCAATCGCTTGAAAGACATCATATTTCTCGGCTGATGATGACATTATTCCTCAACAGCTTTGCGCAGCTTAACATTTACAAGTGACTCCCAGCCGCCGTTCATTCTGTCGCGAATCACCGAACTCTTCTCAGCTGCTTTTGAAATAACCGCATCCGTCCCTTTCCATCCGCTATGAACAACCGTAAACTCTGTCTGATCGCCCAGCTCTTTTAAAATAAACGAAATGACCCAGCCATCTGTATCCCATGCAAATGAAAGCCGATGAGGCGGATCAATTTCTAACACTTTGCATGGAGAGGGGCCAAAAGGAGATTGCAAATGAAAGTCATGCCCCTCTTTCAGCTCAAAGTCATTGGGCATAAACCAAGAAGCGAGGCCTTCCGAAGTAGATACAGTCTCCCACACTTTTTGAATAGGAGCTTTAAAAATAGCCGTTTGCTTAATATCTGGCACCATCTCATGATTATTTGTTTCCATTACGATCTCCTCCATTTTAAAAATATAACACCATTGAGTTTCATTTCTAATCATATAACACCATTTGGTTTCATGTCAAAGCAGAGTATTCATTAACTGGGCTCACCCAATCATTTCCTTCCCTTTGAACGTATGATAGATTAAATAAGGATGAAAAACAGTGAACTTACCTTAGGGAAGGAGAATTCTCTTATGAAAAAAACGATCAAAGTCGTTGCAGCTGTATGCATCGATGAACAAAAGAACGTACTTTGCGCCTTGCGTTCACCAGACATGTCCCTGCCGAACTTGTGGGAATTTGCAGGAGGTAAAGTGGAAGCAGGGGAAACACCCCAAGAATCATTAGTGAGAGAAATTCAAGAGGAACTAGGATGTACGATCGAAGTTCATGAATTGATTGAAGATATCGTTCACGAATATCCAACGATCATTGTTAATTTACTTACATACCGCACAACCATTATAGAAGGAACCCCAAAAGCGAAAGAACACGCAGAAATCAAATGGGTGCCCCTTCAAGAGCTGCGCTCGTTAGCTTGGGCACCCGCTGATATTCCTACAATTGAGAAGTTGTTAGATTGAGTAGACTTAGTAGTACGGAATGACATCACCGCCATGTCATTCCGCTTTTTCATCCTTCTGTTCCATTCCTAATATAGTGATAAAGTTGACTGTCAATCGAATGCTCCATCACCATATTCATGCGTACGACCGCACTCTGATCCTCCATTTTCGTTTGCTCCACGCTGTCTTTATCAGGAAGGGCTTTTCCAAGATAGTAAAATCCTTTACCTTCATCGTTATCCTTTTTTACAAAGATATGAATATCCACGTTGTTTTCTTCTGCTTGAATGATCGTTTGAACTTCTCTTGATTCCAACGTTCTTTTATTTGTCGTGTACCATTTAAGCACATCCTGACTAAGAAATTCATCGCCGTAATTAACGCTTGACTCTACTTCCTCATCTTTGTGGTACGTAATAAATATCGGGCATGTACCATGTTTCGTTTTGTAGCCGTATATTGTAGATTGCTCATTGTTCTCCCAATTTAAAAGCCTACACGCATCCTTCCTCGTGTACTTTTCATACAAAGTGAACGGCTCGCTGCAAGTATACATCTTGCTTTTTTCCTTTGCACTCTGCACAACATCTATTACTAATTTTTCAAAGTATGGATTGGAGCTTAGACTATTCCGGATAGTTTCGTTCAACCGATAACTATTGTCTTCATGCAAAAGAATGATCGGCTCTCCCCCGTAGCTTGTTCTTTCACTCTCCGTAAAGAACGACAAGTCGAATATACGTTGAACAGAAGCAATCGTATCCTCATCCGCCCGGCAGTTTGAGCTGAGTAAATAATCGGTATACTCCTCACTCGCGACTTTCTCTTTGTGCAACAGCATCTCTATCAAAAGAGCCTCATGCTTCCGCTTGCCGTTCAATATTTCCAATGACAGCATTGCCAGCACGTTGTCCTCGTAATCTGTCAAGGCAGGAACATCCTCTTTCATTTTTAATAAAAATTGATGATAGTTCCTAGTCGGACTCGATTTCCGCTCCACTATCACGACTGGATCAATCGAGCGATGCAACACAAAATCATATAAATAGGGAGCTCGGCCAATTCTGTTTTTCAACTCAACGAAGGCTTCTTTTAACACCTTTATCGCAGTCAAGTTACTGCTATTAATAGCTTGAAAGATTTTTTTCTTTGCGATCTCTTCAAAGTTCACCGTAGAAACACCTTTAATATAACTCGTATCCTTCGTTCGCCGCCGGATGTTGTCTTTGTTTTGTGATTTATCTCCTGAAAGAGCTATAGGAATTAAATAGTTATTTTTATAATTGCCGATGAAATCGATGATCGTGACGAATTGTTTAGAACCATGCTTGCGAAGTCCTCTTCCAAGCTGCTGAATAAAAACAATACTCGATTGTGTCTGTCTTAACATAATGACTTGATTGATGCTCGGTATATCGATCCCTTCATTAAAAATATCCACCGTTAATATATAATCGAGAAGCCCGTCTTCTAATTCTTTTACACAGCGTGCTCTTTCCTCTTGAGAATCATCCCCCGTTAACGCCACTGTCCGGAAGCCTTTTTCATTTAATCTCACAGATAATTCTCGTGCTTCTTCTTTTCTGCTGCAAAAGATGAGTCCTCTTACTTCCTTACCGTAAAAACCGTAGTAATGAATTTTTTCAATTAAATGGTTGATGCGTTCCTCAGTGACGAGCTTGGATAAAACAGTCGCATCATCGATACTTTCTCCGTTGTACTCAAGATCGGTCACACCAAAATAGTGAAAAGGACAAAGCATATCCTCTTCCAATGCTTCCTGTAAGCGAATTTCGTACGCAATATTGTAGTCAAACAGCTCATATATATTGACGTCGTCTGTTCGTTCAGGTGTAGCTGTCATCCCCATTAAAAATTGCGGTTTAAAATAGTTGATGACTCTTCGATACGACTGAGCACCAGCTTTATGCACTTCGTCAATTAAAATGTAATCGAATTCATCTGGATCGAACTGTTGCAGTGTTTCTATCTTGGAAATCGTTTGGATCGTCGCAAATAAATATTTGGCATCCTTTTGTTTATTCGTTCCCGTTAATGTACCAAACTCTTCATCTATCCCGCCAAGCACCCGCTGAAAATCAGACTTTGCTTTATTTAAGATTTGCTCCCGATGCACGATAAACAGCATGCGTTTCGGCGCAAATCGTCTCACATCAAACGCAGACAGATACGTTTTCCCTGTTCCTGTTGCTGAAATAATTAATCCTTTATCCCTTCCCGCTTCCCTTACTTCTTGAATTTCTCGCAAGGCTGCTTGTTGCATTTTATTCGGCTTAATCTCAATAGACTCTTTCACAGGATTCGTCGTATATGGAACTGGTAATTCGACTACTTGATTCCCTGCTTGAGGGTTAACAAATGGCACATGCGTTTTTTCATAGTCTTCAATCCATTGTTCCGTCAATGGCTGAGAGTTTTCCCATACATCTTCAAATTGATTTCGAAAATGATGAACAATCTCCCCATTTTCATGCGACGTGAGCTTCACATTCCATTCATAATTGACCTTTAGCGCATGAGCTGTTAAATTAGAACTCCCAACAATCAGTGAATAGTGCGTGTCATGATCAAAAATATACCCCTTCGAATGAAACCCTTTTACACTGGTCAACCTCACTTCCACATTTGTAATTTTCATCAACTCTTTAAATACTTTCGGTTGATTGAAATTCAAAAACGTAGACGTTAAGATACGCCCTTTAATCCCTTTCCGTTTCAAATCTAAGAAGTGAGACTTTAACGTAGCAAGACCGCTTTCCGTAATAAAAGCAACGGAAAAAATAAACGACTTGCTATACTCGAGCTCCTCTAACAAGGACATTAAAACATTTTCATTTTTCTTCGCATTATTTACTAATAATTGAGGCTTATAACTTCCAAATTGACTATAATTCTGATCAATAAACCCTTTGTGCAAAGATGCTTCTAAGTTTTGAATAAAATTCCCCATATAATCACCATTCACTACCAGTTTTTATTATTTATTATAATTTATCGGATCTACATCCCCTAATTTAACAACATAATCTATCAAAAAGTGGAAAGCGATGAGCGGCAAAATTGATCCTAATCCGATATAAAGAATAGCGAACAAACATCCAACAACGGCTGTTCTTAACACTCCTTTTACAGCCCCTTGATACGTATGGGCAAGCCCGAATAATAGCGAAGAAATGAGTATAACCGCCCAAATGGATACACTCGGAAATAAGTACGCTAAAGCAAAAATAAGAAACCCTCTATAAATAATCTCTTCCGTCACACCTGCAGTGAATGAAACGTAATTCCACAGCTTTTTCTCTTTCTTAGATATAGGTAATATGGCAGAAAACTCGATGTTTCTTAACTCTTGCTCTTTTGCCTTTGTTAACTGGCTTCTGATTTTTTCACTAACATGATAACCAATCGCATAGTACAAAATAATTAAAAAATAAAGCAGCGCTATCCCAAATCCGACATATGTTACTGCTGAACCAAGTACATTTGTATTTATTGCTGGCATGTTCACTCCAACTTGCTTCAAAGTCAGATCAGTAAAAATGATGATAAGCAAAATGAAGATAGTCGGTATCCATAATCCGACCATAGTATTGATATAGTATTTAATTCTTACATCTTCCTTTAATCTGACATTTTTCTTAAACCTCTGAAAATCAAAATAACCAATAACTGGTTCATAAAGCAATGTAAAAATAATAATGATCCAAAAACCGATCTCCAACACCACCACCTGCCTTCTTTACAAATTTAACATAATTAAACAAAAAAACCGAGTACATCCAGTACCCGATTCAATCCATCCTATAGCGTCTGACAAGCGGCTAACCGGGAATTCAGTTTGGATAGAACCCTCCATTTATAAGCTCTCATTCAACACCTGCCGTTCATTCATTAGATCCTTACACGTGAGCCTGCTTTCTTCCATATAGTTTTTTACCAAATAATACCCGACACAATACCCGGCCATTTTTGGATAGAAGCCCCTTCCATAAAGCAGGCTGTCATGTTTACGGTGGGTTCTTGCCATATTTGTATTTGGAAGCATGATGGTTTTCCATATTCTTTCTAGCTCTTCATTCGAATAGTACGATGTCCATGAAGACACATAGTCTTCGCCTATTCTTTCACGAACGGCATTTTCGGCTAGCCCTTCCATGATCATAGTATCCAGCAATACATAGTCTTCTTCACTTTTTCGATATTGTGATAACCGGCAAACGTGGTTATATTCATGAGTGAGCAGTGCTCTTATTTCACTTTCCGTGTCATGTCCGGAGATGAATAAAAATATCTTATCGTGAAAAGCTACACCTGCTTTTCCTTCATGTTCACGTTTCATCCCTCGATCATTTGTCTGTGTAGGCAAAATAAAGATAGGAACATCTGGACCTCTCCATATTCTTTGCAGCTGCCGCTCTTCTTTTTCCACTACTTCCCATACGTGCTTGTTCTTTAACTCTTCTACAAGCCTAGATCCTTCCTTGATCGGGCGTTGATACATTCCATACTTGGTTAAGTGTCGATGGATTCCGGCAGGTGAAGCTCCATGAAAGTGACCCTTGATCTTTTCGCATATGTCAAGCGGCTGATGATAGGAATCGAGTAACCACTCATCCGTTCGAACAACACTCATATCCCCACCCCTAATGCTTATTTTATCTAATAGCTTAAATACATGTTTCTATCACTTTTGCTAAAATTTAATAGTTTAGGACATACATCCTCTCTGAAAACCGTGAAGTGAATACTATATAGTATGGATCAAAAAGAGAGGTGTTAAATGTATGTTTCCTTTGGGACCAAGAAGACAACCAATGCGCCCATATCGTCCTTTTCCACCGCGCAGGCCGGCACGCGGCCCACAAACCTCAGCTACAGCGAATGTCATGTCCTTGTTTCAAAACTCTAATGGGAATCTAGATATTGAGAAAATTATGGGCACTGCGCAGCAACTCTATAAAATTCAAAGTCAAATCAGCCCATTCATCTCTATGTTCACGAAAAAGTAACAGACTCCTTTTTTAGAAAATAAAGTAAAAGAGAGAAGTGTTTCCATAATGCTTTTCTCTTTTTTATTTTTAGAGAGGAGCCTTTCATCGCCTCTTAACGAGAAGACGAAGCACAAACACAAATGCGGCTGCTCCAATAATGGCGGGTACAATGGCAAATCCAGCGAAAACCGGCCCCCAGACACCGAATAGTTGACTTCCCAACCATGCTCCAACAAATCCAGCAACCATTGCCCCGATTATTCCGCCTGGCATATCTCCGTCTACAAGAGCACTTCCAATCGCGCCAATAACCGTTGCCATGATCAGCATAAGTAACAGATCGATGCTTAACACTCCTCTTTTCCTGTTTATACCACTATATGTGATGAGGATAGGAGAAGTTCTTTTCACTTTCTGGCGGACACCACCGATTTGCGGACGAACTCCCCAAAAAAAGCCGACTCTAAGAGAACCGAGTCAGCTTCATTACCTATTTAATTTTCACTCCAAAGATCTTTCCGCCTCTAGTGGCAACGACGATGGAGTCGTTGAAAACAGCTGGGGATGCTTCAATATTCGCTCCTAAGTTCAGCTGATTGATGATTTCTCCTGTTTTTCCATTTAGCAAATATATCGTACCGGCTGAATCCGATTGGATCAGGTACGCCCGTCCATCTTGATCGTATACGGCAACGGGTGAAGACCATGTGTAGCAGGGCATTTCCCAGCGCCACACTTCTTGTCCAGTTGCTTTGTCCAGCGCTACCATCAAGCCGGCGTCGATCTTCTTATGCCGGGCAACGGTGAAAATGGCCAAGTCTTTGATTTCATTTTTCCCGATAACCGGTGTAGCAAGCATGCCTCCGTTGACGCTTTCGTGATAAAAGGCCGCGTATTCCTTCGTCCACATGACTTCTCCGGTAATGCCATTGATTTTCCTTATAAGCGAATGACTATTGCTTCCTCTTAATTTGTCTACTTCTGTTCCAGTATAGAGGACAGGCACTTGTTCTTCTTCATCAATAACGATCGATGCGTCCGTGTCATCTGTTCCTGGCAGCGCCCAGATCGGTTTCATGGTCATTATATCGATCCCTTGTACACTCCCGCCATTATCAGCGAAGAAAGCAAGATTTTTATAGACAGCCACGGAGTTTTCAATCCCTTGATGTTCATTCCCCGTCACTTTATAACGATATTTGATCGTTTCAGGAGCAATACTAATGCTTTTTTCTTCCTTATTAAAAACGGTATTTAACTTAATATTATAAAATAATCCGTTTTCTCCCCCGATGATTAGCGTATCCGTTTCCCGGTTCACAAGTGCCGAACCATCAAATGCTCCCCATAGCCGATAAGCATCCGCTTCAATTCCCGGAATAAAGTGCAGCAGTTTTCCATCGATTAAACTAAAAATCCGAAAGCCAATGTCCCCTTGCTGCGGGATGCCCTGGCCTGTATAAAGAAGCGGGTAGCCGCGCGGGTCAATAGAGACACTTCCTTTGATCGGATTATGTATAGGAATCGGCTCTCTCGACGGCTGACCCGATTCAAGGTCAAAGAAATAGATGTTTCCATCAAGGCTCGCATAAATCACTTCTGTAAAGTCTTCCTTGTTTTTAAATTCATCCTTAATGTTCATCATTTCTTGCACATCGTCATCCCACTTCACAATGGCCGGCTGCCCTGTCCATCCAGCGCCCCCTCCCCATCTAGGACTTAGACGTGTAGTAAATGACCACATTGGTTCCAGAGAAATCGGGTTCGTTTTCACTCCGCCATAACTTGGGGAGTTTCTCCAATGCCCCCCGCGAAACGTGAGGACCCCCTCCATTTCCGTATATACCTTAGGGAAAGTATGTACAGAGGATAATTCATGCAATGGCCCGTTTGGCAGCAATTCAGAAGAAATGATCGCATCCCCTGCCGGCTCCACTTTCAAAAATGGTTCTTCTGGAATACTTGCAGCCTGAACAGAATCTACCGGCTCTTCTTGTTCCGCAGCTACAACCCTCTCCTCATTCGCCGGCTCTTTCGTTTGAATGATGCTGCTCAATTGTTCATTTGTACAAGCTATCGTAAAAGCCACACTCGAACAAAACAAAGATATAACTACTAATCTATTAACCTTCAACAACACACACCACCGTTATGTAATGATATATCCTTTTTATTTGATAAGTTTTCTAATAGTATCAAAATCACTTCCTTTACTTATATCATATCGCCCATGTCATATGCCCTGTTATTTTGTCGGAAGACGAAGTTGTTTTAAAACTTTTTACTTATCGATCATCAAAAACGAAGCAAATTTCATTTTATCTCGCATTAACCGGCAGTAAGGCCCCCTTAAAAAAATATAGGTGCGGGGGATCAACTGCCAGTAAACGCCCGATCCGTTCGGGACAACAGGACGTTGGTTACTCAGGTGTTGCCACAGGAAGTGGCGCTCTTAGCCTGAGTTCCTTATTCTATCAGTGGGGATGAAGCTCCCACTGATAGAAGTTTCATTTTATCCCGCATTAACTGGCAGTAAGGTCCCCTTAAAAAAATATAGGTGCGGGGGATCAACTGCCAGTAAACGCCCGATCCATTCAACTAACTATCAGTGGGGATGAAGCTCCCACTGATAGAAGTTTCATTTTATTTAGTGGTACAACATTCCTTTTGGGCTCCATGTGAGTATATTGTATGAGATTCAAAATTCTGATTACCTACCAAGAGGTGAGTGCGCTGAAAAAGAGAGCTCTTTTTACCGTACCGATTAGTATTTTGCTCATTGCTGTGATGGTCGCGTCCGTCTTTTTATTAAACATTAAGCCAGACACATCCCACGTTTCTCAAGCCCGAAAGCTATCTGAGTACTCGAAGCCGGCAGTCGTGCGTATTGTTGACTATGCGATTGTGGAATGGCAGTTTAACGCTTACTTTCCTGAAATGGATGCTCTCCTCAAAGAACTAAATTATCAAACGGTCATTGGAGGATCTGGATCAGGAGCCATTATTAGTCCTGATGGCTACATCATCACGAACGCTCATGTAGTGGAAGGCGCTAAGATGAGTGAAGAAGAGCTCGCTAATGCTGCTTTTGAACATCTCGTCGCGATCGTTGCCCAATATTTCGAAGTAAGCTATCAAGAAGCCTACATCTATATGATCGCTAACACTCAGTACACACAAGTCACGAAAGAGTTGAAGGTCGTTCTGCCTGGCGGGGATGTTCTCGACGGTGAAGTAAAAAGCTACGGTGCCCCTATTAATCAAGGAAAAGATGCTGCCGTTCTGAAAATTGAAGGAAAGAACCTGCCTACGTTACCTCTTGGAAACTCAGAGGATATTGCCGACCAAGATAATATTTGGGTGCTCGGATACCCGGCAGCAGCTGAGTCTGACTTGTTATCGCCTGATTCCTCCTTAGAATCTTCGATGACCGACGGACAAATTTCGGCTACATCCAAAAAAACAGAACAAGGAAGCCCGGTCATTCAATTAGATGCAGCGGCCACACATGGAAATAGCGGCGGGCCGGTCATTAATGAAAAAGGAGAAATCATTGGTCTATTAACCTTTAGAGGAGATACGGTAAACGGCCAAGAAGTGCAAGGATTTAACTTCGCTGTACCGATCAATACCGTAAAAGAATTTGTGAATCAAGCTGGGGCCACCAATACGAGAAGCCAGACAGATAAACTGTTCAAAGAAGGATTAACCCTCTATTGGGGCGGCTATTACAAAAATGCGTTAGAAAAATTCGAAGCTGTCCAGCGGATCTTCCCGAACCATCCAAAAATCAAATACTACATTTCTAACGCTGAAAAGAAAGTCGATGACAGTAAAATCCTGTGGTCCGACTATCAAACACTGTTCTACACCATTGACGGCGCGGCCGGACTGCTCATCATCGGCCTAATGGTCTTCACCTTCGCCCTGAAACCAAAGCAGGCGAAAGCAGCCGCTGCCGAACCTGACCCAACCGCCGGCATCGAACAGCTCCTCTCCGATTTAAACGGCGATGGCAAAACAGACATGGAAGACATTTTGCTGGCCCTGCAGAAGAAACAAGAGGAAGAACGGAAGAAAGATAAGGATAAAGAAACCTAACTAGACTGCAAAGCAGAGGGTCAGATCCCACACCATTCAAGGTGAGATCTGACCCTTTGTCTTTTATAAAACCTTCACATAAAACGTACGAGTGCGCGGCCCATCAAATTCACAAAAGTAAATTCCCTGCCACGTCCCTAGAAGCAAACGCCCGTCTGTGATAATCACATGCTGCGACGTTCCCACTGTACTTGCTTTCATATGTGCTGCCGTATTGCCTTCCGCATGGCGGTCCAGCTCATGCTCCCACGGATAGACTTCATCAAAGCGCCGGATCATATCACGCTTCACATCCGGATCAGCATTTTCATTAATCGTAATCCCGGCTGTTGTATGAGGGCAATAAACGATCACAGCCCCTTCCTTTATGCCCTGTTCTCTAACGAAATCGTCCACATGATGTGTCACATCAATCATTTGATCACGTTGATTCGTTTTTAAGGTGAATGTTTGCAGCATTATTTTCATCCTTCCCTACTTTTTTACCAAGTGGTTGACCACTCGTTACACTTGAACTTCATTTTACATGAGAATTCCCCATTGTATGAAGCCGAAATGAAGCGATAAGAAAATAATCGCTACATGCAGAGCAATTAATAGTAAACCGTAAAGTACGTCTATCTTTCCTGATTCTATTTTGTGATAAAATGTACGATTCCAAGATCCATCAAAATTCCGTGCTTCTAGTGCGATGGCTACACGTTCAGCTTTACGAATTCCTTGTGAGAGAAGCGGAATCGTGAAACGAATCATTGACCTAACTTTACCGCCTAATCCCCCTACACGGTGAACACCTCTTATTCGATGTGCTGCACGAATTTGTTCAAATTCTGCCTTGAATATCGGAATAAAACGGACACCTGCTAAAATGGAGTATGCCCATTTTGGTTTCATCTTCAATTGCTGCATTAAACTTAAAACAAATTCTGTTACATCCGTTGTTAATACAAAAATAAGGCCATAAAATAAATAGCCTAGTGTGCGAAATCCAATAGTTAATCCGTTTAAAAGCCCTTCCTTTGTGAAGTGAAACCATCCCCATGAAAACCAGACCGTTTCCCCCTTGCCAAATGCGAAAATGCTCCAAACACTTAATATAAAAAGAACAAAAAAAGGCAAAAGAACATACATCACCATATGTTTAAATGGAATTTTAATAAAAGCAAAAGTAATCATTGCTGGAATAAGCATACACAAAAATGTTGTCAGCGGATCACTGATGATCGATATGATCGTCATCATAAGCAAGTGAAAAATGAGCTTAATGGACGGATTGATCTGCGATAAAAAACGACTTCTCCCTATTAGTATCATGAAAAGACCACACCCTTTTCTTCGGGGATCCTCTTTCGTTTTACATATTCAATGTAAAGAGGCTCATGCAATTTGGCTCGTTTTAATAACGGTGAGTTGGAGAACAATTCTTCCGGAGAGCCTGCGAATAAAAGTCCGCCTTCAGCAAAGATGATCAGTTTGTTTGCATATTGATAAGCAAACTCTACATCGTGCGTAGTCATAACGATCGTTGTTTCTTGTTCATTAAGGGTATTTATTCGTTTGGCTAATTCATCTGTCATTCTTGCATCCTGACCAAAAGCCGGCTCATCCAGCAGCAATACTTCATGCTTTTTTAATAACATACTGGCTACACTTAAACGGCGCTGCTGTCCAGTTGACAGCGTATATGGATTGGCTTTCCGTAAATGGGACAGACTAAATTCTTCAATTAACTGCTCCGTTCGCTCCATCGTTTTCTTTTCAGACCATCCTTCTACTTTACCAACGAACGAAATTTCATCCTCAACAGAATCCGTAACGAATTGATGCTCAGGGTTTTGAAACACAAAGCCAATGCTCTTCGACAATACTTCCGGTCTGATTGCTTTTTTCTGTGAATGAAAAGGAAAGTGATAATTAACGAAGCCTTCTTTCAACGTACAGAGCCCCATAATGGTTTTCAAAAAAGAACTTTTTCCAGAACCATTCGGTCCCATCACAGCTACCCAGTCACCTTTATTAATTTCTACATTTACGTTTGACCACACCGTGTTATTGCCCAAACGAAGGGCTCCGTCGGTTACCGTCACTAACGGCTGGACATGTGACTGCTTTTCTATCCGCGTCTTCCTTTTCCAGCGATTTATTATGTCTAAATTCTCTTCCCTTAACAACTGCTCCCATGTGGAAGGCCATAGACGCGGTTTCCATATTCCATACTGTTCAATAAGCTGCTCGTACTCTTTATATATAACGTGTGGATCGCCATCAGCAGCCACTTCGCCCCGATCATTAAAAAGAATGACACGATCGATCCACTCTAACACCCCTTCCAATTTATGCTCGATCAATATCATCGTCTGATTTTCATTGAGCTGTTTTAGTATATCAATCACTTCTTTTGTTCCAATCGGATCGAGCTGAGAAGTGGGCTCATCCAAAAACAATACGTCTGGTTCCAATGCCAAGATCGTTGCCAATGCCAGCCTCTGCTTCATCCCTCCTGAAAGGGAGTGAATAGGCGTCTCCCCTTCTAAATCACCAAGACCTACCTGTTCTTTTACTGTTTGTATCATTTCGGGCATATGAATTGGCGGAATTCCCCTGTTTTCTAAACTAAACGCGATTTCTTCATCTACCTTTAGCATACAAAATTGACTGTCTGGATCTTGAAATAAGACACCTTTTTGTGCAGGTCCCCATACTTCCCCTTTCATATGAGCAAAAATGGTATTTGGGATCAAACGAGAAAGAACCTGAAGCAAGGTGCTCTTTCCGGATCCGCTGGGACCCAGAAGTAACACCTTTTCTCCTTCTTTTATTGATAAGTTCACGTTAGTAAGGGTCGGTTCAGTACGTTCATAGAACTGAACATATAAATCACTGCAGCCAAGATAAGACGGCTCCATTATTTATTCCCCCAGACTTTTTGGTTTGAATAAACAATTTCATAGTTATTTAACGAGCCTGTTTTCGCTAATTTGTCGGACAGCCATTTGCTAAATAACCCGCAAACGACAATCGAACCCAGCGCCCGGAAAAAGATCGTTGTTACCTGAATAAACAACGTTTTTGCACCAAATCCGCGAATCGCATAATCTCCGAGCAAGCTCCCGGCACAAGCAGCTAAAGAGGCTAACAAAACCACAGAGAGATCCCAGCGCTTGTATCTAAAGGCAGCAAAGACAAGCTCTGCCCCTATCCCTTGTAAAAACCCACTTACCAATACAGGCAGCCCAAATTGACTTCCTGATAAAAGCTCGCCTGAAGCAGCAGCAAATTCTGCCAGAAAAGCAACGCCTGGTTTTCTAATGATATAAGCCGCTACGATGCCTGCCACAAACCACATCGGATAAACAATTTGGCCTAAAAATGGGACGACCGCACTTGAAGCCGTATAAACAGTTCCCCACACTTTATAAACAGCCCCAAATAGGATCGCAATAATGATTGTTAAAATCACTTCTCTTATCGTTAATGATTTCTTTTGCATATCTTTTCACCCTCCCTGACATTCGTATCGGTTCCCTATCTACAGCCGAGAGCAGCCGTTCTGGAAAATTGTCCTGTTTATTAATCCATAACTAACCCGCCGTCAACGACTAAGTTTTGCCCCGTAACAGCGCGGCTCCATGGTGACGCGAAAAACAGAACGGCGTCCGCTAATTCTCCAGGAGTAGTTACCCGTTGTAACGGCGTACTTTCCTTAATCAGCTCGAATACTTCATCAGGTGTCGAAGCGCTGGCATCTGTCGTTTGCAGCAATCCTCCCGAAACCATATTTACGGTAATGCCATTTACACCAAGTTCGCGCGCCATACTTCTCGTAAACCCGATTAACGCTGCTTTTCCTGTATTGTAGTCATGATACGGAACCACAGGATTTTGTACTAAGTTCGTTCCAATGTTTATGATTCTTCCAAACTTCAATCGAGACATTCCTTCATGAGCAGCCTGTGTTGTATGTAAAGAGGCCTTCACACTTCCTTCTAACTGTGTGTCATAATCTTCCCAAGCAATCGTTTTCGCATCTTTCTTATTCACAGCATCAAACTTAAAGTTAACAAGAGCATTGTTAACAACTGTCGTCACGGCTTGTCCAAAATGTTGTTCCGCCTGGCCAAACATGTTCTGAACCTGTTCTTTATCCGTAATATCCGCTTGAACAGCAATCGCATGATCACCAATACTCTGTGCCACTTCCTGCGCTTTCTGTTCACTTTGATAGTAGTTAACAATGACACGCGCCCCTTCACGCCCAAACGCTTTAGCAATTTCTGCCCCTAATCCTCTGCTTGCTCCTGTTACCAACACTACCTGATCTTTAATTTCCATGATTTCTTCCTCCTTTAGATGTTTCTAACACTAGCTCGTTTGTCCAATATTCGTTAGGATCTACCAGCGAATCAGTCAGTTTTACTTCCTTCAGCCACTTCTGTAAATGATCGAAATAATCCAATGACATAGAAAAATCAGCTGTAAAACAATGTAACGCAGCATCCATAATCGCTGCTTCGACTGTGTCATTCGGGTCCTTTTTCTTGAATTGATAATAGATCTCTTTCGCTTCCTCAGGGTGGTTTCCGATGAATTCATTGCTTCTTTTCAACACCCCTGTAAATCTGTTAATCTCTTGATATTGTTTACTTAGAACTTCTCTCGACGTAATTAAAATTAAATTCCCTCCCGCAGGAAGCCCCCATTCCTTTAACGAGAAAAATCCTGGCTCATACCCGCGTTCCTGCGCCTCGATTAATTCATGGTGCTGTTGTACAGAAAAAGCGATATCCGCTTCATCATTAATTAAAGCATCTGTATGATAAAACCCTTTGTTGACAGGAATTAAATCATGCACATCACATTGTCCGCCATCCGCCTCGATTAACGATTTAATAAAAGCCAATCCCGTTGGTCCAGGAGCGCTCGGGTAAGTTAGTCTCTTGCCAATCATATCTCTCGGCCTTGTAATCCCCTTGTTTTTCAAAAACATGACACCACTATCTGACTGCAAATACCTAGAAAATCCGATCACATCATGATTTTGCAGCCGGTCTTGTACTAAGTGAAGCGGCTCAGTAACAGCCAGCTCCATCCTTCCTTTGTAAATCTCGTCCATTGCATCAAAATGCTCTGCGGGTTCTATCATCTCAACCTCTAAATTCACTTCCGCAAACCACCCTTTATCGATTCCTACTAAAAACGGAAGATGGTTCGGATTCAAATACCATTCCAGACCAAACCTTAGACCTTTCATAAATCTTCCTCCTTATATGCAATGATAATGACCACTCTTTCAACAAAAAAAGACAGGTCACTTTAAAGTGATCCTGTCTTCCGCAATTAACCAAATAGGATTAACGTTCAACAACATCACTTCCCTTCGCTGGTACTAACCAGAGCAGGTTCAGAGGGTCGAGGAAACATTGTTTCCTTCTCTCAGCCATCAGGCACCCCTAGTGAATTTCATTTTATTTTACTGTATCTTTAGATTATCATACAAAATTGTATTTGTCCCTAATAATTGACAAATAATTTTAAATTTTTTAATAATTCAACATAATAAGCTGTCTAAGCGATGATTAGTTATATGTTTTCAACTTAGAAGACGACTCTTATTTGCTCTTTCAATAATTTGTGTATGATCAGGCCTTGTCCCCTTGTTAATTGCCGCAGGAGTCTCACTCCATTAAACAATCATCATGAACAGAGCCTTCTTTTAAAATCAGATGATACGATCATGTTACAATGGTCTGTAGACATTCATTATCACATTCTTAATTAGATGGAGTGACATCAATGACGATTATACTTACCATGCTGGCTTTAGGAGCCATTGTTGGATTCATCGGAGCAGGCGGTGCCGGATTTATCATTGCGATTTTAACCCTGCTCTTTAAAATTCCTATCCATATCGCATTAGCTACTTCTTTAACAGCCATGGCTTTTACAACCTTGTCAGGAACAATCAGCCATTATAAAGAAGGAAATATCGCTCTAAAGACTGGATTATTAGTCGGAGTATTTGGAGCATTAGGTTCTTTTGCTGGATCAAAGATCTCTTCCATGATCCCAACAAACGATATGCATTACTTAACAGGAAGCATGTTGGTTCTTTCCGCTCTCCTATTAGTCTTTCGTTTGTTTTTCTTAAAAAACAAACAAGAAGCAGAACAATCATTTACCCAACCTGCTTTCATTATCAAAGCAGCCCTATTAGGCATCATAACAGGGATTCTCTCCGGCACATTCGGGATCGGATCAGCTCCTTTTATCCAGTTGGGACTACTCACCTTTTTAGGACTGTCCATCCGCCATTCGGTCGGAACCACTATGCTCGTGATCGTCCCTATCGCCATAGGAGGCGGCATCGGCTTTACAACAGAAGGATTCCTAGACGTTACTTTATTAGTACAAGTACTAATCGGCACCATGCTCGGCGCCTACATTGGAGCTAAATTCACGAACCTTGTGCCAAAGGCCATTTTAAAAACAGCCATGGTGGCAACTCCTGCAGTCAGCGGAATGTTGTTGTTCTTTTAGTTTAGCCGTCTGTTCTCATAATAAGATCGACTCACAAAATGCGGAATATCCTTATAAAGTTTTCATTTTGTCCTCTGGATATAAAAAAGACAGGGGAATCTCCTGTCTAAATGAGCATACCAGCAATCGCTGCACTTAATAGATTAGCTAATGTTGCCGCAACGATTGCTCGTAAACCCATCTCTGCAATATCTTGTCTTCTTGAAGGTGCAATTCCTCCTAATCCACCGATGATCATAGCAATCGCAGCTAGATTAGCAAATCCGCAAAGTGCAAAGCTAATGATAACGACACTTTTTTGAGACAGGTTAGCAATCTCTGGAGCAAAAGCAGTATAAGCTACAAATTCGTTTAACACAAATTTCTGGCCTATAAACGAACCGGCTTTCAGTGCTTCATCCCATGGAACACCAATAAGGAATGCAATCGGTGAAAAAATATAGCCTAGGATTTGTTCTAGAGTCAACGTTTCAAATCCAAAAATCCCGCCAATTGATCCAATAATCGTATTAAGCAAAAAGATAAGGGAGATGAACGCAAGTAACAGCGCTCCAACACCTGCAGCAATTTTCAAGCCATCTGCCGCTCCACGAGCAGCTGCATCAATGACATTCCTTGACTCAGTGTCTTTTATCATCTGAATACGCTCAACCCTATTTTGGCCTTCTGTTTCTGGAGTGATAATCTTAGCTAATAACAATCCACCCGGAGCTCCCATAAAAGCAGCAGCCAGCAAGTAGTCTAAAGGAACACCGAGCATTGCGTATCCACCTAGAACTGCACCAGAGACACATGCGAGTCCTCCTGCCATCACAGCAAATAGCTCCGATTTTGTCATATTTTCGATATAAGGTTTGATGACTAGCGGGGCTTCCGTCGGCCCTAAAAAAATGTTCGCAGCCGCTGACATAGATTCAGTTTCACTTGTTTTTAGCGCTTTTGCTAAAAACCCGCCAATGATCTTAGTTGCCCACTGCATGACTCCTAAATAGTAAAGAACTGAAATGAGTGAAGAAAAGAAAATGATAATAGGTAATACTTGAAAGGCAAAAGTAAAACCTGCATTTTCCGCACCTAGCACCCCTCCAAACAAGAATTGAATTCCAGCATTAGTAGAGTCAATTATGGCTTGGACAATCAGTGAAACAGATTGGAGAATCTTTTTTCCAAATTCCCATTTCAATACCATTAAAGCAAAAACGAACTGAATGGCAAAGGCGCCAATTACGGTTCTCGGATTAATGGCTTTACGATTTTTAGAAAAGGCTAAGGCTATTAATAAAATCCCTGTTATTCCTATAATTCCCCAAACAAATTGCATATACTTTGTCCTTTCTTTCGTTATCGAATGGCATAGGTTATAAAAATGAGAAGACTTGGAACTGCCCTCTCCCTTCTTACACTATCGAACGCAGCACCTCGATTAGCATCTCTTTAAATGTGTTCCGATCAATTTCTTCACAAACTCGAACATTTTTTGTACGTTCCAAACGATTATTAACATCTACAAGACTGTAACCTCTTGTTAGTTCACCTGCTGTTTCAACATCTACATGATAGAGATTTGATTTTGTCATCATTTTTTCATTTGCTGCAACAGCAGCCAGTAATGTATCTGGATGTGTTGTGCCATTTAATTTGTGAACACTTTTATTAAATTTCATCACAACTTTATTGACATCTTTAAAAAATTGCGAACCAGCTGTCGTTAAAGATTCAATGTCATGATGATCGTTATCGTCCATAATTGAATATTGAGTGCACATTTCCCAGCCAACCATTGTCATTGGGATACCTGAATGAAGTACAATTTTCGCTGCTTCAGGATCAACGAAGAAATTGTATTCAGCGCTCGGAGTAATATTCCCTAACGCATTATTTGTTCCACCCATAATGTATAGATGAGGAATCTTCGGAACGACAGTCGGATCCTTTTTAATCGCCATCGCAATATTCGTCAGCGGTGCAATCGCTAATAAATGGATCTTTCCAGGGTTGTTGTGAATAGTTTCAATAAGAAAATCTACTGCATGTCCTTCTGCAGGAGATTGGACCGCTTTTTCAAAAAACGAATCCCCCATTCCATCTTTACCATGTACATCTTCAACTGTACGATGCTCATTTTTACCAAGTCCCATTAATGGACGCTCATGTCCTTTGTAAACGGGAACTTGTCCACTCTTTCCAGCTACTTGAATGGTATAAAGAGCATTTTCAACCTGCTGATCAAATTGCACATTGCCGCCAGTGATCATAATGCCTTCTACTTGGAAATAATGAAGCGCGGTTAATATGGCGATCGTATCATCGCCAGCTGTATCGGTATCAATAATAACCCGTTTTTTTTCTAACATTTAGAAGTCCCCTCTATTACTTTTTTGCTAATTCAGTCATATAATCAAAGAACGCATCACGATCCACATCATAAACAACATTCACAGGCCGTCCATCAGCGGTTTCAACTGTGCGGCCTTGGCTTGGGCCGTCTGTGTGTACAATGCTGGTAATCGTTTGTACTTTCACAAGATCACTATTGCCAACAAATGCGGTCGTTAACACATCCCACAAGTAGTACGTAGAGTTCGTTGTAAAGTGAACAAGTGGCGGGACCATCGCATAACATTGGCCAAGAAAATCAACACCCAGGTATTTGCGTTCTTTAGCCCAACGCTCACGCACGTCTAAAGTCAGCGGTACTTGATTTGTACTTTCAAGCGCAACTAAATCAATTTCTATGCTGGTGTCCCATACACGAGCGGCTGCTTCAGGGTCCCAAAACACATTCCATTCCGCTGTTCCATCATGTTCAGGCTCATGCACATTTCCTGCTTCACGAAATGTCCCCCCCATCCAAACAAGTCGTTCAACTTTCTCTTCGATTCCAGGGTCTTCATCTAATGCACGGGCAAGATCGGTAAGCGGTCCTGTGAATAATAAGGTTGTTTTTTCTTCAGTTGCACGAATCGTTTCTATTAAATGAAGATGTGCAGGTTTGTCCGCCACCGGTGTTACAACTTTTCCAGATTCATTTAAAATCGGCAGGGCATCAACATAAAACGCATGCATACGCCAATCTTTTGGAAAAGGATTTTTACCACGAGAATTTGACTCTGCTACAGCAAGGCCACCTTTACCAAAGCGATCAATAATTTTACGGCTTGCAAACATCGCTGGTTCTAAATAACAATCTGCTGGAATGACTGAAACACCTGTGAGTTCAACAGTGTCCATTTTTAGCAATAAAAATAAGGATATTAAATCATCGACGCCGCCATCATGATTAAAGTAAATTTTCTTTTTCACCTTTTCTTCATTCCTTTTCACCCATTTTCCAATTATGACCGACTGTACAAATGTAAGTTTATACACCTTCAACATATTTTCAGATAATATTAATTAAATAATATTATTAGTAGAAATTTGAAAAATTATGATACATATTTTTTATCAGCGAAAATATACACGTTGAAAAAGTGCGCCGTTTCCAGAAAAATCGTACATTTCAGTACCGAAATGTACATCTTTGGTTAGCATTATGTTTAGTAAAACAATAATATACAGAAAATAAACGGATCGCTCACTATCTATATCACGATAATATTAAAAATAGTTCATTAATCACAAGTTAATTCCCATTAGGAATCAACTTGTGATTAATTAATTATTAGATTAATTTACACCTCACATGATAATCTGAATGTATCAACATTTGGGAGATGATGTAAATGACCAATTGGAACGCAGCACTTTATGATAACAAACACCAGTTTGTTTCAAATTTTGGTGAAGATCTTGTTTACTTCCTACATCCACAAAAGGGAGAACACATTTTAGATGTTGGTTGTGGTACAGGAGATTTAGCTTATGATATTTCCAAAAGTGGGGCTGCTGTTACTGGCATTGATGCTGCGCAGTCTATGATTGAAGCTGCTAAAAGAAAGTACCCTGATATCCATTTTAGTGTGCAAGATGGCGAGCAGTTTTCTTTTGATCCACAATTTCATGCAGTGTTCTCAAATGCCGCCATTCACTGGATGAAAAATCAGCAGAAGGTTGTTCAAAATTGTTATGATGCTCTTCTTCCTAGTGGCCGTTTCGTGGCTGAATTAGGTGGAGCTAATAATATCCAATCTATTGTGGATGCCATAAAGGAAGCATCCGATCGTCTATCAATTCCGTATGATGCTACTTTATTTCCATGGGTATTTCCGACAAAAGAGGAAATGGCAGAGCTTCTTATCAATGTTGGTTTTAACGTAATAACCATCGAGCATTATGAACGGCCAACACCTTTAATTGGAGAAGAGGGGATTCGTAATTGGCTTGAAATGTTTAGCAACAATATGTTCAAACATCTTACAAATGATGAAAAAGAAGCCATTTACAGCGAATGTGAACGTATTTTACGTCCTCAGCTTTATAAAGAAAATGGTTGGGTTGCAGATTATTGGCGCCTTCGTTTCATTGCAGAAAAGCCTTAATACAAAGCCGCTTAGATACTCTCTACACATCTAAGCGGCTTTTCATTTTTTATATATAGTGACACATGTTTGTATAAATCGGTCAAATAAAGGATGTACGTATTTCGTATAAACAAATGTGGCTGAAAGAATGTCATCATCTATTTGAGGAATTTGCGCAAAAAGTTCTCCTTTTTCTACTTCCGTTTGGACAACACTTTTGGGCAAGAACGCAATCCCCATCCCCTGTTTAATAAAAGTTTTAATTACTTCTGTTTGGTTCAGTCTCTCTATTTGGCAATCCCTTGGCAAATGACGTTCAATTTGCTCCCAATACGGAGAAAATGCATGTGTATATATGGGAAAACTTTTTATTAATACTTGAAAATCCTCTGCATCGAATGGCTGAGGACCTACAATCATAACAGGTTCATTCGCAATCATCGTTGTTAATAGCTCTCTAGTTGAAGGAACCTTCGATAATCCGATATCAATTTGCTGCCGAAAAACAGCCTCACCAATCTCATTTGATGGTAAGATCTCAATTTGAGTAATTACATCTGGTTGAAGATGTTTAAAATGTTGAATGATAAGGGGCAGCGTGGAATTTGCAATTTGAGGAGCTACCCCTAAAGAAACCTTTCGGGAATATCCAGCCTGGAATGCTTTCATTTCCTGAACTATTTGCTCTTCAAACTCTACTAATTGAATGGCTCGTGGTAAAAAATAATGGCCATTTGCATTTAAAATAACCCGTTTTTGGACCCGATCAAACAATTGGATATGCAATATTTTTTCAAGTTTTTGAATTTGTTTTGTAACAGCTGATTGTGTCATCATCAATTCTTCCGCAGCTTCCCGAAAGTTCTCTTTCTTCGCTGCCAATAAGAATGTTTTTAGTAATTCTATTTCCATATCATTTTTCCGCCTTTTATAATTTACAATCTCATCCAGATTAGATTGTTCAATATACTTCAATGATTGAATAGGCTTATTTCATAATCCTGCTTACGTTTGCTTAAATACATAAAGAGCCTGCTAGTAAAATTGTAACTACAAAGGAAGGTCGTTATCATATACTTTTTATGTATGAATTTCGTTTAAAATCTTTGCTTATACATGCTCGCTTTAACTTTTTGGTTTTGAGCAAATATTTAATATCAGAGATATTATCGTATGAAAGTTGAACATAAAAGTAGTTAATATACTCCAAAACGGCAAAAATATAAACAAACCCTGCAATCGATAACCCTCCTAATGGGAACGAGGGATACCATTTAACAAAATCAACAGCGAACACAATGATTGAGACAATAATCAGAACCATATTCAACTTCTTAAAATACTGCAATTGTCGAACTATCCGAATGGGCGATATAGACGTATTTTCGATTCTTAATCGCTGCAATTTTAAATACCAATAAATTGTTCCTTGTAGCAGGAGAAATTCCAAAAAAAGAAAGGATACCCAAAAAGAATATAGTGAGTATAATTGGAGGCTTGGGTATGCACGATTAAGAAGATAACTAACAAAAATAAAAAGAATGACGGAAATTAATTCGCCAGAATATAAGTATGTAAGTCGTTTTTCTAACTTTTTCTTCACCTTTATCACTCTACCCCATATAATTCATTTTCATGCTGCTAAAGCTTTATTTACACACTCATCTATATGTTAACATGAATTTCCAGGTTTCTTTAAAGGTGATGCTCAACAATATAGCCCTTTACAACTTCGCTTAAGGTCAATTCTATTTAATTGAATATAGAACTTTGGTCAAACTGTATTTCAAAACCACACTAACTAATTCTAGAGCAGTTCTAGCCGAATAAACACCGTTCCTCATAAAAAGAACGAAGCTCATTCGGCTTAAAACATGTGAAGCCATATCACATATCACACATTCTTCTACTGCACCCTACCTAAATTCTCCCCCTTCCGCTCAAAGTGCCGATGCAGACGATACTCACAAATCTGCTTCGTCCATTGGAACAAAGTTTCTTCATGTTCTTTTTCAACATCGATATGAATGCGAAACCGATTGTTTTTGAACGAAATCATCCCGTTCGCTGATCCGCGGGTATATTAACCCACTATCTTCTGAATCTGTTAAAATAAAGACAAACACTGGGGAAAGAGATGATGAAACCAATGAATCAAAAGCCTGCTTCTAAAAACTTGCTACTAGCTATCATTAAGGCTGTACACGATCTAGGGGGCACCGCTTCTCTCGACGAAATTTACTCACATGTTCAAAAAAACCCCTCTATTGACCTCACCCCGTATCAAATTCCTGAATCAAGAATCCGTACTTTAATTTATGATCACTCAAGTGACACTCACCGTTTTAAAGGAACTCCTGGAGATCATCGTGATATTTTCTATCCGATTAGACAAAAAGGTGACGGGTATTGGGGATTGCGTATTAATGCTGATGAAGGTTTCTAGAAGATTTATACCTATGAGAAGATGTATTTATCTTCAACTCCAGAGTGACTCATTACAGTTGCTTTTGCCTATTCGGAATAAATTCACATGAAATATTTTCTGAATACACATTATTCAATGGCCATCATCTCTCTATAACTCTTCACCTTTACCAAAATGATCCACTTAACCAAAGATGAATACCATTCTGTTATAATATTAAAATTAAAGAGTTGACTTAATCAATCTATATCAACTAGAGGTGACATATGAACATAAAATCCTATACCCAGGTAAAACAATTCCGTATACAGGAGATCGTCGATGGAATTCATGCTCAGGAAGATAACACCAATGCAGCCATCAACATTAGAGTACCTAAGATTCAACGAAACCTTGTCTGGTCACAGCCCCAAAAAGAAAAATTTATTGATACCCTAAAACAAGGTTTCCCTTTTGGTTCACTACTTTTCTATAAAAAAAGCAATGGTGAGGACTTCCTACTAGTAGATGGACTGCAAAGAACATCTACAATTTTGGAATATAGCTTAAATCCTACACAATATTTTTCAAAAAGTGAAATAGAGGATGACTACATACACTTCCTGCTTGATCATGTTCCCTCTCTTTCAAATAATGACGAAGAATGGATTCGTGAAAAAATCGAACAGTGGGTAAAACAAAGAAGTGGTTTTACTGAGAAGGAGAAGTTTACGTCTTATTATTTAACAAAGCACTTAAAGTCAGAACTCTTATTAAAAGAAATTTCTATTTCTGATGAATTATTTGAGGATATTCTAACCAATCTCTCATCGTTTATTGATTCTATTAAAACTTCCTCGGATATATCAAAAATTGAAATCCCCGTTGTTGTTTATTATGGTCAAGAGTCCAACTTACCTGAGATATTTGAACGAATTAACTCAAGAGGAACAAAGTTAAATCGTTATCAAATCTTTGCTGCAACGTGGGAGAAAGAGTTTCGCATCCAAAACCAAAAGATTATTGATGCTATTAGACTAAAATACGAAAAGCTTATTGAAAGTGGATTCCAAATTGATAACTACAACAGCAAAGAGCTCTATCATACAGATGCCACCTTTACCCTATTTGAATACCTTTTTGGGATGGGGAAATTTCTACAGGACTCTCATCCCTTGTTATTTGGTCAGCGAAAGGCTGGACAGACCGATTCTACAGATTCCTTAGCGTTCAATATCGCTTCTATTTGTCGAGCTGTACCATCTCAAGAATTAAACAGCCTGGAAGATAGAATGTTAGAAATAAATTTACAGACTTTTGAAAATGCTATTTTGCAGGCTATTGATTTCGTTGAACAAGCTCTTCGGCCAGTTCTTGCTTTTCAAGCCCATCGGGCAAAGAAAAAAGCTGCCGGTGATTACAAAATCTTTCATGGCGAAAGTCAGATCGTAGCACTAATTGGATGTGTATTCCATCTTCGTTTCGATGAAAACCTTATTGAACGCCCAACGTGGAAACAAGATAAGAAACGGCTGGAGAAAACTTTACCTGCTCACTATCTGTATGATTTGTTAAGGGATTATTGGCGTGGTTCAAGTGATTCTAAACTCAAGAAGATAATTGTTGAACCACTTAAAAGTGATTCATTACCACTCGTTGACAGTCTTAGATATGGACAATTTATTTCAAAAGAACAATGGAATAGCATCTTAACCATGTGGTTTGAAGAACAACTCGCACGTAAAGAAACAAAACGGGTAAATATCGGTGACAAAGAGGTTCTATTCTTAAAATACTTGTATAAAGGATTACTAACTTTTGATGAAGCTCATCATTTATATGAGATCGATCACATACTTCCAGTTGAGCGCTTAAAAAAAGCAGCAAGTCAAACAAATGGGCTGCCTATAAGCTGTGTAGCTAACCTATCATTTATCCCAAGTGATTCTAATAATAAGAAAAAAGAAAAGAGTTTTGAAGAATACTTAATATATTTAAAAGAAAAATGTAACTATACAGATAACCAAATTCAGGAACAAAGAAGCCTATTTGAAAAATTATTGTTTATTTCATGTACAGACATATCGATTCCAAAGCAAGGAGATATGGATGTTATAGAAAAAGATTGGTACCTGAACATACTTCGCAAACGCTTTGAAAGAATGAAGGATATCTTTTTGGAAAGTATTATTTAAGCAAGTACCATCATAGCGTCTTTAATAAGGCCCCAATTCCTATTTCTCACAGAAAATTAAATCGATTAAATGCCAATCAAGCCACTTGTATAATAACCGGTTGAGAAACCTTTTGTGCCTAGAGAACAAAGCCATTTCCAAAACCAGTGCTCACTGATTTTGGAAATGGCTCCATTATAATTATTATAAAAAATTAATTCATTACCACACTCATACTAGATTTAGGGGTAAAAATTTATTTTTGACAAGATATATACTGGTTTTTTATATTCACTCTCCTACTGCACCCTATCCAAACTCTCCCCCTTCCGCTCAAAGTGCCGATGCAGACGATACTCACAAATCTGCTTCGTCCATTGGAACAAAGTTTCTTCATGTTCTTTTTCAACATCGATATGAATGCGAAACTGATTGTTTTTGAACGAAATCATCCCGTTCGCTGATCCGCTCCATTTCGTCATGGGCATTTTCGCTATGAGGGCGGCTACTTTCTTTTCGTCGTACTCTATGAGCTGTCTTCCTTGGTTATCGGAAAAGTCGATGCGTTTTCTATATTCTTTTGATGTTAAATAGCTATGGAAAAACGGTGCCGCTTCTTCCGGTGTAACCGGTTCAAGCCAACTGTCTTGTCCTTTTGACAGCATATAGAGCAGGACAACCATTTTATAGCTTTTCGTCATGCTTGTCCTTTCGACTTCTTTGAACCAGTCTTGATGCTGTAAAAATACTTCCTCTTCCCTTTCATCCAGTTCATAGATGCTGTGTAAAAAGCCTGGATAGGATTTGTAAAATTCTTTGATCGCTTTGCTGTCGGCGTTCGCTTTTAAATGAAAGTCAAGGTAGGTTGGGCGTCTTCCAAGTTCCAGTTTTAGATCTTCGTATGAGTAGTACAGCTGGTCTTTTCTTGGGTTCTTTTTACGATTCATTTCCTGCAGCAATTCCACTGCTTCAAGGTCAAACTCAATCTGGCAATTTTCAGGAACAGTCGGGATGACTGATTTCTTTTTCCTGTTATTCGCACCTGGATCAGTGTCCAGCACTTGCAGTTTAATATCCGCATTGCGGTAGTTACCGATTAAGTCAATGATGACACAGTGCGACTTCCCTTCCGCTATGCGCAGGCCGCGGCCGATTTGCTGTGTGAAGACGGTGAGCGACTGTGTGGGCCGGACGAATAGAAGCGTATCAACAGAAGGAATATCGACTCCCTCATTAAATAAATCCACAGTAAAAATGATATCCAATTTTCCAGAATCGAGCGCTTGGATCGCTTCTTCGCGGGAATATCCTTTCATTTGTGAGTGCATGGCAGCAGTCTTCCAGCCTTTGCTGTTAAAATAACTGCTTAAAAAGACGGCTTGCTTAATAGATGAACAGAAACCGATCGTTCTTGTCTGGCGATGCTCCTTCCAAGCTGTTTCAATTTTCTTGGCCATTTCTTCTTTTAACTGCACTTGCAGCAACTCTTCTTCATCATACCTCGTTCCAAGCCATGTCAGAGCGGAATAGTCGGTGTCATCATATACTCCGTAATAGACAAACGGCGCGAGCCACTGTTTCTGGATGGCTTCAATGAAATGAATACGATAAGCTGTGTTGCCTCCACAAATGCTATATACATCCTTATTATCCATGCGGTCCGGTGTGGCTGTGATGCCAAGCAAGAACTTCGGCTGAAAATAGTTTAGTACGGACTGGTAGGATCTTGCGGCCGCATGATGAAATTCATCAATAATAATTAAATCGAAATCATTTGGCTGAAAACTTTCCAGGTTGTGCTTTAAACCAAGTGTAAAAATGGAAGCAAATAACGTATCTGCTTCTTTCTCTTTAACGTCAGCATTAAATAAACCGGCAGATCGTTCCGGCATGACGTGTAGAAATGATTTCTTTGCCTGGACCAGCAGTTCTTTTTGATGAGCCGCAAATAAAATCCGCTTAAACCTTTTTCCAAAAAAAGCCGCTAAATACGTTTTTCCAAGCCCGGTAGCCATAACGACAAGAGCCTTGTCATATTCCTCTTCAAGTGTATTCTCCAGTGCTTCAAGCGCTTCTTGCTGCGCTGGCCGGGGAGTCAGTTCTTCTTTTTTTGTTATGTACGTTTCTGGTGGATCAACAACGATCTGCGTCTGATCATTCGGCTCTGAAAACATTGTTTCTATTTCTTCTGCTTCTGTGAAAGTTCTTACAATAGATTGTTCTCTATGAAAATGATCATAGGTTTTCCGGTACTGCTTAACGGTTTCCTTATTAATAGGAACGGTGAATTCATGAATAAAAATACGTTCAAATTGGGCGAGTCCTTCTTCAAAGATTTCTTCATCAGCCGCAGGAGGTGCATGAAGATTCCATTCAATGCCGCTCGTCAAAGCAGAAGCAGATAAGTTCGAAGAGCCGACGATAAGATGCCCCTCCTCTGCCTTTCGAAATAGGTACGCTTTTGGATGAAATGATTTCCCGCCGCTCTGCCACATGCGAATTTCCGCTTTAGGCAGTTCTTCTACAAGCAGCTGCAGGGCATCAGGCTGGGTAATATGCAAATAATCGCCAGTACAAATTTTAATTTCTGCCCCACGCACAGCAGCCAGCTGTAAAGCGGGAAGAATCCGCTTTACACCCGACTTCATCACAAAAGACGTTAAAATATAGATTTCTTCTGCTTCTTCTGACAGTTTAATAATCGTATCCACAAGGTTTTGAGTAATTAACTGCAGCTTAGTCATCTTCCACCTCAATCAAAAAAATCCGCTCACCAAATCCACCGCGCTTTTCGGCTTTTTGCCGGCGGATTGTTTCTAGTTGATTGAAATCCGCTCCATGAATCGCAGCAGCGGCATGGATCAGTTCCAGCAGATCAGCTAGTTCTTCAATAGCTTCTTCGTCACTTACAGCTTCTTCATATTCAACCAGTTCTTCGTTCATTTTTATGCGGACTTCACTTTCATATTCTTTCTCATCAAGAATACGTGTACTATATGTTTTTCCGCTGTTTCCAATGATTTCTGGAATACGGTCGCGGACGAGTTTATTATAAACAGGCATAGTGATCTCTCCCTTATTTTCATGTACTGTTATTCTACCAAAAAATGTTTCATATTAGGTAAAACAAAGAAAAGCCTAACTCATTGTAAATAAGTTAAGCTTTTCTCTAGATATGTGTTTATTCGTAAACTTCACCGCTGGGTTTCAGTTTCACTATGTCAATCTGTTCTGGTACCTTACTAAGATAAGCAGTTACTCCGATTGTGATTTGGCGACAAATTCATTAAAATCCGCGATGCTCGGATTAGCTATATAGTGGCCGCCTTCTACTTGAATGGTTTGTCCGGTGATAAATTTTGACTCATCAGAAGCGAGGAATAAAACCGTGTTTCCAATATCATCAGCTTCCCCGTGATACGGGAGTGCATTGAATTTCGCAAAAATATCCAATACAGCTGGAGGCATGTTATTCTTAGCAGCAGGAGTTAAAATGAGTCCTGGTGCGACAGCGTTACATCGGATTCTGTCCTTGCCATATTGAACAGCGATGTACTTTGTTAGATTGACTACTGCTGCTTTGGAAGCTCCATAGGCGGAACGTATAGAGTCGCCGGCAAATCCTGCCATGGAAGCTGTATTAATGATCGATCCTCCGCCTGCTTTAATCATGTGAGGGATGGCAAAACGGCTGCCTAACAACACGCTCTTCGCATTTACATCCATGACGCGGTCCCATTCAGCTAAGTCCATATTGACCACGTCTATGTCTTTTCTTGGGTTTGTTAAGCCGACATTATTAAAGAGAACAGTAATCGTTCCATACTTCTCCACAGTAAAATCAACCGCCGCTTTAATGGAGTCTTCCTTTGATGCATCTAGAAATACACCAACTGCCTCCCCGCCTTGTTTCTTTATACGAGCCGCTGCCTCTTTAGCTCCCTCTACATTAAAGTCAGCAATGACCACTTTCGCTCCTTCTTTTGCCATTAAAGTCGCAGCTGACAATCCAATGCCAGAAGCTCCACCAGTCACTAAAGCTACTTTTCCTTGTACACGTCCCATATTTATCTCTCCCTTTATATAGAAGTTAAAGATGATCAGATATTCTTTGTAAACAGTCCAATCGAACAAGGCTTCCAAAAATACTTTAACATCAAACTATTTAAAGTTAAAGCATTGTTTTAAAAATAAACATCCTCCCCTCAAGGTTATTTGAGATGTACAAAAGAATCCCAGCACTGAAAGGCTGGGATTCTTTTGTACATGATTAAACAGCTTTTACATATTGGGGCGTACTCTTCGATGACGGTGTTTAATCCGCCGAATGACTCTGTTCAATTCTCTCGCTTCTTGAAACACTCCTATTAACAGCTGGAGTGTCCCATAACAGGCATCGGTATCGAGCGTTTCGGACGGGGTATGTTCGTTGTGATAACCAGCCGATAAATTGACGCTTTGAATGCCGTGGGAAGCCCAAATTCTCGTGTCACTGCTTCCTCCGATTGTGCACTTCCAGCCTGTTAAGCCTTGTTTCTTTGCAGTTTCTTCGATAAAAGTACCGTAGCTCTCGGCACAAAATGGTTCGTACCCGGCGAATGAGGTAACGATGTCGCCAGTGCCGCGGCGGTCAACGACAAAGGCAGCGTCTACGTCCCATAGAAAATAGTCATCCACGCTTCTCGCCCCGATTAAACCGATTTCTTCCTCAACGGTAAAAATGAATTTGACTTTGCCGTTGAATTGGAATTCATGAAGGCGCTGGGCAAGCTCTAGCAAGACAGCTATTCCTGCCCTGTCATCCGCTCCTAATATGCCTTTACTGCTGGACCAAATCGCCCCTTCCTTGATTATTTCCCTTCCTTTCTCAATGACATCGACTGTGTCCAAATGAGCATTTAACAAAATAACAGGTCCCTGACCCGTTCCGCACACTTTTTGGGCGAGAATATTTCCAGTTCGGTCTACGGCAACGACATCTACATAGGGGTGTAAATGCTCCACGACAAATTGGCGTATCTCATCTTCATTTCCACTTTCCCCATTAATAGACAAACACTGTTCGAGCTGGTGAAGGAATAGCTGTTTTTTCATACTTGCTGCTTCTTCGTTCAGCCATTCTTTTTGAACATTGTTAAGCTTTTCAGTGATGTTCAGAAGCTGATCGCGCGACACAGATATGTTTATTTGCCGGTTTCTCACCAAAATTTTGGATAACCCAGCCGCTTGCAGAACGCTGCTTGCCTTTTCCATATCGACCCATGAAGCAAATTCAATGACCGGTCTTCGCCGCCCGCGGCCGCCATTGCAATGAATGACAGGAAGCCCGAGACGATGCAGCTGCCGGACCATCCCGGACATATATGTGTCTATCTCCTTTATCTTTGGCTCCTCTTTTCCGGAATGAAACCATGGCCATTCTCCAGTACCCCGGTATCTAGCACCCATACAACGTAACCACGCTTCCTCAGAGACTGCCGGACTTAAAATGGATAAGATTCCATGTTCAAATGTATACTCTATAGAAAGTGTTCTTAAGCTCTCCAGTAAAAAGCTCATATTCTCTTCGCTTTCCTCCCAGCAGATCCATACATTTCGGCTTTGTTCCTGCACCATAAACCCTTGACGGATGAATAAACGATTCCAATTTTTCATCTAATCATCTCCTTTTCGTTTATGGCTTTAGTGTCTCATAGCTGCTGTGACACCCCTGTCACAGCCTTTTTATCCCCCCCCCCATTTCTTCATCTACACGGTACATCACAATGTATGGCAATGACTGGTCAAAATAATAAGCTGTTTCTCCCGCGTAATTAGTCGTTTGAATGACGTCTGGAATTCTGCATTCCCTCATGTCATGTCTTATCCGGCGAATCTTTTGCCTAAAGTTTTCTATATTGACCTCTTCCCTAGCATTCAGTTGAAGAAAAAAGTTTTTCAATGTATTTCGTGTAGCTGGTGAATCTTTAGAAGTGTTCAACAGCAAATACCGCAGGATGTCCCCACGTTCTTGACTGATGTTTGCTTGATCCTCATTAAAAAGCAGGTTAATAGTTCGATCGTTAAAATATAAAACAATCGTATTTTCAGGTTCATGAGTCATAAGCTCTTCACACTCTTCTTTTGCACATGTCGTTTTTTCCTCTTGGCTGATTTTATAAAAGGCGTGTTTTTCTAAGTACCGCTCATTCTTTGCCAAACTCTCATACAGAGTGGAAAATTGATAATTTGGGAGCTCCTGCCGGCTATTACGCGGCAGCTCATCCATCCGTTCATATGTATGTTTAGCAATATGCAAGGCGCTGTTCGTTAAATAGAGATGAGCATGGACTAGCTGCGTTTCATTCAATTGATACCTTGCTTCTTCATAACGGTTTTGATGATTGATCGCCTCTTGGAAATAAATTAAGGCTTTCGTATAATCCTTTCGTTTGTATGATAAAAAACCAAGCCTGTACGCCGCGATCGGATTTCTTCGATCATACGTTAAGGCTTTTTTTAAACAACGAACAGCCGCAGTTTCATCCTTTTCATATTGCATTTTAAGATACGTTCCATAATGAATGAGATAAAACACAAGCTTCTTGGTGACATATTCTAGATAGCTCTGATCTTCATTTTTCTCTTGAGCTCGTTTTTTCAATTTGTGATGCATTTCTTCATACACCGCTATTTTCTGAGAATATAGAGAATAGTTGCCTTCTTCTTCCTGATCATGAAGCGTTTGTTCTAACTCCTCTAGCTCTTCCATTGTCATATCCCTTAAGCGCACTTCACTCTCCCCCTTTTAATCCGTTAATTGATTGTTTGTTTATCAAATTATGATCGTATATATTTCAATCCTTCTCTCTTCGCTAAATTCGACAATTCCTGATTTTCTATAAAACGAACAACAGCATCCCCATTCGTTTTAGAATACTCCCTTAACGACCACCCAATCGCTTTTTGTATAAAGAACTCATTAATATGAGCCGTACGCTCAATAATAGAAAACAGCAGCTGTTCATTCGTTTGGTCTTTATATTTTAATTGGAAAAGGATCATCGTCCGCTTGAGCCATATATTTTCTGACTGAAGCCACTCCTCACCGCGCTGCTCAATAAGATGTGGATAGTTAAAAAAGAGAGTCCCAACGAGATGGCTGGCAATTAGATCCACTGTATCCCACCATGATTTAGTGACAAGTAAGTATTCTAACAAATCGATATCAGTTTCTACTACATGCTTTTTCTTTTTAATGAGATAGTCTAGCGCAATATATTGATATTCTCTTTCAGGCATTTCCCATAGCCCGGTGATAAAGGATCGCAACGATTCGTTTGGGATCGTGCCGACGTTTTTCAGCCAATGTGCGGAGATCTTCTTTCTTTCAGGTGCCCTAATACCGATAAAAGAAAACAACCCCTTCATATACTTCTCCATCGCAATAGCATTTTCCAGATGACGATGCTCTTCTAACGCAGTAGTCAATGAATAAATACACGCTTTACTATTCATCTCTTCTCCCTCCACCTTTCAATATATGGATAATCAGATGATCTCTCCTCATTTTTTATGTACTTCTAGTTTATCAAACGTTTTCCTAATACTTTCATACAACACAAAAAAACCGCTTTATGCGGCCATTATCTTGAAGCGAATAAGTTGTTTTTTCTGTTACTGACGGTCCTTCCTCACTTTTTGTTCAAATAAGCAATAATGCTTGTTTTTAAAGAAGCGTAGGAACCGACGGCTGCGTAACCGTAAAACCATCCCATAAACAGCCCGGCCACTATATGACCCCTGTGGCTGATAAAAACAGAGATGAATAATCCGATCAACAGCGCGACAAATGGAACGAATGTTTTACGTGTTTTGAAAAACACCTTGATGAGCTGTGTCAGTATCATCACTACCGGTACGGCAATGACAGCGTCCCAGAAATTTGTATGTATCGTAGGGAATTCCATAAACAACTACACCACCTTCTATTATATAAGGTGGCTCGATGTTCATTTATTTATCCTAAAAAATAAGCAAAGTGATGATCCGTGACGTAACATTCACCTAGACATGTTCATTTTTGCTATTTCCTTTGTCAATTGGTCAATTTGCTGTTGCATCTTTTCAAGCTTTTCATCTAATTCCTTTTGCTCCTGTTTCGCTTTTACATCATCAATGATGGCTTCATCTATCGCCTGTAAAGCGGCAACCGTTGCAATGGCATCGGCAAGTGTAGTAAGAGCGACTGCTATTAAGGCCAGTCTAAGACTAGAAGTTACTGGGGATTGATCCGTTTGCTCCTGCTGTGAATTCGTTTTATTCATGTAACCTCCCCCTTGTTTGACCATAATTGGAAAGACTCACATTAAGTTTATGTTCGGGGTTCTGCATACATGCCATTTTCGATGAATTCGCGGAATCATAGTCTAGTAAAAAAAGAAACAGCAGAATATATCCTCTGTGTCTGTCAAGCAACTGAAAGTCAATGAAGCAGATCACTTTTGTTATCGATATACAATGTGCCATCCTTTTGAACTTCTGCGTAAAAGATATCGGAAACTGAGTTCACACCAGCTGACTGAAGTTGTTGATCCAGCCACTTCTTATCAAGGTTTAATTTTCTCAAGTTTTCTTCATCTATTTTTCCATCAGAAATAACTGCCATGGAAATGGGAAAAACATCATCATTGTATGGTTGAATATTCATATCACTTTTCATTACAGGCTGCTTTGATTCTTTTTTCATAACCGAAAGAGTCCCATCTGTTTCAAAGATGGCATAGTCCACGTCGGAAATAGAAAATACATTTTTCTTTCGTAATAAAGTGTTTAGAGAATCGGTATCCAATCGTACTTTACGAAGGACATCTTCCATGATTTGGCCTTTTCTAATTAGAATGATCGGCTGCCCTACAATAGCATAGCAGGCACTTTTAGACTTTATATCTAAAAACCCCAGAAAGATCGTAAAAGCGCTCCATCCTACTAAGGCAATTAATCCATTGCGGATGCTTAATGAATTCTCAATTGCAAGGGATGCACCAATCGTACCAATTGAAATGGCGGATACAAAATTAAAAAAAGTCACCTAAGACATTTCACACAAAGAACTGTCCCAAAAACAGCTAAAGAGGCTCTCCCAAGAACACATAGGTTCCGATCCCATATCACCAATATACTTTATACTAAAAGAATGAACATCCACTGTATGAAGTATATTGAGAGTGAGATCAGACCTTGGTGGGACAGCCTCTTTTACTTTAGCTATTGTTTACTTGTGATTGGATTCATTTCTTCCCGCGTCTTCGGCCAGCTGTTCAAAAGACTTTACTTTGCCATGCGGGTTTTGAGATTGTTTCCTTGTTTTCCATTGCCGTTCTTCTTGCCGTTTCGATTGAGTCATTTTGCTAACTCCCCTTTACATAGGATTCATCCATAATAGATTAACCTTTAAGACCATTTTTATACTAAGAACACCCACTAAAGCTATTCCAATATAACGAAAACCAAAAGAGACTGACCCCCTAGCACTTTCCCCTTTTTTTCCCTTTCTTAGACTTCGCAGCTCGGAAGACAATTATCCACAATCATCTTCATGATGTACGCAATATATTTTTTTACTCATTGAAACATTTTTTTGTCCCAATTTCATGGAAAATGTGGTTTGCCGTTCCTGCTCTGTTGCTTTATTAACTATTTTGTGACATATATCGTAACTTTTTTATTGAACATTTTGTGATAACTATCACAACCTGTTGTTTATTTAAATTAATGATATTAAGATAAAAACATCGTGGTGAGAGACGCCTCACTTTCGCCATACTTATTTATGTTATTAAACTTCTAATATACAAGAAAGGGGTACATCCATGAAATTGAAACAGGCCTTTTTATTCGTTGTTTTCCTTATGGCTACAGTGCTGGCAGGTTGTGAACCATTACTGGTCCTCGATCCTAAAGGCCCGCAAGCTGCAAGGCAGGCCAGTGACATTATGCTATCCATTGGGATTATGTCATTCATTGTTATTGTTGTTTTTTCTATTTTAGTATTCGTGTTAATCAAGTACCGTGCTTCGAAACAAAGTCCAGATTATGAGCCTCCTCATATTGAGGGCAACACATTAGTCGAAGCCATTTGTGTAGGGATTCCAGTTATCATTGTCATTATCCTTTCAATTGTTTCTGTTCGAAGCAATTATATCGTAGAGGCGAAACCACAAGGATACGGAGATAAAGAACCATTAGTTATTTATGCTTCATCTTCTGACTGGAAATGGCATTTTAGTTACCCAGAACAAGATATTGAAACGGTGAACTACTTGTACATTCCAACAGATCGTCCGATTGAATTTAAACTTTATTCATACGGACCAATCACAAGCTTCTGGATTCCGCAGCTTGGCGGACAAAAGTATGCCATGTCTGACATGGTCACTACATTGCACTTAGCAGCCGATGTTCCAGGTGAATACATGGGAAGAAATGCGAACTTCAGCGGTAAAGGCTTCGCTGAAAATACGTTCGACGTAACAGCGATGTCTCAAACTAAATTTGATGAATGGGTAGACGAGGTAAAAGAAACGGCTAAACCTTTAACTGAAGAAAAGTTTGATGAGTTATTGGAACCTGGTCATCTTGGACGCTCGACGTATACTGGAACTCACTTAGAATTTGCGCCAGCTCCTGAAGGCGAACATGCTGGACATCACCACGGAACAGATAATTCTGATGAACAGTCCGAACATCATCACGAATCAAGCAGTTCTGAGGAGCATCATCACGAATAATTTCTAAGCTTTATCACAACTAACTTTATGTAACAAGTACTTTATTTCCTGAAAGGAGCCACAAAAGTATGGAGTTCTTTGAGAGATTTGCTATCCCTCATCCAAGCCCTGCGATTTACGCATCAATGGTAGCAATTGGTCTTACAACTGTTGCGATCCTTCTCGGCTTGACCTATTTTAAAAAATGGGGTTATCTGTGGCGTGAATGGTTAACGACAGTTGACCATAAACGTATCGGTATTATGTATTTAATCTCAGCTTTAATTATGCTATTCCGTGGCGGAGTAGATGCGGTTATGATGCGTGCTCAACTTGCCGCACCAGATATGAAGCTGTTAGATGCGCAGCACTATAATGAAATTTTCACAACGCACGGGATCGTTATGATCTTATTTATGGCTATGCCATTTATTATGGCCCTAATGAACTTCGTTGTTCCATTACAAATTGGAGCTCGTGACGTAGCATTCCCACGTTTGAATGCACTAAGCTTCTGGTTATTCTTTATGGGTGCCATGCTATTTAATATCTCTTTCGTCGTTGGTGGTTCTCCAGATGCAGGCTGGACTTCTTATTTCCCGCTTGCAGGTAACGATTTCAGCCAATCTGTAGGAACGAACTATTATATGATCGCGATTCAGATTGCTGGTATTGGTACATTAATGACTGGTATTAACTTTATTACTACCATTTTCAAAATGAGAGCACCTGGCATGACATTAATGAAAATGCCAATGTTCACATGGTCTTGTTTAGTTGCTAACGTCATCATTATTTTCGCTTTCCCTGTATTAACAGTAGCGCTTGCAATGGGAACAATGGACCGTCTGTTTGGAACAAACTTCTTTACAGTAGATAATGGCGGTATGGATATGCTTTGGGCGAACTTGTTCTGGGTTTGGGGACATCCTGAGGTTTATATCTTAATTTTACCGGCGTTCGGTATTTACAGTGAAGTTATTTCAACGTTTGCACGTCGTAACTTGTATGGTTATAAATCAATGGTTGCTTCCATGGTGATCATTTCACTGCTTTCATTCTTAGTATGGACGCACCACTTCTTTACAATGGGTCAAGGAGCACTGACTAACAGTATCTTCTCGATTACAACAATGGCCATTGCTGTTCCGACAGGGGTTAAAATCTTTAACTGGCTGTTCACGCTTTGGAAAGGTAAGATTGTCTTTACTACTCCAATGCTTTATTCAATGCTTTTCATTCCGCTATTTACAATTGGCGGGGTAACTGGGGTTATGCTTGCGATGTCAGCTGCTGACTACCAGTACCATAATACAATGTTCTTAGTCGCTCACTTCCATAACGTAATTATTCCAGGTGTAGTATTCGCTATGCTTGCTGGTCTCACTTACTATTGGCCAAAAATGTTCGGCTTCATGTTAAATGAAAGAATCGGTAAATGGGCAGCTTGGGCTAACGCCATCGGCTTTGTCTTAGCTTTCATGCCTATGTATGTTACTGGTTTAGACGGACAGGCTCGTCGTATGTATACGTACTCTGAATCAACTGGATTTGGGCCATTAAATATGGTTTCATTCGTCGGAGCCATCATTATGGCAGTCGGCTTCATCCTAATCGCCTATAACGTCTACTACAGTACTCGTTATGCTTCACGCGATATCAGCGCTGATCCATGGGATGCACGCTCTCTTGAATGGGCTACACATAGTCCAGTACCAGAATATAACTTTGCTATTGTGCCACAAGTAGCATCAAGCGAAGCTTTCTGGGATGCGAAGAAGAACGGTCATGAATTGTTCAAAGGTGAATATGAGAAAATTCACATGCCAAATAACAGCGGTGTACCGTTTATCATGAGTTGTATCTTTTTCATCTGGGGATTCTGTCTAATATTCAGCATGTGGGTTCCAGCTATTATTGCTACAATCGGAATCTTTGCTTGTATGACTCATCGTTCATTTGAAAAAGATCACGGCCGTTACATTTCTGTGAAAGAAATCGAAGAAACAGAATCAAAAATACGAGGTGCTAGCTAATGAAAATCAATCACTCGCTGCCACTTGAATATAGTACTGAAGAAAATCAGTTAAAAATCTTAGGCTTTTGGATCTTTCTTGGTGCGGAAATCATGCTTTTCGCTACGCTGTTCGCTTCCTATTTCACATTAGTGGATCGTACAGGTAATGGTCCTTCTGGAGCAGAGATCTTTGAAATCACTCCAGTATTAATTGAAACAATCGTTCTTTTAACGAGCAGCTTTACGATCGGTCTTGGAATTCATGCGATGCGTCTTGGCCGGAAGAAAGCAATGATGTCATTCTTTGCTATCACCCTTCTTCTTGGCGCAGGATTCCTAGCCGTTGAAATTTATGAGTTCGTTCACTATGTTCACATTGGAGCAGGAATACAGACAAGTGCATTTACATCGATCCTATTAACAACGTTAGGAACGCACGGAGCGCACGTTACCCTTGGTTTATTCTGGGGATCATTCATCCTTATGCAAGTGAAAAAACGCGGGTTAACTCCTGAAACAGCTAATAAATCATTTATCTTTTCTCTGTACTGGCATTTCCTAGACGTCGTTTGGATCTTCATCTTCAGCTTCGTCTATTTGAAAGGAATGATGTAAACATGAGCGAATTATTTCCTCGCAATCAGGTAATGGGCTTTGTATTTTCGATGGTGCTGACTGCCGCTGCTCTGCTTGTTTACTTCCTAGACATGTCATTTACAGTAGGCATGACAGTTCTTCTCATCACAGCATTCATACAAGCTGGCCTTCAGTTAGTTGTATTTATGCATGCTGGTGAAACTGGCGATAAAGGCACAATCTACACGAACATCTTTTATGCATTGATCATTGCACTAGTAACGATCTTCGGTACATTACTTTGCATGATCTGGGGTTACGTTTAATTATTAAGATCTACCAAAAGGAGCGCCTGCAATGGTGCTCTTTTTTGTTTGAATTGGAGATGCTACTTCAATTCCTTTATCTGTTTTCTCATACATTTCTTCTGTTGCTACGAAGAAGACCCCCATTAAAAAGATGAATATAGCCCCGCTGACCATTCCAATACCAACTGGAGTCAACACACTGTAACCGCTTTCAAGTAATCCTGCTAAAAAAATGATGAATCCAATTGTCAGTAATGAGCCTCCAGCATACTTTACGGCATTTAACATTTTTCCTCTTGATTCCATTTTATCCATCCTCCTTTGCATTTATTATTCACTAAATTCACAAAATTGTCAATTTATTTTTATATTTCCGACACATTTTTTGTTGACACAAATAAAAATTATTCACCTCCTCTTAAACTGTACTTTTTTCTAATCAAAAAAACCTATTGGAATAGGTTTTTTTGAAAAAACTTGTTACTTTTTCAACCGGACTGTATACGGATAAAAATTACCCTCTTTTCCTAATAGTAAAATTGTCTCGCAGCAGCAGCCAATTTTGCGGGAAGGAAAGGCCTAGCTTCCAATACATAATCCCCCTTAGATTAAACTGCTTAAGTAAATTAAACTTTGCTTGAATGCTGCGTGCGTCTTCGAACCACACTTCATGCTGCACTCCTGCATCATTGATATATCGGAAGAATGGTGCCTGAGCTTGATAATCATACTGAATTTGAGCGTTTTCCCTCAGTGCGATGGCGATGGCCTGCTGAGGACTGACCGCACGTGCTGGGGGTCCTCCTGCCGGCGGATAAGGAGCCGCCCAGTCATACCCGTATAAATTTTGCCCTAACAAAATTTTATTTCGCGGAATGACACTCACTGCGTACTGCACCACATTACGGACCGGACCGATTGGACTGACCGCCTGAGGCATACTGTACGTAAATCCCCATTCATATGTCATAAGAGCAACAAAATCAACGATGCTGCCAATGGCCCTATAATCATGAGCTCCATAAATTCCTGTTGTGACATCGCTTGCTTTCGGGGCAACTGCAGCCGATATCATCAACCCAGCAGCATGAAACCTGTCTCTCGCTCTTCTCAGAAAGTTCGTATATAACTGCCGATCCTCAGGCCTCATTATTTCAAAGTCAAAGTGAATATCCTTATATCCCACTTCATTGGCAATTTGAATGAGGTTTCCAAATAACTGATTTTGTGCTGCCTCGTTGGTAAATATAGCATGAGCCAGATCAGCACTGAACTGAAAATCCTCTATATTGGTAACAACGAGAACGTTAATAACTCCCGCAGAACTAGCAATATTCGGTATATTATCAATCGTTGGGCGATCTACAGACCCGTCACGTTTCGCTTGATAGCTGAACATCGCAAGATAAGTTAAATCATTGACTCGATTGCGCACTTCAGTGATCATCGTTTGAGAAACCGTTCTTTGCGGCTCAACGTATAGCAATGAGTCGATCGCCGATTTCGGCCGCGGTGGGATATAAAGTCGCTGCCCCACCTGGAGAGGTGCCGAAGCGGATATATTGTTCACACGTGCAAGTTCATTGACAGACACTCCATATATTCTTGCTATGCTGGATAAGGATTGTCCTCGTTGAACCCAATGATAGCTTCCCACAATTGGTATCACCAACGCCTGCCCCACGACAAGCCGCGAAGGATCAGGTAATTCATTCGCCTCTGCAATAGACTGCACCGAAGTTCCGTACACTCGAGCAATGCCATACAAACTTTGGCCCCTTTGAACAACATGAATCTGCACAACAAGCACCTGCCTTTCGTTAATGAAAGTTTGCCTCACCATTAAATATATTTGTGGGGTATACATAGTATTCGAAGGAAATCTTTGAGAGGCGGCGGGCGGCCGAATATTAGTGGCAGTCGACCGCATCGTGCCGGGACTCGACTGAATATGGGCGCAGGCCGGCTTCAAGGTGAACAGCACTCTAGTCCGAAAGCCTTCTGCCAACAAATTTTAATCACAGCACCGTTAGGAAAAATAACTATTCGTGCATTATAATAGTTCTGATCATTATTTATTCCGGAGGTTTGAAAATGGACAAGTTTATGGAACGAGCAGTGGAATTAGCTGTAAAGAATGTACAAGAAGGCGGACAGCCATTTGGTGCTGTACTTGTCAAAGATGACAATATGATTGCTGAAGGTGTCAATGAACTGCACAAAGTATATGATGTGAGCGGGCATGCGGAATTGCTGGCGATCCGCCGTGCGCAGGAGCAATTACAAACCAATGATCTATCCGGTTACACGATGTACGCAAGCGGGGAGCCTTGTGCTATGTGCTTAACCGCAATGTACTTTGCAGGCATCGAGAAAGTCTTTTACTGTGCAGAGGTAGAAGATGCAGCGGCAGCAGGATTAGAAAAATCAAAAATGATCTATGAAGACTTGAAAAAATCAAAAGAAGAACGCACCATTTCCATGATCCGCATGCCGCTGAATAAAGGACAGGAAAACCCGATGAAGCTTTGGGCAGAGCGTTCATAACATATCTAAACGACGGAAGCGAAAAAACACAAGAATAAAATAGTGCTATATTTTTTATAAACACGACTAAAATGTGCACACTAGGCCATCAACTAAAAATAAAAAAAAGCTAGCTCTGTTAGGCTAGCTTTTTTAATTCATGACGCTCTTCTATACGCTTTTCGATTTTTTCTAAAGCTATTTTATCGTTAAGAATTTGTTGTTTATTTTCGTTCACTAGTTCTTCAAACGATTTTTTATGTTTAAAGCGCATAATTACACCCCTTTACACTGTAATAGTTTCTAAGATGACATGTACCCAGCAAAGTTGGATGTTTAGAATGAATTTTCTGAACATTTACTGTCCTCTTTATAATACGATAATCAACTTCATTTTAACAGTGATTATTTTGACATTACGGTGAATATTTTGACATGTGTGTGAAGGATTTTTATGTAAAGCTTAAAAATTTTATAAAAGAGGAGACAAATCATATGGCACTGCACCATTTTCATTTAAAAGCTCATTGGCCTGGCCTTCGCAATGATGCAGGTAAAATTGAGGCCGGCAATTTAAAAACGGAAGTATCAATCCCTCCAGAAATGAATGGACCGGGGATTGGGACAAATCCAGATGAAATGCTGCTTGGAGCGGCGGCTACTTGCTATATTATTACCTTAGCCGCGATGATGGAGCGAAGCAGACTCGAGAAAGAAGATCTGACGATGGAATCGGAAGGCATTGTGGATGTGACGAATGGTGTGATTACTTATCAAACCATTATCCATCGCCCAAATATCATTTTAAAATCAAACGCCTCTGACAAAGACAAGAAACTGGCACAAAAGTTAGCTGAAAAAGCAGAAAAATCTTGCATGATCAGCCGAGCGCTCAAAGGAAATGTGGACGTACAGCTGGAAACCTTTATTCAAACGGCTCATGAATGTAATTGATTCGCAGTTGACAAGACGGAATTGTTCGGAGAAAATATGAATACACACATAAGAACATACGTTCACTTTTAAAAAGGAGTGGTTAATCAGTGGAACTGTCTAATCAAAAAATTACCACATTTTTAATGTTTACTGGAACGGCTGAAGAGGCGATGAATCATTATATGTCCATCTTTGATGAATCAGAAATTATTCATATTCTGCGTTACGGGCCGAATCAAGGCGGCAAGGAAGGCTCGGTTCTGCATGCCTCGTTTAAATTAAAAGGACAAGTATTCATGTGCATCGACAATAATAACGGGGACGATCATCCCTTTACCCCTGCCATGTCCTTGTTTGTTACTTGTGATGCGGAAGAAGAAATCGACCAAGTGTTTGCGAAGTTATCCGAAGGCGGTACCGTCTTAATGCCGTTAGCTCCCTCCCCTTTCAGTGAAAAGTTTGGATGGGTTGCAGATAAATACGGGGTATCGTGGCAGTTAAATTTACCGAAAAGCTGACAATCGTTTTTATAGTATCAGTGCCAGACTCTCTCTTCCAATTTAGAGGTCTGGCACTTTGTTTTAAATTAAATAAATCAAAGCTAAAACAGTTGCAAAACCTGAAGAGTAAACCAACTCTTCCTGTATTCCTCCTCTTCCTAAAGACATCATTGACATTCATTATTATCCATTAACTGCTCATCTCTCCTACATATTGTATTTCACCGTACAAAGTCTTCCAGTCACCTCCCCTTTCCTGCATCTTACCTGTATAATGGCTTCCAAAAAGCCATCCCATCATACAATGGGAGTAAGATCAAACCACATCAAAAAATGACTACTCACAAAATCTCTCTATATGACAGACATTTTCCCGGCACTCGACTAGAATATGGTTAAAAAGCAAATAAGAAAGGAGGCAAGGCAGCAATGAAAGTGTCACTAGACATTAACAACGATTACGAAGAAACAAAGGTGACGATTCAATGTCAAGAAGTGGATGATTCGATTAAAGAGATTCTCGATTTTTTAAAAGGAAGGGAGACAGAATTTATCGTCGGCAAGCAAGGAGAGATGCAGCATATTTTAAAACCCGCTGATATTCACTGTTTTTATTCCCAGACAGACGCGGTATTCGCTGTCACAGCTAACGGCGAATTTAAAGTGAAGGAAAAACTGTACGAGCTTGAAGAGCTGCTTTCGCCGAGACAATTTGTCCGGCTGTCAAAATCGGTCATTGCCAATCTTCACGAACTAAGTCATTTCGAAGCATCCTTTAACGGAACACTTTGCGTCCACTTTAAATCAGGAAAGAAAGAATATGTAACGAGACATTATGTGAACTCAATCAAAGACGCGTTAAAAATTAATAGGAGGAAAGAAGGATGAAAACCTTTTTGTTTCGAAGTTTGATCGGTATCTTTTTCGGTGCATTTATCGCTGTCATGACAACGATGAGCGTTGTGTATTTCGGTGGAACAGAGTGGTTTAATGGGGAACTGTTTATTAAAAACGCGTTCGGCACAATGTTTTGCGGATGGTTCTTTACAGTCTCTCCCCTTTATTTCGAAATAAGTTCCCTTCGGCTGCCACAGCAGACGGCACTCCATTTTGCCACCGTGATCATTCTCAATTTCATCCTGTCTCTCGGAGTTGGCTGGATCACTTTTGACCTCGAAAACATTCTCTGTTTTACAGCCATATTTATCGGTATATATGCTGTTATTTGGATCTGTTTCTACCTTTATTATAAAAATGAGGCAAAAAAGCTAAATGATGGGCTGCAAAATATAGATAAAAATACCTGAATACATTTTGAGTATTGTCAATTAAGAAGGCTTCCTTCAAATCTGGGGAAGCCTTCTTTTCCCTCATAATGCGCGAATGTTTGTCAATTGTGCGCGGGAATTCCAATAATATGCGCGCTAGCTTATTCTTTTTTTGCCTCTTTTACAACAAAATCTCCTCTTGCATGATCATTGCTTAATGTAATCACTAGTGAGTTGTCTTCCCGCGGCACATTTAATACCTTCACCTTTATCTTTATTTCGTAAATGGTGCCGGGTTTCATTTCCTCTGAAGGTTCTGGAAGTGCTTCTTTGTGAATAGTGACGATTTTAGCCTCTTCAAATTGCGGGAAACGCAGGTTGTACGCGGTTTTTATCGAGTAAGTGATTTGTTTATGAAACTGTGTAATCAAAATGTCTTCCATGTCCGTTTGACTGACTTCTTGAGCAAACGTATTCGCTGTTCCCGCAAGCATGATGAAGGCCGACAATAAGAAACTACATACGATCTTTTTCAATGAATTCACCCTTTACTACCGCTTTTATATGTTATTTTCTCCTCGTAAATCATGCACATAAGCGTTAACTTATGCCACTAGTCACAAGTTTTGAGTATCCAGGAATCATTCTGGCTATCCTAAAGGAAAAAGATAAAGGAGACAGGTACATGGGGAATCCGTCTATTTACGATCAGCCGCATATCAAAAGGCATATTTTATCCCAGTATGAAAACTATTTGCGGTTATTTGACTGTGAAATCGAGAGAGAGTATGTATCGACTCGCTTTGGCAAAACACATGTACTGAAATTAGGAAAAGAAGACGGCAAGCCGTTATTTATTTTTCATGGCGCCAATTGTGTAAACCCAATGACCCTTTCGTGGTTTCAAGAACTGTTTCATGACTACAAGATTTATGCTCCCGATACGATTGGTCATCCCGGTTACAGCGATGAAACGAGAGTATGTCCCGAAGACGACAGCTTCGCCCTATGGGTCAATGATTTGTTAGACCATTATGCCATCCAATCTTGTGCATTTGCGGGTGTATCCTATGGAGGCGGCATCGTTCTAAGACTGGCTGCTTTCTATCCAGAAAAAGTATCCTGCGCTATCTTAGTCGTTCCAGCCGGCATTTGTGCCTTTTCTAAATGGTGGACGATGAAAAGCATGCTGCTGCCATTTACGCTTTATCAACTGAATGATTCGGTAAAGCAAATTAAAGCCGTCACTAACGCCATGTCCGCAGGCAGCATGAAAGATATAGATGAAGACATCATTGGTACGATCTTTCAGCACGTAACACTCGAACATCGTCTGCCAAAACTGACAAAGAAAGAAGAACTACAATCATATCACGCACCTACATTGGTTATCGCGGCAATGCAGGACGTCTTTTTCCCCGAATCCAAACTGTTCAAAAAAGCCGCGGCCATCTTTGGAGAGCTGCTGGAATGGAGAGCTTACAATATGGGGCACTTTCCTTCACGGCATTCTCTTAAAGAAATGAATACGGATATGAGGGATTTTTTACTTACACATGACTATTGAATTTAGCTAATCAAATAAGCAAGGGAGGACCTCCCTTGCTTATTTTTGCTGTTGACTCATTTATAGTCAGATGTCACCCATTTACGAGGAACGTTCGCTCACTTGCGAGCTTCCCCCTTTTGCGGGCGGAACATCATTTTTTCCTTTGCCCTGTCTCTTTCCATCGGCCATCCGCTTTGTTAAATGCGTCTTGATATGAAACTTCTTGCATGCTGCTCAATCCATTGTTTTCTTCAGACATCATTTGATGAGGGGTTTTCTTTTTAATTTCTTTTTTCTCCATCTTTCATTTCTCCTTTCTCATTCATATTGAGTCCTTATTCTCCCCCGCATCTCTATGCTTTAATCCCCCATTATATCTTCACCTCTGGCACAGCCTCTGCGAAATCCTTTCTTAGCAGGCTCATAAACACTTCAACAGCTTTCGGCTGAAAGGGATCTGTTGTTGTAACGAGAGAAAATTTCCTTTTGATCGGTGTTCCTTTCATTCTCAAAACAGACAGCGAACCAGCTGTCACTTCTTTCCGAATGGCCCATTTGGAAAAAAGTGATACCCCCAATCCAGCTTCAACGGATTCTTTAATAATTTGCGTGCTGCCAAATTCCATTAATTGTACCGGTGTCTCCTCAAACAGCTGAAACATTTTTTCCGTTGCCTCTCTCGTACCTGACCCTTTCTCACGGACAATCCATGTTTCCACTTCTAATTCCGAAAACTTCATCACTTTTTTACGGGCCAATCGGTGATCAATAGAAGCGACAACATACATTTCGTCTTCCGCAAATGGCTCAAATGTCAGTTTTTCATGTTGGAATTCTCCTTCTACAACCCCAACATCCAATTGGCGATTGACGACTAACCGTTCAATTTCTTTCGTATTTCCAATTGTGATAGCTGGTTTAATTAACGGATAGTGCTCACGCAAGTAAGCAATAATATGAGGTAACACATATTCCCCGAACGAATAACTCGCTCCTATAGCCAGCTCTCCGCTTGCCTTATTCGTTAGGTCATCCACCAAATTTTGCATTTTCGTATATAATCCCACCATTTCCTTCGCATGATGATAGACAATTTCCCCTGCTTTATTTAATCGGACATATTTGTTCGTCCGATCCAACAGCCTAGAGCCGATCGTCCGCTCAAGCGTTTGAATATATTGACTGACAGCTGGCTGCGTCATATGCAATTCTTCCGCTGCACGGGAAAAGTTCTTCTTCTCTGCCACTGTGATAAAAACAAGCAAAAGCTGATCCATGTTTCATCCTCCCATTTTTTCTATCTATCATATTATTTACTTATCATCATTATCATAATGATTTATTTTTCTTATATGATATCTTCCTTTACGATGAAGTTACAACAAATTTCAATGGGGTGAGTAATAAATGACTATTCAAAATGTCAAAGTCAAAAAAGAGCCCATGAAGCAGAAACAAGACTCTTCTTTCACTGGATGGATCAGCGGGATCGCGTTTACCTTTCTCATCGCCCTGCTCGGTTATTTATTAGCCCAAGTACCCGTGTTCGATCATGTCGGTCAATTAGCCTGTGCCATTATCATTGCCGTCGCATATCGGCAAATCTTTGGCTATCCAGAAACCATTCGTTTGGGCATTGCTTTCTCTTCTAAGAGATTGCTGCGAGCGGCAATTATTTTATATGGATTGAAATTAAATATTGATACCGTCTTACACGATGGACTAGGACTGCTTGCGCGTGATGTGGGGGTCATTGCATTCGCCATCTTCTTAACGATTGGGCTCGCTAAATGGCTGAAAGCTGATAAAATGATTTCTCTTCTTCTCGGGGTAGGCACGGGCGTTTGCGGGGCGGCTGCCATTGCGGCAATAGCGCCAATCGTGAAATCCGAAGATGACGATACAGCGATTAGTGTGGGGATCATCGCGCTAGTCGGTACGATCTTCGCGATTGCCTATACAATTTTAAGACCCATTTTGCCGCTGTCAGCGATTGATTATGGCATCTGGTCCGGCATCAGCTTGCATGAAATTGCCCACGTCGCATTAGCAGGGGCGCCCGCGGGCCAAGATGGATTAGCGATCGCCTTACTCGCAAAATTAGGCCGTGTCTTCCTTCTCGTTCCATTATGCTTTATTTTTATGTACTTGATGAAACGAAAATCAGGGGGAAATCAATCAGATGCCAAGGTAGAATTTCCATGGTTCTTAATCGGCTTCCTCCTCATGAGCCTATTTGGAAGCTACGTTCTGGGGCACTCTATTCCTGTTACACAAGAATTCCTTGATGGGGTTGCCAGTGTGACTACTTGGTGTCTAACAGCAGCAATGGTAGGGCTTGGACTAAACGTAAGCCTTCGCGATTTAAAAACAAAAGCATTAAAACCTTTAATCGCCATGACCATTACATCCATTTGCCTTTCTATTCTTGCTTATTTCATGGTATAGCAAAAGCTCCAGACGCTCATTCTGCGTTTGGAGCTAAAACTGCCATACCATTAAGAACTTATCCTCGAGGCCACAGTATCACAACAACACCGGCTAAACAGATGAAACCGCCCATCCAGTCAAAGGAATCGGGCGTTTTTTTATCGATCCACCATCCCCACAATAAACTGAGGGCGACAAACACTCCTCCATAAGCCGCATAGACTCGTCCAAAGTTAGGAAAGACTTGCAAAGCGGCAATGACGCCGTATAAAAATAAAGCGATGCCGCCAAGTAATCCGAACCATCTTGGACGTCCTTCACGCAGCCATTGCCATATTAAATACCCTCCTCCAATTTCCGCTGCTCCTGCGAGTATGAATAAAATAATGACCTTTATCACTTACATAACTCCTTTACTCTGTACAGCTTTTAAACATCACGCCCCTGCTTTGGCAAAACGTTCTATTCTTTCACTAATTTCATCACGCACACGCTGGAAGAATGCCCATTTTTCCTCTTCCGTCCCTTCCGCTTTTGCCGGATCATCAAATCCCCAATGCTCCCGCTTCACATGCGGAGGTGTCATCGGACATTTATCTGCGGCATCGCCACATAGCGTCACGACTAAATCCGCATGATGTAAAATCTCAGAATCAATGATATCTGACGTTTGGGTAGAAATATCAATCCCTGCTTCTTTCATCGCTTTGACAGCATTAGGATTTAATCCATGTGCTTCAATACCTGCACTATATACATTCCATTCATCGCCTAAATACTTTTTCGCCCATCCCTCTGCCATTTGACTGCGGCATGAATTTCCTGTGCATAAAAAGTAAATTATTTTTTAGCCATATTGGTTGTCTCCTTTAATTAATGAATAATAAGCAGCCATATATATAATCCAGCTAATGTAATAAACAACGTTGGAATCGTTAAAATAATCCCTGTTTTAAAGTAAGTTCCCCATGAAATTTTAACTCCTTTTAAAGATAAAACATGCAGCCATAGTAAAGTAGCAAGCGAACCGATGGGTGTAATTTTCGGACCTAAGTCAGAACCGATGACATTCGCATAAACGAGAGCTTCCCTTACAACTCCGCTCGTATTCGTATCTGCAATGGCCAATGCGTCAATCATGACCGTCGGCATATTGTTCATAATAGATGAGAGAATCGCTGCGATAAAGCCCATTCCAATCGTAGCGGCAAATAACCCTTGTTCTGCTGTCAGCTGGATGAGATCCGCTAACACGTTCGTCAGCCCTACATTTTTTAAACTGTAAACAACGACGTACATGCCGATCGAGAAGAAAACAATTGCCCACGGCGCCCCTTTAATGACTGTCCGCGTATTAACCGCTGGGCTTCTTCTCGCCATAAATAAGAAGAAAATAGCAACAATTCCCGCAATGATGGAAACAGGAATATGTAAAAACTCACTAGCAAAATATCCAGCCAGCAAAATGCCCAATACGACCCAAGACAAGCGAAACATTTTATCATCCCGAATCGCTTCTACCGGTTTTTTCAGCTGTGTCATATCGTAATTCTTTGGAATGCTCTTACGGAAAAAAAGATACAAAACCAAAATACTGGCTGCAAGAGAAAAGAAGTTTGGTACGATCATTCTCGAGGCAAACTCCACAAATCCAATGCCGAAAAAGTCAGCTGAAACGATATTTACTAAATTACTGACAATGAGCGGCAAAGACGTTGTATCCGCAATAAAACCGCTCGCCATAATAAATGGAAACACCATGGCTTCCTTAAACTTCAGAGCACGAACCATCGCTAAAACGATCGGAGTTAAAATCAAAGCTGCTCCGTCGTTAGCAAAAAAGGCCGCTACAAGCGCACCCAAAATGGCCACATAAATAAACATACGGACGCCATTTCCTTTCGCCGCTCTTGCCATATGTAAAGCTGCCCATTCAAAAAAACCAGCTTCATCAAGAATTAATGAAATAATAATGATGGCAATAAACGTTAATGTGGCATTCCACACGATTTGAGTCACGTCGATTACATCTTGAAAGTCGACAACGCCGACAAATAAAGAGAGTAACGCTCCCCCGCAGGCAGACCAGCCAATCGATAAACCTTTCGGCTGCCAAATGACGAATACGAGCGTAACTAAAAAAATCAATGATGCTAATAGTATTGATGTCACAATCTAATCCTCCATATGTTTACTCACAAATGATGCGCAAGCCTTGTGCTTCAAGATCCTCTAAGTATTTCTCTTGACTCGGAAGATCATTCAAAAGGCTTTGAACAAACTCATAATGCTCGCTTTCTGTATTGATAGAATAATGAATCCACTGTCCTTTGCGCGTTTCTCTTACTAAGCCGCCATCCCTTAGTTTACGCACATGCTGGCTGACGGCGGGCTGGCTGATCTTAAAGATCTCCACGAATTCGCATACACAGCATTCATTCACTTGCAGCAACTTCATCATCGTTAACCGTGTTTTGTCCCCTAGCAACTTCAAGACATTTGCGGTTTTTTCCATTTCCGCCGTTGAATTTATGCTCACTTTTACCGACACCTCCTATTTCGTTTATTAATATATAATAATATACTTATATATACAACTCATTTATACAGCATCCCACTCATTGAACTAGTTAGGATAAGCTCAACACAATAGTCATTAACATCCCCTTTTAAAAAATAGAGCCTGTGCTTTCTCACATAGAAAGCAGACAGGCTCTTCACTATTTAACATTCTCCATTTTCCAAAGCACTGCCCTTACTTCACAATAAGAGCCGGACAACTTACAGCCAACTTGTCAACGATTCTTTGACTCGATGAATTTAACCCTTTCATCATGACGGTATTCTGTCCTTCGCGGTGCTTCATCACCACTTTATCAATTGCACCGACGGCGGAATCATCCCAAATATGCGCGCCTGAAAAATCGATGAGGATCTCTTTATGGTCCACAGTAAAGTCAAAAGCATCTACAAAGCTGTCCACAGAAGCAAAGAATAATTGCCCTTCTACTGTGAAAGTTGTACGTTCTTTTTCCACTTGTTTGTTCACTTTAATTTTAGAAATTTTAGCTGTAAAGAAAATCGCACTTAAAATGACTCCAGCGATAACCCCTTTAGATAAATCATGCGTCGCAATAACGATTGCAACCGTTACTAGCATAACGACGGCATCACTTTTCGGAGCTTTTCTCAAATAAGAGAAGGAAGACCAGTCAAATGTGCCAATCGATACCATAATCATAATTCCTGCAAGAACAGACATCGGGATCTGTACGACGAGATCTCCCAACACGATAATCAAAAACATTAAAAACAACCCTGCAATTAAAGTAGATAAGCGGCCGCGGCCTCCTGATTTGACGTTAATGACGGATTGTCCGATCATGGCACAGCCGGCCATCCCCCCAAAGAAACCTGTAACAATATTAGCGATTCCTTGTCCTCTCGCCTCTCTGTTTTTGTTACTTTCCGTTCCTGTCATGTCATCCACAATAGAAGATGTCAATAACGATTCCAACAGCCCAACAATCGCTAAGGCAATAGAATAAGGAAAAATAATCGCTAATGTTTCAAACGTAAATGGCACATTTGGAATAATAAACTCTGGTAATGACCTTGTAATCGCTCCTAAATCCCCTACTGTCCGCAAGTCCATGTTTGCATAAATAGCAATAGCTGTCAGAGCGATAATCGCAATTAATGGCGCTGGAATCGTCTTAACAAATCGCGGCATAACATAGACAATGATGAGCGTAATGCCTGCAAAAATATACGTCATCGTTGGAACGTCTATAAAATGCGGCATCTGTGCCATAAAAATTAAAATAGCGAGTGCATTGACGAAACCAATCATAACTGCCCTCGGGATAAACTTCATCAATTTGGCTACCTTAAATACACCAAAAAAGATTTGAATGACACCTGTTAACACCGTAGCAGCCAACAAATAATTCAGACCGTACTCTCTAATCAGCGGTCCCATCAATAACGCCATCGCACCGGTTGCGGCAGAAATCATTGCGGGGCGTCCACCGGCAAAAGCAATAACAACAGCCATGCTAAAAGAAGCATATAACCCCACCATCGGGTCGACTCCCGCAATAATGGAAAACGCAATGGCTTCGGGGATTAATGCTAACGCGACAACAATGCCGGCCAGAACATCCGCCCTTATATTTGAAAACCACTCTCTTTTTATCTTTTCTAACACTTCGTTCTACACCTCATTTATACTATATTTTTATTAGCTTTCAACTCTCTTAAAAGCCGGGTCCGATAGAAACAAAAAATAGTCTATCACCTTTTTTCCCATAATGGAACCTTTTTCGGAAATTTTTCAAATGTAAATTATGATATGATAAGAGAGAACTTCTTTATAGTCAGGAGAATTTCTATGTTAATCGGTTACATAAGGCCTTATCACGATGATCAGAATTGTGATCATCAATTGAAGGTTTTAACAAAACTCAACTGTGAGGAAATCATTGTGGAAGAGCACTCTTCTGCGAAGAAAAGAATACAACTGAAACAGCTGATCGATCGCCTTAAATCAGGGGATAAAATCGTTGTCGCTAAACTTTTTGCATTGGCAGATTCAACTCGTCACTTAGTGGAGCTTTTAGAATCCATTGAAGTGAAAGGAGCTTATATCCACTCGATTAAAGAGGAAATCGATACAGGTCATACAAATGGATATTCATTTAGTCATATTGTGAAGCACCTAGTCGATTTCCAAAGTGATGTTATTAGTGCAAAAACAAAAAAAGGGCTGGATGAAGCTAAACAAAAAGGGATCACAGCCGGCCGGCCAAGAAAGCCTGATGAAAACGTCAAGCGTGCCATTAGTATGTATCAAAGCAAGAAATATAGCTTGAACGAAATAAAAGAGGAAACAGGAATTAGTAAATCGACATTATATCGATATTTGGAAAATTAAATACAATTCAAGTTGTTGAAAGACCAACCGTTCTGTAATCAATAATCCTCCCTTGCCACATTTGGAATTATATCCTATAATATAAATAGGAACAAACGTTCTATTCCGCAAAGGAGAAGAGATAATGGAGAAGAACTTAACAAGTTTAATCGAAAAGCACGGACTCGCTCATGTGCAGGATGACATTATAGCTAGTGTATATAAATGTATAACAGTTACACCGAAACGCTCTGCTTCCCTGCCGCCTGGGATTTCAAAGTTTGGCGGTGCACCCGATTTACCGGAAGAAATGGAGTATCCCGTATATAAAAACATTCCGCTCAACTTTATCGGGCAAGTAAATTTAACCGAACTCGCTGCTCTGGCGTTCGAAGAAAACCAACTTCCCAAAGAAGGGATGCTCTATTTCTTCTACTACGATAACTGGGAAGAAGACGACGATGTGGTGTACGGCGAACCCGATCAAAAAGATGGCTGGCGGGTACTTCATTGGGATGGCGACGTGACAATGCTGCGGCCGGTAGAACGAGCGAAAGCATCCTATCCGCCATGTAAAATGAATTTTTCTATTGTGGAAAAGCTGCCTTATATTTTCCTTGAAACAGAAGAAGATGAAGAAAAGTTTGAAGAGCTGCACGATGAATGGCATTCCCCAGGAAGTCCGGAACATCAAATATTTGGCTTGCCAATATCAATCCAAGGGGAAGTGTTTGATGAAGTGTGCGACTATGTCGAAGCAGAGGAAGATGAAATGATACTGTTGCTTCAAGTTGATTCTGATGAAGAAAACCTGGATGTCATGTGGGGTGACTGCGGTATGATTTATTATTGCATCAGCAGACGAGATTTAGCTGAGAAACGCTTTGACCGCTCTTGGTTTAGCTTTCAGTGTCATTAAAAAGGAAGAAATTTATTGTCGAATCACAAATCACATCGGATGGGGCCTGCTGTTGATGAATCATTTTAGGTTTTTCGTGTGCCAGCTTATATTATTTAGCGCAATGTTTGTTGCCAATGTTTATTTTGATGAATACATCAGCCCGCCGTTTACTCGTGTTGACTTTATTGCAATATGTCTATCGCTTCCTTTTTTTATCATATTTTTTGCCCTGATCGATAAACCCTATAAGCGCTTCCAGTCAATTCGCCTGCGTTATAAAATTGTGCTTTCTATTCTAGCCTTTATTATGGGGGTCCTGTTAATAGGTTTTCTGGAAAACGTTTGGTTTGAAATCAAAGGGGAAAGGTTATTTTTTTAGAAAACTTACTAGACCAGTCTATTTTAAAAGCTTCCACAAATTCCGAAGACAGAATGCTGTTTCCTGCAATGTAATTCTATACGATGAAAGATATCGGGGCCTTTCCCTATTAAAAACACAGGAGTCATTATGAAGAAATTAAAAATAGCTTTATTACACTTATTGCCTATTGCAGGAGATATTGAATATAATCGAACTCTTATTGAAAAAGCAGTTCAACTCGCAGCATCCAAACAGGCCGATTGGATCATCACACCAGAATTAGCTGTCAGCGGGCTGCAATTCTCCCATAAGATTGGGACTGATTGGATTAAGGTGCAGCCAGACGAATGGATGACCCATTTTTTTGATTTAGTGAAGTCTTTACAGACAAATGTATTTCTCGGCTGTCCGGAGAAATCAGCTGATGGGGAGCTTTATAATTCCGTCTTTGTCATTAACCGAAAGGGAGAACTAATAGGCAGACAAAGAAAAGTGTCCAGTGTGACGGACACTTGGTCAAGCTCAGGCACAGTTATTGAACCTTTCGATGTGGAAGGAATCAAAGCAGGGATCATGATTTGTGCAGATGCTTATACAAACAATGTGGCTGACATTTTATTAGCGAAAGAAGCAGAGATCTTAGTCGCTCCATCTGCCTGGGGTCCAGGCTTGCACGAACCCGCCGGGGAATGGGAACAAAGATCCATCGATACCGGACTTCCTGTTATTGTTTGTAATCGTACCGGCGAAGACAAAACCGTTACCTTTTGGGGAGCTAAAAGTCTCGTTATTAAAAATGGAGAACATCTCCTTTCACATACATCCGTACAATCTGCTATTTTAACATTCGATTGGGATATGGAGAGTATGGAGTTACTTTCCTCTCAATTTGAAGTGGATGATCTATCGGATTAGAACAGAAAAAAGAGACGAAGTCAGTCTTTCTTTAGATTAAATTTTGAGTATTATTGGATCGTTTCAGTGCACACGAGAGAAGTTCCTCTTCTTACTTCAACGTTTTTTGCTGTTTTTCAGTGGATGCTGCCCGCTTTTTTAAATTATGGGCAACACAAACAAGAACCTATCCCACCTTAGGTTCTTGTTCTAACTTTCTTATTCTTTTTGACAAAGTTCAAACGTTGATATTTCATTGAGTTGATTGTAGTAGAAGGCGCGAAGACTCCTGTGCGGAAAGCGAAGCGCCTGGAATGGTAATCAACGAACAAGTATAAAGAACCATCTAACAAAGGGAAGCCCCTTTGATTAGGACAGTCCCTTTACCTTCCATATAATACAGGAACTATACTTTTCCTACCGGTGCCACTGTAAACTTCCCATAGTCTACGCCTTTTAAACTCGTGAGATTATGGCTGAGCTGCCGAATATCTTTTGCTTTCCCTCTGACGATAATGATTTCAAGACAGTTGTCGTGATCTAGATGCAAATGTGTGGTAGCTAAAATATAGTCGTGCATACTATGCTGGATGTGCATCAATTCCTCTAACAGATTTCGTTGATGATGGTTATAGAATAGAAGAATGCTTCCAGCCACGATTTGTTCATTGTCTTCCCACGATTGTTGAATGAGTGAATCACGAATAAGGTCTCGAACAGCTTCGGAACGATTTTCATATCCTCTTTGTTTAATCAAGTGGTCAAACTTCCGAAGGAGTCCCCCCTCCATTGAAACGCCAAATCTTTTTAATGAAGAATCTTGCATATACTACTAACCACCTTTATTGTTTATCCCATTCTTCAATATTCCATAGAACGCCGAATCCATGGTGTCCTAATGTACGATTGCTAATCCCGCTCACTTTTTTATTGACACCATATAAAGCATCCAAGTACACCAGGAAGTTAAAGGACGGGTCTAATGCCAGCTCCTGCTGGAACTGTCCATAAAGTTCTTTTCGCTTTTCCTGATCATCGGCTGTGCGGGCTTGTGTTAAAAGTTCGTCTATTTTTGCATTGCGATAAGCCCCCATATTGTAAAGTCCATCACCAATTTGGCTGCTGTGGAATATGCGATAAGTGTGATCATCTGGATCAAATTCACTGCCCCACCCGATTAAAAAGGCATCCACTTCATCAATTTTAATCGCGTTCCAATCTAATGGCTTAGGAATAACGGAAATGCCTAAAGGTTTCATCTGTTGAGCTACAATATTGGCAAGTGATACGCGCACAGGATCCGTAATCGGTGAAACAAGCTCAAATTCAAATCGTTTGCCGTCTTTTACGAGTACCCCATCACTGCCTTTTTTCCATCCCGCTTCCTCCAACAATGCTTTTGCCTTTTCTGGATGATAAGCATACCTCTCTCTTTGAGGTGCGTTGGCCCACGATTTTTGAAGCGGGCCGTACGCGGCTTCCCCTTTACCAAACAGCATGCCTTTCACAATTGCTTCACGATCAATCGCAAAACTCATTGCTTGACGAACTTTTGCGTCTTTGAATAACGGCTGGCGGAAGTTGTACATAACGGCCCGATAATCAGCTGTCGGAATCGTATGCACAACAAACTTCTCATCCTTTTTCACACTTTTCATTTGATTAGGCTCCATCAAAGCAAGGTCAATCTCGCCCGTTTTTAATTGCAGGGCACGTGTGTTAGGATCTGGAATAGGTGTGAAGACCACTTCCTCAAGCTTTGGCTTCGTCCCATAATAGTTGTCATTACGTACGAGCGTAATTGTATGATCACGATCCCACTCTTTTAATTTGAATGGCCCATTTCCGACAGGATGCTGATTGAAATCCGTTGTATTTATATCTTCATTTTGTAAAAGATGCTTGGGCAAAATGCCAATTTTTAATTTATCAAGCAATGGCGGGAATGGGTTGCTCAATGTAATTTTTACTTCGTTTTCTTTTAACACTTCAACCAATTTTATTTCGCTGAATTCTCCTGCGATCGGTGTATTCGTTTGGGGGTCTCTTACTTTATCTAAAGTAAACTTAACGTCTTCGGCCGTCACAGGCTGCCCATCTTCCCACTTGGCATCATCCCGCAGCGTGAATGTGTAAATCAGATGATCAGGAGAAATATCCCATGCCTTCGCCAAATCTGGAGCGACTTCATTCGTTTCCGTTGGTTTTGTCAGTCCACGAAATATGAGACTATCAATTTCTTGATTTTCGTCTAATACCGGATTGACCTGTTCTATTTCCATTTCCGTTCCGTATACAAGCTGCTTCGTTATCACGGAAGAGGTAGTTGGTACTTGATCACTATTACACCCAGCCAATAAAATCATACTAGTGACGGACAGCGGCAAAAGAATGGATTTAGCCCTTTTGATATTCATACTCTCTCTCCTCTTTCATGTTTTTTATTTGTAAACGTCTGCTCGGATGAATCGCAAGCATCGATGCTAATAAACGCTGTGTATAGAAATTCAAGGACGCAGGCAGCTGATGGGCTAGAGCCTCGTCTACTTTCTCTCCCTTTTCCATGACAAGAATACGATGACAAAGGACCATCGCTGCCCGAATATCATGGGATATGAACAGAATAGCTGTTTCTTCCTGTTGATTAATTTGTCGCAAAAGTGAAAGCATACTTGCCTGAGAGCTCATATCGAGACTTGCAAAAGGTTCATCTAGAATAAGAAGCTCCGGCTGTAGTACTAGCGCTCTGGCAATGGCAACTCTCTGTCTCATTCCTCCAGAAAGCTCGTGGGGAAAATGGGTTAAGACCGTTACATCGAGCCCTACCTTTTGTACAGCCTCTTTTACTAGTTGTTGTTTGTTTTTCCTTTTTTCTTTCCAATAATCAAGCCCTTCACCGACAATTTTCTCTACAGTCCAACGAGGATCAAATGACGCAAGCGGGTCTTGATGCACCCATTGAATCCCTTTTCGAAACGGGAGTGCACCGCTCCAAATAAGTTCCCCTCGTTCAGGGGTCTCTACATGCAGCAGCAAGCGGGAAAGTGTGCTTTTTCCACTCCCGCTTTCACCAATCAGCCCAACAATCTCTCTTTTTTGAATGTGAAAGCTCACATCTTTTACTGCCTCTATGCACTGTTTATGAAACCACTTCTTTTTCACATAAGTCCTGGCGGCGTGTTTCACTGTGATCAGCGGCTCATGACTAATAGGTTCAGACTGTTCCCGTGTCTTTGTCAACTCCTGATAATAATGCAGCAATTGCTTCGTATGTTCATGAACAGGCGCATCAAATAGTTGGGTCACGGGTGCTGACTCCACAACGGTTCCGTTTTTCATCACAACGACAAAATCGGCTATCTCTGCCACTACTCCGAGATCGTGAGTAATCAACAGCACACTCCCGCCTGTACGTGTGCTCCAATCTTTCATCAGTTGAAGCATATCAGCCTGAATGTATAAATCGAGCGCCGTTGTCGGTTCATCAGCAATTAATAACATTGGATCGAGCGCCAAAGCTAACGCAAGCTGAACCCGCTGTCTCATTCCTCCAGAAAGTTCATGCGGAAAGGCATCATATACATTCTCTGGATCTGATAATTGCATCTGGCGTAATAACTCAATCGTTTTCTCTTTTGCTATTTGTTTAGAAACTTTTGTATGAGCAGAAAATAATTCTTGAAAATGCTGCCCAATCGTTCGAATAGCATCCAATGTTCCATATGTATCTTGAAAAACAAACCCTATCTGCCTTCCGCGGTAATGACGCTTCTGTTTTTTATTCATGGCAAGCACATCATCATGTAAAAAATGAATGCGGCCGGAAGCGATGTCGATTCCTTTCGGCAGTAAGTCGAGCATCGTCTTTGCCGTCAGGCTTTTTCCCGAACCACTTTCGCCTATAATGGCGACAATGTTTCCTTTGGGCACATGAAATGAAATATCTTTCAACAACTGCTTTTTCTCTTCACCTGTCTGCAGCAGAACGGAAAGGTTTTCAACTGTTAATATTGGCTCGTCCATCATTTTCTTCCGCCTTTCTTCAATTGCGGCAGTGCAAACTGATCTTGCAATAGATCTCCAAGAAATGTAACTGCTAAAACAGTAAACGTAATACAAAGACCTGGAAATACAGCGATCCACCATATCCCGGATAACAAATAGTTTTGTACTCCAGCTAACATATTCCCCCAAGAAGGTTCATGCGGAGGTATGCCGATTCCAAAAAAGCTTAACGTCGCTTCAGCTAAAATAGCATGACTGACACCGCTAATAGACATCACCGTGATGGTCGGCAAACATTGCGGTAATAAATGTCTAACTAACAATTGCAGCGATGAAGCCCCAACAACAGCAGAAGCTTGAACAAAGATCTCGCCCTTTAACGACAGGACTTCTGTACGGATAAGACGGGCAATAGGCATCCAGCTTGTTATGCCAATAATGAATACAACCGTCAGTAAACTATGTGGGAGCAGTACTTGAATGCCAATCATTAAAAGGATACTAGGAATACTAATGAGTGTATCAAGCATTCTCATCATGATGCGGTCAATACTACCTCCAACAAAACCGCTGACTGCCCCATAACCGGCACCAATCACAACAGCAATGATCATCGCAGCCATTCCAACTGCAAGTGATACACGGCCTCCATATAACAAACGTGTGAGTACATCACGTCCAAGTTCATCTGTGCCAAATAAATGAACAGTACTTGGAGGCTGTAAAACGGTTGATAGACTTACAGCCAATGGATCATAGGGGGTAAGAAGAGGAGCTGATACAGTAACAACAAATAATAAAAACAATGCACCTGCGATCCCATTCACGATCCACTTTCTTTTTCTGCTCATCTGTCCCCCTCCTTCAGTAGATAACCTCGTGTTCGCGGATCAATCCAGGCACAAATGAGATCAATAATTAAACTGCCAATAATAACAACACTCATACTCAATAAGATCGTTGCCATGACAACGGGATAATCGTGGGCAAGGGCTGATTTCAATGATAATCTCCCCAGACCCGGCCACGAAAACAATGTCTCTACTACAACAGATCCAGCGAGTGTAAGCGAAAGTGACATCCCCATAAAGGAGAGAAAAGGAAGCGATGCATTAGGAAGTAAATGCTTATAAAGAATCGTTTTTTCTGAAATCCCGCGTGCCTGCAGCGCCCAGACAAACTCTTTTTCTTTTGTGACGGCAATATGATTGCGCAATATCCGGATATAATAACCAATGTGGGATAATGCTAGAACGAGAGACGGCATGATAAGATGTTGGAGCCAATCCCCTGTTCCTTCTGTACCGATACCTGATGTCGGTAAAATCCCTAAATAAACAGAAAAAAACAACATCATCATGAGTGCAAACCAGAAAGACGGAAGTGACATCAATACAAAACTAGCAATGGTTACAGCATGATCTAAAAAAGAGTGCCGGTGAAGGCCGGTAACAATGCCAAAGAAAAGAGAGAGTAGAAGAATAATAGCCGTTGAGGCGAGCATGAGTACAACCGTTGGTTCAATCGCATGAGCAACCATGACTTTTACTTCTTCCCCTGTACTATACGAATGGCCCCATTCCCCTTGCAGCACATGTATAAGCCACTTGGCATACTGAGCATACAAAGGATCATTTAAACCAAGATTTTCGGCAATACGAATTTGATCGGCTTGGCTCATTTTTAGAAGCTGATCCCCATACATAGCTGCTGCCGGATCGCCGGGCAGCATACGAATAAAAGCAAAACAAAGGATGCTTCCGATAAACAGTACAACAACTGCCTCCAATAACCTTGAAATAATGAAGCGAATCATATATCTTCCCTTTCTTTTTCTAATCTTGCAATATTTACTTACTAGACTTTGTCATGACTAAGATTGTCAAACTAGTAACACATTTTTACTCATTCGTGTCACTACAATACGTGTTTAATATATAAATGATTCATTTAAAAATTGTAACATGGTTTGATGTTCGAAACGAATAGTAATCATCCAAAAACTTCGACATTAAAAAAGCCGCAAAGATCAACATTCTTTAGCCGCATTTTCATGTTTAGTCCCTGGCAATCAACGAGACTGCCAGGGATGAAGCATTAATATTTTCTTAAGGAACTGGGGCTTGTATTAAACCATTCTTGACTAATCATACGATGATATTCAGCAAATACCCTCTCAATTATTTGTGTCGAATGCGCTAACATACGAATAGTAAACCCCGGGATGGGAAGATGCGATAAACCAATTTTATATTCATCTGTGTTCGTAGGAACAGCATGATATAACTGATCAAGAAGGTCATTGTTCGTTTGTTCGCCTACTACAATCATGGAACCTAAATGAGAGAAGCCCTCCATCAATCCCAGATCATCTATCTTTTGAACAGATGGACTCAATTTAATATGATCATAAACAGCCAACTCATTATCCATATAGATTTCATTTATTAATTGAACCCTCTCATAACTGAATCGTTCGCCATCTGGAGACCACCCTGGGGTAATAATGTCAGAATAAAGGAGTGTGGCACCTTTCTCCATACGAATCACATTTTTTTGTTTGTAGCGCGCATGTCGATAGGCAATAAGCGGATCGGGTATATATTCAAGGTAACTGCCCTCTTTGAGAGAAATTTCTGTTTCTTGATAAGCATATTTATTAGGAGTTTTATACACTTTCGTTGCTGATTGAGTTGTTAAAGTTAGTCGCGCTTGCGGCTCCAGCGAAATTTGCATTTGATAGCGGTCGCCGTCTAAGTAGCCTCCGCCCGGATTTAAAATGTAATAACAAACCTGTCCGGAATCATCGTGGTAAATCGGACGCATAACCTTAAATGCCCCTTGGAAATATGCGTTCTTTGCGACGGTTTTTCCCGCTCTATCCTCTACATCTAAACGTAAAACCCCTGTCCATTCCGACATCTTATTCCAATCCTTTTAATAAGGCATTTTTCTTAATCCAGTCGATCACTTGATCCAGCCCTGTATTATCTTTTAAGTTTGTAAAAACAAATGGCTTGTCCCCGCGAAAAACTTTCGTGTCCGCCTCCATTACGTCCAGGCTTGCTCCAACGAAAGGGGCTAAATCTGTTTTATTAATGATAAATAAATCAGATTTAATCATCCCTTGTCCGCCTTTACGGGGGATTTTTTCTCCTTGAGCAACATCAATAATATAAATCGAAAAATCAACGAGTTCAGGGCTAAACGTCGCCGCCAAATTATCCCCGCCGCTTTCCACAAAGATTAGTTCGACGTCCGGGTGTTTCCTCTGTAATTCATCAATTGCAGCGAAATTCATAGAGGCATCTTCACGTATCGCAGTATGAGGGCATCCGCCTGTCTCTACACCGATAATACGGTCTGCGGGAAGCACCCCGTTTTGCATTAAAAATTTAGCATCTTCTTTTGTGTAAATATCGTTCGTCACGACTGCCATACTAATTTCCCCGTCCAAATGTCGTGTCAGCTTTTCAACTAACATCGTTTTTCCTGCACCAACAGGTCCTCCTACCCCAATCTTAATAGGTTCCATAAAAGCACTCCCTTTCATCAATATCAAGACATGAAAATGCGAATATTCACGCGTTCATGCTGCATTTGAGATAATTCCAACCCTGGAGAAACGATACCGAAGTCTTCTTCATCTATAGTCTGAATTTTTGCTGTTGCATCAACTAAAGCCTCTTGAATCTCTTGAATGATTTTCTGTCCTGCCGTTTGTCCTAAAGGAATCGCCCGTACGGCATTTTGCACAAGACTCGAAACAACCGAGTACAAATAATATAACGTAGTAGTTGTTGTTGAAACGCCTAGATAGTGCCCTATTATCGTAAAAACAATGGCTGGATGGCCAAATGACTGCTTGTCCTTTATCCGTTCTCCGTATTGTGTCAAAATAGGAACATCATATAAGGTTTCTACGAGCTTTACCATCCGCTCGCCCATCCTTTGAGTACCTTCCCTCGTTTCTCGCGGCAAGTTCTGCACGGTCAGCATTCGATCCAGCTTCCATACTTTTTGAAAGTCTTCCTTTTCCAGCGCTTCATATACGAGATGACAAGCAAGCCCATCCGAATAAATGAGCTGCTCGTTTAAGTAAACATAAAGCCACTGTAAAAACGATTGTTGGTCGTGAACTTGATCTTCTTGAATATATGTCTCAAGACCATATGAATGGCTGAACGCTCCCGTTGGAAAGTTAGAATCGCATAGTTGAAATAATGAAAGAACGTTTCTATCCATGACTATGCCCGATATGGCGAAAGGCCTGTTTAACTTTTCTGTCTTCACGTTTATAAGGGATTTGCAGTTCTTGCAGCAATTCTTCCACAAGGTAATCGTACTGAACAAGCATCTCGTTCTCTTCAAATTGGGCTGGAAGATGGCGATTCCCTAACTGGTGGGCGATGGTTCCCATTTCTTTCAGGCTGCGCGGACTGATTACTAATAAATCATCGGATAAGACATCTATGACAATGAGATTTTTATCATCCATATATAGAACATCACCGGCGACAAGGTCACGCGGAGCTTTTAAGCGAATGCCCATTTCTTTGCCATGATCTGTCTTTACTCTTTGAATCCGCTTCACTAAATCAGCGCTTTCAAGATAGACTTTTTCGATGTGTCGTTTCTCAATCTCTTCTCTTTCCATGCTTTCAATATTTGTTACGATATGTTCAACTATCAATACATTCACCTCAAAACAGGAAATATCGTTGCCCCATCGGTACTTTATCCACTGGTTCACATGTAATAAGCTCTCCGTTTACTCTTACTTCATAAGTTTGTGGATCGACAGTTATTTCTGGCGTTTCAGCATTCAGCTTCATATCCTTTTTCGTTAATTTCCTAATGCCGCGAACCGGAAGAATCATTTTTTCCAAACCAAGCTTCTCAGGTACGTGATCATCAAAAGCGGCTTGAGAAATAAACGTAATAGAACTCTTCGACAAAGCTTTTCCAACCGACGCATACATTGGGCGATAGATAATCGGCTGTGGTGTAGGAATAGACGCATTTGCATCCCCCATCAACCCTTCTACAACCAATCCATTTTTAAGAACCATTTCGGGTTTTACACCGAAAAATGCTGGATTCCAAAGAACAAGGTCAGCAATTTTCCCTACTTCGATTGAACCAACGTATTCGGAAATACCATGAGTGATGGCTGGATTGATTGTATACTTGGCAATATAGCGCTTCGCACGGTTATTATCCGAGAGCTCTCTGTCTCCTTGCATGATCCCTCTCTGTTTCTTCATTTTGTCTGCTGTTTGCCACGTGCGTAAAACAACTTCTCCGACACGCCCCATTGCCTGTGCATCGGAGCTTACCATACTAAATACTCCCATATCCTGGAGTATATCCTCTGCAGCAATCGTTTCACGTCTAATACGCGAATCGGCAAAAGCAAGGTCTTCAGGAATAGATGGATTTAAATGGTGACACACCATTAACATGTCAAGATGCTCATCGATCGTATTCACCGTATATGGTAACGTCGGGTTAGTAGACGATGGCAGAACATTCATAAAGCTCGCTGATTTAATTAAATCGGGAGCATGTCCGCCGCCTGCACCTTCTGTATGATACATATGAATGACGCGATCTTTCAAAGCTGCCATCGTGTTCTCCATAAATCCGCCTTCATTTAAGGTGTCGGCATGAAGAGCGACCTGTACATCATACTTTTCAGCTACACTTAATGCATGATCCAGAGCGGAAGCTGTAGCTCCCCAGTCTTCATGAACTTTCAATCCAATGGCACCTGCACGCACTTGTTCTGCAAGCGGCTCTTCAGTAGCAGCTTGTCCTTTCGCGGTGAATCCAACATTAATTGGCATCCCCTCCGCTGCTTGGAGCATTCGATGCATATTCCATTCACCTGGTGTAACGGTTGTCGCTTTCGATCCTGCAGCAGGACCCGTTCCTCCTCCGATTAGAGTAGTAAGACCTGAAGTTAGTGCCGTTCTAATCTGTTCTGGATTAATAAAGTGAACATGAGTGTCGATTCCACCGGCCGTCACAATCATTCCTTCTCCGGCGATAATTTCTGTACCCGCTCCAATCACAATATCCACATTGTCCATGATTAACGGATTACCCGCTTTTCCGATTGCGGCGATTTTCCCATCGCGAAGGCCAATATCTGCTTTATAGATGCCAGTATAATCAAAGATTACTGCATTCGTAATGACGGTATCCGGTATTCCATCTCCTCGTGTCACAAGAGGATGCTCTCCCATCCCGTCACGTATCACTTTCCCGCCGCCAAATACGACTTCGTCACCGTACGTGGTATGATCTTTCTCAATTTCAATAATGATGTCTGTATCCGCGAGGCGTATAGAATCACCTGTAGTTGGTCCGTACATTTGAGCATATTGCTTTCTCGACATGTTAAAACTCATTGCTCGCCCTCTCTTTCTAACGATCCATCGACTTTATTGTTAAAGCCATACACGCGGCGTTCTCCAGCATAATCCACCAATTCGACTTCTTTTTCATCCCCAGGTTCAAAACGAACAGCTGCACCTGCTGGAATGTTCAATCGTTTCCCATAAGCTTCCTCTCTACTAAATTGAAGCGCCTCGTTTACCTCATAAAAGTGAAAATGAGACCCCACTTGAATGGGCCGGTCGCCTGTATTCGTCACAAAAAGTTTGGATGTTGTTCTTCCAGCATTACAAACGATTTCTTCTTCTTTTAAAAATAATTGTCCCGGTTCCATATGGATGATGCCTCCCATTCCTTTTTATCTAATTGGACTATGCACTGTCACAAGCTTTGTTCCATCGGGAAAAGTCGCTTCGACTTGAATATCATCAAGCATTTCTGGAATGCCTTCCATGACATCTTCGCGGGACAAAATCGTTGCACCATATTCCATTAATTGAGCAACTGTTTTTCCATCTCGTGCGCCTTCCAGCACTTCGTAAGTAATAAGTGCTACAGCTTCCGGGTAATTTAATTTCAAACCTCTTTCTTTCCGTCGTTTAGCAAGATCAGCAGCTACTACAATCATGAGCTTGTCTATTTCACGGGGTAATAATTGCATCGTAAAGCCTCCTTAAATTATGTAGTAACGAAATAAACAAAACCTCCTCAATAAAACATTACCGAGGTGAAATTAATTTTTGTTTTGATTCAACACATCCTTTCATAAGAATGGCCCATCATATAATTATTTAAACTGCTACTGAAAACTTTATTCATAAGGTTAACTTGGATTGAGGTGAGTCCTCTTAGTATGTTGCGGAGATTGTAAAACTTTGGCGAAATTACTCGTATTTTGTAACCGAGGAGGAATACATAGTGGATTGTAAACAATTTCGCACAATAAATCAAGTCACTGACAAGACACTTGTCAGTAGAATTTAGTTTGCGACGTGTACACATTTCACTTGCTTTGTCGACAATCACAAATAGGTGCTCTAAAAACCATGAATCCCAGTATGGGTTTAAGTCTTTCTAACAACGTATATTAAAGGCCATGAAGGAGGAATGATAACAAAAGTTAGAAAAAGGAGAGATCATGATGCTAAACAATCACAAACTTTACAATCAAGGGCCGCTTTTTTCTCTTCTCTCGGCATCGCTGAAGGGAATTTCTCAAGTTATATTGATTGAAAATGCTGTTACTGGTTTTATCATTCTATTGGCAATTACAACTTCGTCTTATGCTTTAGGTATCATTACTCTATTATCGGCTTTGATAGGAACGATCATTGGAAAATTAGGGGGAGCCGATGAAAACAGCGTGAATCAAGGGTTATTTGGATATAACTCTGTACTGACAGGAATTGCGCTGATCTTGTTTTTCACTGGACCTTATCAGTGGATTATCGCGCTTGCCGGAGCTGCAATTGCAGCAGTCTTTACAGCTGCTATGATGCACCTAATGGGAAAGACAGGAATACCGGTTCTTACCTTTCCTTTCATTATACTGACATGGTTTCTGCTGCTCGTTTCTTACCGGTTAAAGACTTTCCAATTAACTACTGGCCTAGTTCCCCAAGATTTATCTCATTGGGAGCTGGACATAACCGGAAAGATAGATTGGATGGAAGGAGCTCTCAACGGAATCGGACAAGCTTTCTTTCTCCACAGTATTTTATCTGGGATTCTGCTTTTTATTGCGGTATTTTGGGCTGGATGGAAGCTCGGCCTTTATGCTGTGGCAGGAAATGCGGCTGCTTTGCTCGTGTCGTATGCACTAGGCGGGGAGCATACTTTGATTTATAAGGGGCTTTACGGATATAATGCCATATTAGCGATTTTAGCTGTATCTGTAGTATTTAATGAAGATCGTCATCGCTTGGCACCACTCTCGGGTGTGATTGCCGCTTGTTTGACAGTACCGCTCACAGCAAGTGTAGCTACTTGGCTTTTACCGTATGGGCTTCCCACTTTGACGATGCCTTTTGTTCTCAGTACATGGCTCGTCTTAAGTGCCAGGAAGGTTCTTCCCAAGTTGTAACAAACTTGATCATTCGAGAGATTTCCTTCATCCCAAGGCGGTCTTATATTAGTTGGAGACAGCCCAGCGGCTTTTTCAGAAAAAGCCCTTACTATTTGATATAAAAGGGGGAATCATAGATGAATAAAGGAAGAATTTTAATCGTGGAAGATGAAGCTAAAATTGCACGTCTTATTCAATTAGAGCTGGAGTATGAAGGGTACGAAACAAAAACTGCCCACACTGGGATGGAAGGTTTTTCTTTATTTCAACAAGAAGATTGGGACCTGCTTCTATTAGATGTCATGCTTCCAGAATTAAGCGGTCTTGAAGTGTTGAGGCGCATTCGTTCAGCCGACGGCCATGTACCTGTTATCTTATTAACAGCGCGCGATGCCCTGCCTGATAAAGTCAGCGGACTGGACTTAGGCGCCAATGATTACATTACGAAGCCCTTTCAAATTGAAGAGTTACTTGCACGCATTCGTGTATGGATGCGCCACCCGCCTTCCGTAGACAAAACGGATGATTCGCTTGAATTTGGAGAGTTAATCGTAAAAGAAAAAACACGTGAAGTGTATCGAGCCGGGCAGCCGATTGAATTAACTCCAAAAGAGTATGATTTACTCGTGTACTTATTGAAAAATCAAAATCAGGTCTTAACCTTCGATCAACTATTAACAAATGTATGGGGATTTGATTACTATGGCGATACAAACGTGGTATATGTGTATATTCGTTATTTGCGTAAAAAGATCGACTCACCATTTTCAAAGCCTTATATTCATACCGTTCGCGGTGTTGGATATATATTAAAGGAATAAAAAATGAAACTTCAAACAAAAATCATACTTACATCTACCATTTTACTTTTTGCGCTTTTAGTCGTTGCTAATGGTTCAATTTACTTTATTTTCAAACAGACGATGACAAATAATGCGATGGAGCACCTTAAAGCAGAGACTGAAAACATGACAGAGGGCCTAAAGCAAACAGCTAATACTTCCGTTAGCACAGAAAATCTATTGCGGGCTTATTTGCCTCTTAATGGAATGATTCGAATTCTTCCTCTACGGGGAAAACCGCTATTTGTAGCCATTAAAGAACAAATTCATTTACAGAACCTCCCTTTTTCGTACGAATCAGGTGAAAAAGCGGATGTCATTCATCATGATCGTCATTTATATGCAGTGATTCACACACCAGTAATTTGGAACAATGGTGATGTTGTTTCACTTGAAGTAACGGAGCATTTGACAGATGTAGAACATTCTTTGAAAATTTTGAGGGTCATTTTGATCGCTGCGTCCCTTCTTATTTTCATTCCAACCATCATTGGCGGCCAAATCCTAAGCCGAGTCATCCTTCTTCCGATTCAATCACTCATTCAAACGATGGAGGAAATTCAAGAATCGCGGACATTTAAAAAAATCATACGCAATACATCTTCAAAAGACGAACTCGATCAAATGGCTAATACATTTAATAGCATGATGGATTTATTAGAGGAAAATTATAAGAAGCAAGAACAATTCGTATCTGATGCCTCGCACGAGTTAAAAACACCGCTCACGGTCATAGAAAGCTATGCAAATATGTTAAAGCGCTGGGGAATGAAACGTCCTGATATTTTGGAAGAAGCAATAGAAGCCATTCATTCTGAATCGATTCGGATGAAACAATTGATAAAACAAATGCTTTTACTGGCAAAGGGGGAATCTCAGTGGCAAATGAGTATCGAACAAGTAGATATAGCCGCTGTCTGCCGCCAAACAGCAAAGCATCTACAACAAGCCTTTCAGCGTTCAATTTCCATACATGTACATACAGATGATCCAATCATTATGGCAGACGAAAAAAAAACAAAACAGCTTCTGTACATTTTAATAGATAACGCCTTTAAATATAGTGAAGAATCGGTTGACATTGCCATTACACGGAGTAAGTCCTCCCTGTTCCTAGCGATTACCGATTATGGAGTAGGCATTCCCAAAGAGGATTTAATCCATGTATACGAACGGTTTTTCCGTGTAGATAAAGCAAGAACGAGAGAAACTGGAGGATCAGGATTAGGGCTTTCTATTGCAAGAAAAATTGTCGCTGCCCATAATGGCGAGATTCATATTGATAGCGAAGAGGGAAAAGGCACAACGGTTACGCTGACATTTCCTGTTTGACATGTTACACATCTTGAACATAGAACTGTTTCATAAGAGTCTGACACTTTAGTTCGTTCCACTGAATTTTTCTATCATACAAGAGGTGAACAGCGTATGAAAAAATTAGTTGCAGGTGTGTTATTCATTCTCCTCGTCGGCACCGTCGGCTGGTATAGTGTAACAAAAACAGTGAATCGCTCGGAATCCCTCCTTTCAGAAGAAACAGTCAGCCATATGATTCAGAAAAAATATGGCGCTGCTGTCGAGGAGATCGACAGTGACCAAGAAAATGATCAACCAATCTATAAACTGACAATCATTAAAGATCAAATTCCTTATAAGGTGACTGTAGATGGACAAACAGGCGAAGTTCTTTCTTTTACAAAACAAAAAATGAATAACAAAAAACCTCTCGTCACTCAAAACACCAACGAAAAAGAGAGCACGGATTCCACCCCTTCTGCTCCTAGTACACCTATTACAGAAGAACAAGCTAAAAATATAGCACTAGAAAAAGTCACCGGCACTATTATTGAAGTAGATTTGGACGATGAAGACGGACAACTTGTGTACGAAGTGGATATCGATCAATCAAAAACAAAAGAAGCCACTGTCGTCATTAACGCCTACACTGGAGAAATTGAAGCCATTACATTTGAAACAAAGGACACTGACTAAGATTTTCTAAGGAAATTTTAAACTTCCCCTTCTTTTTCTTTAAATTAGGGCGGCTATACTATAGATACAAACGAAATGAGGAAGGTATACTCACTATTATTTTCCTCTGATTATCTTAAGTTGGACTGAAGAACGGAGAATATCTAAGGTCCTTTAGGGTAAACTTAAAAAACAATTATATTTAAGGAGGCTTTCATCATGTTTGAAGATTTTGAGGTAAAACCACTGTTTGAAGATCAAGTGCATGAACGTCATCAGTTCACACTGAATGTTCATGGAAACCAATATCAAGGAATTTTCCACGATGAGAAAATTCATTGGTTCCATCCACACCCTGAACGCAGCCTGGAAGCAGATCACCTTAAAGCTGTCGAATCTAAGGTGCATGATTTGATGACCGGCGACTTGGGGGGCGAAAGTCTTCAGCTTGAAAGCTTTGAAGTAAAACCATTGTTTGGAGATCAAGTGCATGAACGTCATCAGTTCACGCTCAATATTCAAGGAAATCAATATCAAGGAATTTTCCATGAAAAAGAAATTAGCTGGTTCCATCCACACCCTGAACGCAGTCTAGAGGAAGGTCATCTTAAAGTTGTCGAATCTGAAGTGCACGACTTGATGACTGACCACTTGGAAGACAATAATCATAATTTTGAAGACTTTGAGGTCAAGCCATTGTTTGAAGATCAAGTGCATGAACGTCATCAGTTCACACTCAATATTCAAGGGAACCAATATCAAGGCCTTTTTCATGAAAAGGAAATTAACTGGTTCCATCCACACCCTGAACGCAGCCTGGAGGAAGATCACCTTAAAGCTGTCGAATCTAAGGTGCATAACTTGATGAGCGATCATTTGGAGGACAGTAATCAGAACTTTGAAGATTTTGAGGTCAAGCCACTATTTGAAGATCAAGTACATGAACGTCATCAGTTCACACTCAATATTCAAGGGAACGAGTACCAGGGTCTTTTCCATGAACAGGAAATCAGTTGGTTCCATCCACACCCTGAACGCACTTTAGAGGAAGATCACCTTAAAGCTGTCGAATCTGAGGTACAGGACTTGATGTCTAATTACCTGGAAGACAATAATAATTAACAAGGAACCGGCCATGTGAACTTTTCTGTCAATCTAATCTTCCCTTTTCCCGCTTCACTACAGAAAGAGGCCGGCTCAAATTTAGAATGTCTGTTTCCACAACGATGTATTGTATGGTTGAGTGTTTAGTATTCAACCATACAATACATCGTGAGTGAAGCCAAACCATGGAGCCGCCCTCTGCTTCATTCTGTTCTTGGTAGATTAAGTGTTCTATAAACGTTTTTAAGATAGTCTTAATTTAGAAATCTTCTGTTTCAGTTCCTCGCCGGCTTCATTTAACTGCTCAGCAGAGTCTGCAATGGCAGCGATCGCCCGCAGCTGTTCTTCCATGGAAGCTGTCACTTCTTCAGTGGAAGCAGCTGATTGCTCAGCAACCGCTGCAATGCTTTCGATCGACTGCAGCACTTCCTCTTTATGACTCCCCATCGCTTTCATTTCCGAGCCAACTTCATGAATAGATGAAACAATATCCTCTATAGAAGCAGCAATGAGTTGAAAGGCTTGTTCTGTCTCTGTCACAGCCTTTGTCTGTTCCGCTGTTAACGTTTGGTTCAATTCAATCGCTTTAGAAGCTTTTTCCGTTTCTTGAATGATGCCCGTTAAGGTCTGCTGGACTTCCCCTGTCGCCTTAGCAGATTGTTCTGCAAGCTTTCTTACTTCTTCTGCTACCACAGAAAAGCCCTTTCCATGCTCTCCGGCTCTTGCCGCTTCAATCGACGCATTTAACGCTAACAGATCGGTTTGATCAGAAATCGCATGAATTACTGCAATAACACTTTCAATCTCTTTCACCCTATCAGACAGACGGGTCATCACTTCTGCGACCGATTGAGTAAGTTGATTCGTTTCTTCTGACTTCAATTGCAGGCTGTTTACTTGCTCTAGACCAGCCTGGCTTGCTTCGCTGGCTGCCTTGCTTTTCTCCGTCATTTTTTCATTTTGTCGTTGAACCGCTTCCATTTGTGCGGTAAAGTCAATCATCTTCAAGTTAGACGCTTCAGCATCTTCAGCCTGCTTAGCGGCTCCGCTCGCAATTTCGTGAATCGCACTGCCGACTTCTTCGCTTGAAGCCGATGTTTCTTCAGCAATGGCGCTTAAATTTTGTGAAGAGTCGCCAACCTGCCGAATCGATTGTTCAACCGCCAGGATAATTTCTCTCATATTCGCCGCCATCATATTAAAGCCTTTTGCCAGTGTCCCAATCTCATCTTTATTCTTAATTCGCAGGGCCTCTACCGTTAAATCACCATCGGCTAACCGGTTGGCATGCTCGGTTACTAAATGAAGCGGTTTCGTTAAAGATCTTGTGAACAAAATAATCACAGCAAGTCCAATGATTGTGGCTGCAGCAATCGTGATTGCAATAATAACTAGAACTTGATTGGCTCCTTTATTAAAATCCATCTTATACGTTCCAGCTGCCACGACCCAGCCCCAGTTCGGGTCAAGGGCGCTATACACGACCTTTTCCCCAGTCTTCTTCGGATCATCAGGAATTTTCCATTCATAGGTCGTATATCCTCCGCCATTTTGGGCTTTATGAATCACCTCTTGAACGAAAAGACTTCCGTTTACATCAGCTACTTCCCATGAGTCGTCCCCTTCATCAGAATAGTGGGCTACGTCTCTTCCCTGTTCATCAAAGGCATTAAAATAGCCATTCTCACCAAGGTCAACTGGACTTGTTTGCTCTCTTATTCCCTCTTTATTTTTAGGTCCAATTAAATACACTCTTGCCTGCTCCTGCGCTTCTTCCATCGTCAGGCTGCCATTTTCTACTTGTTGATTGAGAGAGTCAATGATTTGCAGTGCCATCTGCACCCCATTTTTTAACGTTGTCTCTCCAACTTCATTCAGATTATTTTTGGAACTGAAAAAAGCTGTTATCCCGATCACTAGACTTGGAATGAGCAATAAAGCGACAGAGATCACAAGCAGTTTCGTTCGAATCGAATTCCATCTCAATATCTGTTTCCCCCTATGTTCTATGATGATTGTCAAAAAGTTTGCTCTTTCCTTTTATCGACTAAAGAATTAAAATTTTTAGTTATTATTCATCGGAATCATCAGAAGGCAGTAGTCCACCTTACGAAACATGACTATTTTTAAATCGATGACATCATGTATCAGCCGATTTCATCCGTATATGATCTAAATGGCTCTCTTTTTTATCCAGATCCATCAAAAAAAGATTGATCCAGACGAGAAACCTTTCTCGTTAGATCAATCTTTTGTAATGAAACGAACAAACAGCCCGCTAGTCGTCTGATGAGAACATATAGTGCCGCTCATTAAAGGTTATAGAAAATATCAGGCTAATAGCGAACATATTTCCCATGAGCGAGCTCCCGCCATAGCTAATAAATGGAAGCGGAATCCCTGTGATCGGCAAAAGTCCAATCGTCATACCGATATTTTGGAACGCATGGAACGTAATCATCGCAATAACGCCGGCACACATATATGTGTAGTAAGGGATTTTCGTGCCTAAAGCAAGCTTCGTAATATGATAGATCAGCAGAAAGAAAAGACTCACAACGATGCTGGCACCAATGAATCCATATTCTTCGCCGATAATACTGAAAATAAAGTCGGTATGACTTTCCGGCAGATACACTTCACGGTAGCCGAATCCTTTTCCCATCGTCTGCCCAGACCCGATCGCAAGCAGCGATCTCGTCAAATGGAAACCAGTAGAGCTTTCATAAGTATAAGGGTCAAGCCACGAATAAATCCGCCCAAACTGGTATTGCTTAACGCCAAGGTATTTTTCCAAAATGAGCGGATGCCAAAGCACCATGTATAAAATACCGGCAGCAGATACGATGGCCGAACCAAACAACGGCAGCAAGATTCTCCACGTAATGCCTGAAACAAAAATCATGCCGAGCAAGATAGATAGGAACACGAGCGATGTTCCAAGATCGGGCTGCTGCATAACGAGCAGAAGCGGAAACATCGTCACAAGCCCCAACTTAACGAGCAGCCATAAATCAGACTGAATCGTCTTTACTGGATTCTTCTGATGATGGATAATCAGCACACGGGAAAGCGTTAAAATTAAAAAGACTTTAATAAATTCCGACGGCTGCAGTGAAAACCCTGGAATCTGATACCAGCTTTTCGCCCCATTAATGACCGGAGCAATACTTGATGGAGCTACAATTAAAAAAGCCAGCATCATAATACCAAGCCCGTACAAATACCAAGAAACACCCATCAATTGATCAGAGTCAAAGCGAACGACGACAAAGACAATAACAATCCCCACAATATAGTAAAATATTTGCTTCATCACGAAGTTACTGCCATACTGGCCGGTCGTCTGGGCACTGTAAATCGCAATACAACTCGTAATGAACATCATTAACAATATAAGAATCAATCCGTAATCAATGCGGCTGGAGTTTTGGTTTGGAGAATTCATGGAAGGATGCCTCTTTCTTATAAAATTACACTTCTTACATTATAACGTTAAAGTGTCATTTCACAACAGTATATGGTCGGGCAAAGGGAAGAAAAATAGTTCCCATAATTGATTTTCTATTCCAACGGCTTTGTTAAATCCCTCTGTTGATTTCCACTGCGGGCGGCCTTTTCCCGCTCGTTCAATTGTTTTAATTGTCTAAAACCTCTTTAAACGGCTACAATAGAAAACAGAATCATAATTGAAGGAGAATGAGAAATGGAAAGAATTAAAAACACAGAGCAATTTCAACAACTAATTTCACAAGAAAAACCGGTCATCATGAAATTCACGGCTGGCTGGTGCCCCGACTGTACCCGCATGGATATGTTTATCGGCGACATTATCGCTGAGTATAATCAATACGATTGGTACGAGGTCGACCGCGATGAATTTCCGGAAGTCGCTGAAAAATACGATGTTATGGGCATCCCAAGCCTTTTAATTTTCCAAAACGCTGAAAAGCAGGCTCACCTTCACAGCGCCAATGCTAAATCTCCAGAGCAAGTTGTATCGTTTTTGCAGTCTGTTTAATCAATAATAAACGCCCTAGCATTGATGCCAGGGCGTTCTTTTGACTGCAAACCTATGTCCATCGAGCTTAATGGGAGTGCCTGAGAACATTTACCACATACCAAGCTGCTCCGTCTTCCCTTTAAATACTCGATCATTAAACTGTTTTCTTCCCACTCATTCACTAGGCTTCTTTTTTCATCTGCTCTTTCTTCTTTTTTCCTACTCGGCCAAATTGCCAAAGCTCACCCGACAGGATCCCCGCTGCTCCCCCAGCTGCATAAGCGAGCGCCCACAGTTCACCAACGAGTAAAAAAATAGTAATCGATAAAAGAACATACACAGGCCAGGCATACCAAAGTGACATAAAGAGGTCATCTTCCCTTCTTTCAAGCCACGAAATGCCTTTATAAAGGACGAAGCGATAAACCGCGGTAATGTAAAAAAAGAAACAAATAATACCCGCAAATGCAACAACAGCCAGCGTCCAACTAATATAAAACATCGTTAGAAAAGAAGTGAGAAGCCATATACCCAAGACAATAAAAATATAAGGATTCGTAATAAATTCTCTAATCTTCACCCTCAACGCCCCTTTATCTCTTTCTATACTATATGCAGACAAAACGGAATTAAGAAGAAAAGAAAAGCGGAGCCGACTGTTCTGGGGCGACAAGCATATGGCAGACTGACGAAAGGGCGCTTTTCAGCCATGCAGTCGGACTGGCATATGACCTCGAGCCCCAAGGAGGCGGAGCTGGACAACAGAAAAGCACAAGCGTCTCGTTCAGCCCCGACAGGCAAATGTTCTTCAATCAAAGAAGCCGCTCTTTGGCTTCATTGGGGGAAGGTTATTTGACCCGAGGGGCTAGGCGCTGCAGCTGAACAAGAAAAGCGCAAGCGCCTTCTTACAAAAGAATTCACTATTTCCTTAATTTTCAAAAATAAAGTGAACATTTCTCTTTCCTATGTAAATATTTTTCGTAAACTTCCGATATGTAAGATAAGGTTATTTTTAAAAGAGCGATGGAATCCTGTCGTATAATTGATGGGGCTATAGGAGTGGGATTATGATATTTTTCAGAACAAAAGCAAAGAAAACAGCTGAAATCGAGTTAGCAGCTTCTATTTCAGCTGTTGGGCGTCTGTCTGTACGCCCTGAAAGCAGCCTTTCTAATCAACTGGATATGATCCATTTGACAGAAAAAGATTTGACGACCGTTAAGGCATTGCAGCCTCTCGTGGAAAAGAACCTCGACAGCATTGTAACCACTTTTTATGATACGATTATTAAACAGCCAAATCTGCTCGATATTATTCAGAATCATAGCAGCGTCGAACGGCTGAAAAAAACATTAAGACAGCATATTTGGGAATTATTTAACGGAGAGATTGATGATGAATTTATTAATAAGCGGCTTCGTATTGCCTATGTACATGTACGCATCGGCTTAAAAACCAAATGGTATATGTCTGCTTTCCAGGAACTTTTCAACCTTCTTACAGACGTGATCTTCCGCCAGGACAAAACAGCTGATGAAAAGTTCCAAGAAATATCCTCTGTCTCTAAACTGTTAAACCTTGAGCAGCAGCTCGTCCTTGAAGCCTATGAAAATGAGGAGGAACGCATCCGTGCGGTAGCTCAGCAAAAGAAGGAGATACTGATAGGAAGGGTTCACTCGATTTCTCAAGAGCTTGCAGCTATTTCGGAGGAAACAAGCGCTTCCTTAAAAGAATTGGGCATGAAATCGGATTCAATTTTACAAATCTCAAAAGACGGCATGACGCTTGCAGATGAATCCGCCAATCATTCCTTAAAAGGTCAGAAAATGCTAAAAGAACAAGAAGAACAGCTGACAGATATCCAAACAGCAGTGACGGATATCCATACATTTTCAACGGAGTTAAACCATATCGCATCTAGCATTACAGAAGTCATCACGATCGTCGGCAATATTGCCGGCCAGACAAACTTGCTGGCATTAAATGCTTCGATTGAAGCTGCACGCGCTGGAGAATACGGCAAAGGCTTCGCCGTTGTTGCCGAAGAGATCCGCAAATTATCGGATCAGACGAAAACATCCACCGCTAACGTTTCTGATCATATCATGAAAACAAACGGTCTGATTGGACAAATGAGCCAATCCGTCGATAAGGTCAATGAATTAGTGGCTAAAGGAATCGACAGTATGGAAAAAACAGGGGAAGACTTCAATCAATTGCTCGAATTAATCGCCAATACGAAGCAGCAAAATCACCTCATCGAAGACGAAATGGAACAGCTTAACCGCATTGTCGAGGAAATCGAACACGCTTCTGAAGAAGTCGCGAACTCGGCTGTTGCTCTAAGTGATTCTACAGATGACTTGCATGACAACTAAGAAAGCAGCAAATTCGTTCTAGGGAGACAATTAGCCGCTAGATAAAAACACATGGCTTTTCATCATGAAAATGTCCATGTGTTTTTATGTTTGGCCTCTTTCGGGTGAACTCATGATCCACCTCTTTCTTTTTAATCAGAACTTGCTCCGTCTTGCTCCCTAATTTCAACCCATTCCTCCGCCCACTTTGAAATTTCTTTCATAATCGGGGCAAGCGCCTTTCCTTTTTCCGTTAATGTATATTCCACCCGTACAGGCACTTCTGGATACACTTTCCTAGTAACAAGCCCTTCCTCTTCCATTTCCTTCAGTCGCTCCGTCAACAGCTTTCCGCTGATCGGCAGCCCCGCTTTGATCTCTGAAAACCGCTGCGAACCTGAAAGAAGCTGATTAATAATCAATCCAGTCCATCGTTTTCCAAGCATCTGCATCCCCTTTTCAAACTTGGGACAAAGCTGAAAATCATTCATCCTCTTCACCTCTTTATTTTTTTATTATAGCCCTTTTCTCTTAAAGAAGAAATCTCTTCATCTTTATAAGCTTTGTTACTTGACATACATTTGATTTATTTTTATACTAAGTTACAAAATGTAACAAATTGATTTTTCGAGCGATTATAACATTTCTTCAAACAAGGATAAGCGCTTTGAATGACAGACATACTGCTTTTATAGGTAGTAAAATTATTTATAGAAAGAGGGAATCATCATGACAAAAGATTTTTACACAGCAGTGAAGGATAGACGCTCTATTTATGCCATCAGCAAAGAACAGCCTGTTTCTGACGAACGTATTCAAGAAATCGTTGAATTCGCAGTTAAGCATACTCCAACTTCCTTTAATTCGCAGTCTTCACGAGCAATTCTACTTCTCGGGGAACAGCATGATAAATTCTGGAATTTAACAAAAGAAACATTGCGGGAAATCGTGCCAGAGGAAGACTTCGGCTCTACTGAAGAAAAAATGGAAATGTTTAAAGCTGGAACAGGTACAATTCTCTTCTTTGAAGATGAAAAGGTCATTAAAGGACTTCAAGAACAGTTTCCAACATACAGTGATAAGTTTCCAGACTATGCTCTGCAATCGTCCGGCATGCTTCAGCACATCGTCTGGACAGCACTTGAATTAGAAGGCTTCGGTGCTACCCTTCAGCACTATCAGCCGCTCATCGATGAAAAAGTGCGCAACGAATGGAATGTGCCCGAAAACTGGACACTGCATGCACAAATGCCATTTGGTACACCAGCTGCCCCTGCAGGAGACAAAGAATTCCAGCCAATTAGTGAACGTGTTAAAGTGTTTAAATAATAAATAATGGAGCTGTCCCTTTGGGGGCAGCTCCTCTTTCATTACTTTTTCATTTTTGTTAAGGCTGCTTCGTCAATAATCACCGTTGTGTTCGGATGATTGTTTAACACCGAAGCTGGAAAGTTTTCATTCGCCTCTCCGCTGAACAGCTGTGCTGCCGTTTCTGCTTTCGACTCCCCAGAAATAAGCATGACAATTTCTTTCGCACGCATAATGGTTTCGATTCCCATTGTCAGTGCATGTGTAGGCACTTCAGCGTCACTTGGGAAAAAACGAGCATTCGCTTTTCTCGTCGATTCCTCAAGCGTAACGACGTGGGTAAGCGAATCAAATGATGTACCTGGCTCATTGAAGCCGATATGGCCGTTGCCGCCAATGCCAAGTACTTGTAAGTCGATATTCCCTGCCTCTTTAATCAACTGTTCATATTCGCTGCATTCTGCTTGTAAATCTTCCTTTTCCCCGTTTGGCAAATGAATGTTTTCTTCTGGTACGTCAATGTGATCAAACAAATGATGTCTCATGTACGCATAATAACTGCTCTCATCCGTCCGTTTCAGCCCCGCATACTCATCTAAGTTAAACGTTGTGACATTTTTGTAACTCGTTCCTGCTGTGCGATGATCGTCCACTAACCGTTTATACATCCCTTCTGGCGTTCCTCCCGTTGCAAGACCAAGCACTAGTTTCGGGTTCTGTTTTACTCTTTCTAATACAAACTGAGCAGCTGCTTCGCTTAATTCGTTATAATCTTTTACTTTTATTATTTTCATTATTGTATACTCCTTTAAATGGGAATTTATGGTCAAAAAAATAAAGAACGTACATAGCGTTCTCTTTATTTGTATCATAGTCTAAGCATTTTCTCCATTTCAAGAAAAATATTATTGTTTACCCTCTTTTATGCACAAGCAGAAATAAAAATGCCGCTAAGATTATGTCATCATTCTAAGGTTGTTTCATTTTTGATGAAAAGATATGATAGCTACAATACGATATACAACAAACACCTTTTAAAGAAGCTTTGTTATATGTGACTGTTGATTTCTTCCGCAGGCGCTTGCTTTCTGCTCCGGGCAACAAAGGAGCAACATCAATAATAGTTATTAACATAGTCTTGGAGAAAAGATTTCCATACGAGAATTGAGGGAATAGAATGAACACAAAAGAACAAATTATTCACTGGTCGACTGTAGATTGCGGCCAGTGGCCATTATACGCAGCTCAGACGAAAAAAGGGCTTTGTTATGTCGGTTCGCCCGGGCAGTCGTATGAGGAATTCGAAGCGTCGATACGGAAACGATTTCCACAAGCCTTTCTTGTAAAAAGTGAGGAAACATTAAAGATATATACTGATGAACTGCGAGAATATTTTGAAGGGACACGGCAATCGTTCTCCTTTCCTATAGATATAAAAGGAACGCCTTTTCAAGAGGAGATTTGGAAAGCTTTGAAACAGATTCCTTATGGTAATACCTACTCTTATTCCGATATCGCTGAACGTATTCAAAAACCTAAGGCCGTTCGTGCGGTTGGAACAGCCATCGGCGCCAATCCTGTCCTTATCACCATACCATGTCACCGTGTGATCGGAAAAAATGGAGCAATTACCGGTTATCGCGGCGGCATCGAGATGAAACAATATTTGCTGCAATTAGAATCACAACATAAAGAAGAAAAACTTCTCTCATGTTCACGAAAATAATCCAATCATATTCAAAAATTGAATGGAGAGAAAAAGACTGACCCTAAAAAGTCGTTTTTAACGACCTTTTGGGTCAGCCTCCTTTAAGATCCGCTAATAAGGATGTTCATTTTCCCGTTTTTGGCTGTGATTTCTGCCCACCCACCGATTGGCAGCGTAACAAGCGGATGGGTGTGTCCGAAGCTCACATTCGCGATGATTGGAATACCTTCCAGTTCCGGCTTATTTTCCAATAGCGAAATAAGCGCTGGTTCGGTCATGTCCGATTCTTTTTGAAAGCGTCCTACGAGAATTGCCTGCAAGTCTTTTGCATCCGGCAAATGAAGGATAGACTGTAAATCACGGTTAAACTTCATTAAATGTGTTTCATTATCATCCTCAATAAACAGAACCGCCCCTTTTAAAGAAGGCATAAACTCTGTTCCTTGCAGCAATTTGATCGTGCTTAAATTACCGCCAATGAGCCTTCCCTCCGCTTTCCCTTCCTTGACAATGACCGGGCCTTGATTCGGATAATACGTGCGCTCCTCCTCATCTACACACCATATGTCGTCACTCCATGCCTCAGGAGGCTCGGGTTCAAGTGGAGCATCATTCGTCAAAGCAGCCAGTACCCCTTGTACGGTATAGTCCTCTAACTGCTTCATGCCAAATGTCGAAAACTGCGGGCCTGAATAAGTGATTAAGCCAGTCTTTTGATAAATTGCCAATTGAAGCGCAGTAATGTCGCCATGACCCATTAAAATTTTCGGACTCTGCTTAATAAGCTCATAATCAATATGAGCAAGCAGCTCATTCGTATTATAACCTCCGATCGCTGTAAAAATTGCTTTTACATTCGGATCGCTAAAGGCATCGTGCAGATCTCGTATCCTATTTTCAACAGACGTAGAAAACACAAAATCATGCTCATGAACATAACGGCCAAACGTTACGCGGAAGCCAAGGTCCTCCAGTCTTCCTGTTGCAATCTTTACTTGTTCTCCTTTCACAATCGCCATGCTCATTGAAGGCGCAATGATTCGTATTTCATCTCCTGGCTGCAAACGCGGTGGCTGCATATCTTTCCCTCCAAATTAAATCAATAACGAACATAATTTATTTTACACACCTCAGACTGACTGCATTCGTTTATCAACAGTCTGGAACGTTCTTCATTTTAATCCGTTAAAATTCTCAGTGCCGCTTCACAACAAGCCTGGTCCTGATCCAGCGACCCGCCGCTCACTCCGATCCCGCCCGCAAGCTGATCTCCACAACGTACAGGGTAACCGCCGCCAAACACAGTCAGCCGCTCCGTATGCACAATGCCTATTTTTAATGACGGATTATCCTTAATAACATCATACCATTCGTGAGTGGGCCGCCCAAATGCCGCTGCCGTATAAGCTTTATCCTGAGCAATATTAATGCTCAACAGCGGGGCACCATCCATGCGGGAAAAAGCAAGCAAGTTCCCTCCTGCATCCATAATCGCTACATTAACAGCTATACCAAACTCACAGGCTTTTTCCTTCGCCGCATTCACCATCCGTTGGGCAAGCTCGTTCGAAATAGTCTTTTGTTCAATAAACATCTTCATTCTGCTTCACATCCTTACTATCATACATAAGTACTGTATTCTTCCTAAAGAAGGATAAGAAAAGACGGCACTTTGGCCGTCTCTTACCTGCTATGTGCATGTGTGTTGTACATTTCCTGCATTCTTTCTTTAATTATGTGCATCACTTGTTCAATCTTACTGTCATCCCGGTAGGCTTCTTCATAAGCTTCTTGCATGAGTAACAATAACTGTTTTTGTTCGTGCACGTTCATTCATTTCCCTCGATTATCAGATATATTTCTTTCTATTCAAACAGGTTTATCATACTACAAAACTTCTATTCTTCCAAGAAATAAGGTAAATATCTTCCTTTTTTGTCACATGTAAATTAAACATAAATATTTTTCATTTGACATGCTGTTGACACATTTGTTGTTTACATTAAGTATATCAAATAGTTACTTAGCCCTTTCTATACATAGGAGGAACAAATAGATGAAGAAAAAAACAATGTCTTATGTGATGAGCGGTGCTCTTTCAATTGGCATTTTAGGATCAGCTCCTTCAATGACCGCCGCAAGTCCAGCTGCAACAAAAGCCGAGATATCGTCGTATAAATATCGGGACGGCCAACAGTTGAAACGAATCAGAGATTTTTCCGACATCATCCTTGAACAAGCAGAATCGTTCGCCATTGATCCCAAAAACAAAGACCTGGAAACACTAGCTAAAGAAGTACGGGAAGCAAAGGTAAAACAGCAGGCTGCCGCTTTTGGCATTAGCCCATTAAACAAAGATATCGACACAATTAAACACGAAATCCGCCAAATCCAACGATCAATGAAACCTTAATCCCCCTCTCCTTTAAGCTGTCCATCTGGCAGCTTATTTACTTTTATTTTATACTGAAGAAAAGCGGAAGAGCCTGTTCTGCTCCGACAGGCAAATGTTCTTCACCCAAGAAAGTCGCTCTTTGACTTCATTGGGTGAAGGTTATTTGACCCGAGGAGCAAGGCGCTGCAGCTGGACAGGAAAAGCGGAGCCGACTGCTCTGGGGCGACAAGCATATGACTGGCTGACGAAATGGCGCTTTTCAGCCATGCAGTTGGACTGGCATATGACCTCGAGCCCCAAGGAGGCGCAGCTAGACAATAGAAAAGCGGAAGCGCCTGTTCTGCCCCGACAAGCAAATGTTCTTTTCCCGATGAAGCCGCTCTTTGACTTCATTGAGAAAAGGTTATTTGACCTCGAGGGGCTGGGCGCTGCAGCTGGACAGGAAAAGCGGAGCCGACTGCTCTGGGGCGACAAGCATATGACTGGCTGACGAAATGGCGCTTTTCAGCCATGCAGTCAGACTGGCATATGACCTCGGAGCTAGACAATAGAAGATCGGAAGTACTTGAAACTAGACCGTAAAAATGAGGTGATACAGGTGACAGCTGCTATATTGCTTGCAGAAGATGAATTAGCAATCAGCCAAGTATTAAAGGCTTATTTAACAAAAGGCGGCTTTCATGTCGTTCAAGCTTTTGACGGCCAGCAGGCGCTGGATTTATTTCATTCAGAGCTGCCTGACCTCGTACTGCTTGATGTTATGATGCCTAAGGCTGATGGCTGGACCGTTTTAAAAGAAATTCGCCAGACGAGCTCGTGCCCAGTGATTATGCTGACGGCTCTTGGAGATGTGAACTATCGTCTGGAAGGATTGAATAATGGCGCGGATGATTATATCACCAAACCTTTTAACGGGGAGGAAGTTGTGGCACGTGTCAAAGCTGTGCTGAGACGCTCAGGAAATGAGATGCCCTCCTCATTTATCAAACATTATGGCAGCCTAACGATCGACTCCTCCGCCCACCGCGTGTCTCTAAAAGGAGTCGATTTAACGTTACCCCCGCGTGATTTATCAGTGCTGCTATTCCTCGCTTCCCAGCCGAATCGGACGTTTACTCGTGAACAATTAATTGAACACGTATGGGGCCATGATTACGATGGCAGCGACCGCGCCGTAGATTTATCCATTAAGCGACTCCGAAAAGCATTGAAAAATTGGCCGGAGACCGAAGGAGAAATTAAAACATTACGGGGATTGGGGTATCAATTTTGTGTCTATGAAAACAACTAGAAGAGTCTCTTTACTGCACTACTGGACAACCCGTTATGTCGCTGCTCTCTGTCTTGGTCTTTTCATTGCCACCATTTTAACAGTCCTTTGGCTGCAGCATACGATGCTTAAAAATCGTCTAGAAGTATCGGAGTTCATTGCAGAAGAATTGGCGGATCGAATTGCCGGCAGTCAGGAAGAGAAAAGCATTTCTCCGACAATCGATAAAGAAGTGTTAAAAAGCCGCGAACTTTTTTTACAATCTAAACACCCCCCGGCCATGTATATTACGGACGCTAAAGGGCTCGTTCTTTCTGCTAATCAGCCGAACGATGTTGTTGAAGCCGATGCCTTCGCCGCTTCTGTTTTACAGAAAAAGGGGGATGTTTTAAAACTTTCACCTAAAGATGCGAATGGTTCACGCGTGTGGATGATCAAAAAGCCCATTAAAGTCGATGACATTATTTTCGGCTGGGTCGTGATGCTGCAGCCAGAAAACGAGCTTGAAAATGTTACAGAGGAATATCGATTGTTGACGGGTTTGATCGTCAGTCTCGGACTCTTCGGCTGGGCAGCCATTTATATTCTGTCACGCCGGCTTGCCACCCCGATCAGTCAAGTAGCCATAGCGGCAAAGCAAATTCAAGAAGGCAATTATCATGTACGCTTGCCGGAGCATATTAAAGAACAGGAGGTATACGATCTCGTCTATTCATTTAAAGAAATGGCTCAAAAACTGCAGCAGCTTGAATCGCTGCGTGCTGAACTGCTCGCTGGTGTCACCCACGAATTAAAAACGCCGGTTACCTCCATCAGCGGTCTTCTACAGGCGGTCAAAGATGAAGTCGTAACGGGAGAAGAAGCAAAAAACTTCATTGACATCTCTTTAAAAGAAACAGCTAAAATGCAAACGATGGTAAATGACCTGCTTGAATTCAACTCATTTTCAGCGAATGCTCTGCCTGTAGCTGTTGAAAAACATCCCGTCAATGAATTAATTTCCGAAATCGTCCATCAGTGGCAGTTAGGGCAGGAAACGGAGGACATCACTATTTCCCTTTCTCTATTAGAGAGAAACCGATGCTTTTTGACCGATGCTGTCCGCCTGCAGCAAATCATTGTGAATCTGCTGAACAACGCCCGTCATGCAATCGATTCAGCTGGGAAAATTGATGTGATCCTGTCGGAACAAGATAGCGGCATGCTCTCGATTGAAGTAAAAGATAACGGCATCGGGATTCCACCGGCCGAACAGACTCTTATTTTTGAACGTTTTTATCGTGGAGAACAGAAAAAATATAAAGTGAGGGGACTTGGTCTCGGTCTTCCCTACAGTAAATTGCTGGCCCATGCATTAAAAGGGGAACTTATTTTAAAAGAAAGTACCTCCCTAGGTACAGTCTTTCAGATCGCCCTGCCATTCTCAAAGGAATAAATGAATAAAAAGGCCTCCATGGACATTCATTGTTCAGGAGGCCTTTTTATGTTATTAACGTCAAATATTACCCATGTGTCAGCAATTCTTTCCAAAAACGTTTTTTACATTCCCGGTTCAAACGTCTTACAGTCCGTCTCTTGTGTGTTAGAAGCTTCTTTTCCTTTGTGACTCACTACATAAATACTTTCAGCCGAACATTTATTGCCTTGTGCCCAATACGTGCAGTTGTTTACTTCACATAATACGTCTTTCGCCAAGTTCAACACCTCCTTCTTCCCCTATGTTTGACAAAAAAAATGGGTCTGATACCCGTTTTATTTTGGATGAGATGGCTATAGATATTTATCCTAATAAAAAAGCAGGGCTGTTCCCAGCCAGTTCTCCCTGGTTTCTGGAACAGCCCTTCCTCTGCATCTATCCCTTTCTATCCTTCCATTTTAAACGTTTGGCAGTCAGTTTCTTCTACATTTAACGCTTTCTTTCCTTTATGGCTTACAACAAGGATTTCATCGGCTGAGCATCTGTTTCCTTTTTCCCAATAGACACAATTGTTCACTTCGCATAACACACCGTTTAATACATCTTTTTCCATCACTCGCATCTCCTTCATAAAATATTTTTAATTTGGATCGTGCGGCGGCGTAGCGTGAATATATGAGGGAGCCGGTTCAAGGCAGGGTTTCTCCCTATAAATCACTGTCATTTCTTCATACTCAAACGGCTGTCCATCTGGTGCCTTTCCTTTTGCCCAGCTGCCTATTGTATGGCGACAGAGATTTCTCCAAATTGTCCGCCTAGAATCTCTTGAAGGTGCTTCGCATACACTGGATCTGACTTGTCTGGTTTTGCGTGAAATTGAAGTTCTTTTTTGCGGAAAAACATGTCATGCCACCTTTACTATTTGTAGTTGAACTACTTTCCTCAGTCGCCCATTCAGCTGGTACTTTGAAAAGGTATTATGTTATTCCACGTTTGTTTTTTTTTAAACAAATAGGCTACGTTAATAATTATTGTTGATTGGAGCGGAAGATGTGGGACTCCTATTGAAAAAGCTTGTCTAAGAGAAAACCCACAGGCACATTTAACAAAGCCAATTTTTTAACAACTAAAAAATAACCTCCAATGGAAGCAGGGGTCCATTGGAGGTTACAGTTGAATTATTTTAATCCTTCTTGTATTTCTTTTACCATTTCAGAAACGGATTGTAATCCTCCGCCTGATAGGTACCAGTAGCCGGGATCAAGGTACACAATGTTGTCGTTTTTATAAGCTTTTGTATTTTTTACTAAATCGTTTTCAATGACTTGCTGTGCAGACGAGCCGCCGCCTTCTGATACGACAGCACCGCGGTCAACGACAAATAAGTAATCTGGATCTTTCTCAACGATGTATTCAAAAGAAATGCTTTGTCCGTGCTGAGATACCTCAATATCTTTATCGGCCGGTGTAACACCAAATACGTCATGGATTAAACCAAAGCGGGAACCTGGTCCGTATGCACTTACTTTGCCGTCATTCGCTAATACGACTAACGCTGTTTTCTTTTCTTTAGACGCTTGTTCGTTTAGTTTGCTGATTTCTTCTTCCACTTTCGATACTTCTGCTTTTACTTCCTCTTCCTTCCCAAAAATTTCACCTAATGTTGTTACATTCTTTTTAAATGAGTTCATATAGTCGGCCGGGTTCACACCTAAGTAAACTGTCGGAGCAATTTCAGCGAACTGATCGTACAATTCAGCTTGTCGTCCGGAAATAATGATTACATCTGGTCCTAGTTCATTTACTTTTTCAAAATCAGGCTCTTTTAAGCTTCCTACGTTTTCATATTTCTCGTCTTCATATTTAGACAAATACTTCGGGATATTTTGTTTCGGCAGTCCCATTACTTCCACACCGAGCTGATCCAATGTGTCCAGCGTACCAAAGTCAAATACGATAACCTTTTCCGGATTTTTCTTCACTTTCGTTTCATCAAGTTCGTGCTTGATTGTGATTTCTTCTGATTCTTTTTTAGGTTCACTGCTTATCGTTTCTGCTTTTTCATCATTTGAACCGCAAGCGGCCGCTATGATGACGAATAAGGCCATAACCATTAATAAAGATAACTTTTTCCACATACCCTTTTCCACCTCTATCTTTTACTTAAAATACACACAAATTTTTTCATTATTGACTATTTCGATTTTCATATCAATTTCGTAAATGTCTTTTAATACATTACGGTCCATCATCTCATCAACAGTCCCTTCTTTTGCTACTTTGCCATCTTTTAAAGCGACAATATAATCGGAATAACAAGAAGCAAAGTTAATATCATGAATGACGATGACGACTGTTTTTCCAAGCTCATTTGTCAGCCTTCTTAATACTTTCATGATTTGTACAGAATGCTTCATATCAAGATTATTAAGCGGCTCATCAAGCAGCACGTATTCCGTGTCCTGTGCAATAACCATCGCGATAAACGCCCGTTGGCGCTGACCGCCGCTCAACTGGTCGATATATTTATCCTGTATATCCTCAAGCTCCATATAACGGATCGCTTCATCAACATACTTCCAATCTTCTCTCGTCAGCTTGCCCTGTGAGTAAGGAAAGCGGCCAAATGAAACGAGTTCCCGAATCGTCAAACGCAGGTTTAAATGGTTCGTTTGCTTCAATATGGCTACTTTTTTCGCCAGCTCCTTGCTTTTTGCTTCATGCACATCTTCTCCGTCAATGAAAATCTCCCCGTCATCTCTCGTGATCAAACGGCTGATCATCGACAGTAGTGTACTTTTCCCTGCTCCGTTCGGTCCGATAAAAGAAGTGATTTTCCCTTTTGGAATTGAGACAGAGACATGGTCAATGACCGCTTTGTTTCCATATCGTTTCGATACCTCTTTAACTTCTACCATTTTTTATTCTCCTTTAGCAGTAAATAAATAAAGTACACACCGCCGACAAAGTTAATGATGACACTTAATGTCGTACTGAATGTAAAGACCCGTTCCACGATCAACTGGCCGCCGATAAGAGCGATAATGCTGACTAAAATCGAGCCTGCCAGCAAATACGAATGCCTGAATGTGCGGAACATCTCATAAGTGACATTGACAACAAGCAGACCGAGAAATGTAATCGGGCCGACAAGCGCAGTCGCAACAGAGATCAATATTGCCACAACAATTAACAGCCGCTTTACCGTGTAGTCATAATCGACACCTAAATTAACGGCGTGTTCTTTTCCGAGCGACAGCACATCAAGATATTTCATAAAACGAATAAAATAAAGTGAAACAAGCACGAGAATGATCAAAGCGAGTATCAACACATCTGTCTGCACATTATTAAAGCTGGCAAACATCCTATCCTGAATAATCTGGAATTCATTTGGATCAATCAATACTTGCATAAAAGAAGTAAAGCTTTGAAAGAATGTACCGAATATTAATCCGACCAGAAGAAGAAAATAAATATTTTCCCCTTCACGTTTAAAGAGGATTTTATAAAGTATTCCTGCAAACAGAATCATCAGTACAACCGAAAGAACAAAGTTCACTTGTTTGTTCATCCACGTTAAATTAGTGGAACCAAATACAAAAATTAAAATGGTCTGAATGAGCATATAAAGCGAATCCAGTCCTAAAATACTTGGGGTTAAAATGCGGTTGTTTGTAATCGTTTGGAAAATCAATGTCGAGAAAGCAATGGCTGCTCCAGTCAGAACGATAGCAAAAATTTTCATCGCTCGTTTTGGCAAAGCATAACCCCAGTTGTTTCCAAGTCCAATGAACATAAAAGCAGCGATCAACATAACAGCAGCAGCTGAAAGGATTAGTAACTTCTTTTTATCACTCATACGCCCTTCTCCTCATCAGCAAATATAGAAAGATGCCGCTTCCGATGACACCGACTGTAAGCCCAATCGGGATTTCGTACGGGTAGATAAGCACCCGGCCGATGATGTCGCAAAACAGAACAAAAACAGCTCCGAGCAGTGCCGTATGCGACAAGCTTTTCTTTAAATGATCTCCCTGGTAAATCGACACAATGTTCGGAACGATCAATCCTAAAAACGGAATCATGCCGACAGTTAACACGACGAGTGTCGCGGAAAGCGCAACGATGACTAGACCAATATTGACGACTTGCTTATAATTCAAGCCGAGATTCAAAGCGAAATCCTCTCCCATACCAGCCAATGTAAAGCGTTCCGCATATATGTATGCGATCACTAAAAGCGGAAGACTCATGTATAAAAGCTCGTACCGCCCAGAAATGATCATTGAAAAGTCTCCTTGCAGCCAGGCAGCCATATTCTGAATCAAATCATACTTATAGGCGAAAAAAGTTGAAATGGATGTCAAAATATTTCCGAACATCAATCCGACGAGTGGAATGAAAATGGTATCTTTGAATTTGATTTTGTCGAGAATTTTCATAAACACGAACGTGCCGGCTAGTGCAAAAATGAACGCAACGATCATTTTCTCAATCGGACTGGCAGCTGTGAATAAAATGAGAGATACTAAAATTCCAAGTCTCGCAGAATCTAATGTTCCTGCTGTTGTCGGTGAAACGAATTTGTTTCTGCTTAGCTGCTGCATAATTAAGCCGCTGACACTCAAGCTGACTCCGGCGATAATAATACTGACAAGGCGCGGAATCCGGCTTTTCCAGACAATTTGCGTCTGTTCATCTGTCAAATTCAACAGATCCAGCGGGGAAATATGCGTCACCCCAATAAATATAGAGAGAATAGACAAGATGATTAACGTAATCACTAAATATCTTTTTTTCATAACACTATTCCTTACTTTACTGCCGCAACAGAAGTTTTTACGTTGTCAAAGAGGGAAAATGAAACTCATTCTCAATAAAGGATAAAAAAATAATCTTCCCTAACCGGATATACTTGTTTAAACAAGTATATCACTCAAGAAAAATGATCCACATTTTTTCATTTTAAAATTATTTTAAATTGGCTCGTATCTTGTCCAGCACCTTTAAACAAATCGCCAGCTCTTTTTCATCTACTTCGTAACCAGCTTCTTGAATGGTCTGAAGCGCTAAGGTTATATACTCCTTTTCCATTCTTTTGCTATGACTGGTTAAATAAATTAAATTAATGCGTTTGTCTGTTGGATGTGACTTGCGATCAATCAAGCGACGCTTAATCATATTATCAATTAAACGTGAGACGCTTGGCTGATCTTTCTCATTTAGCAAAGCCAATTCATGCTGTGTTTGACCATCTTTTTCGTATAATCTGCTTAAAATTTGCCATTGTTCATGAGTAAGTGAGAAACCCTGCTCTCTAAAATGACGATTAAGCGTATTTGTCATTAAACGTGAGGCCTGAAATAATTTATAGCCTAACGATTCATCCAGAAGATACTTATCCTTCATCGAAGTTTGCTCCTTTGACAACTTATCGTCTCACATTTTACAAAAATATACTTGTTTATGCAAGAATTACTCGTAAAGTTAGAAGCTAATTTCAGAAAAAAACAGTCAATTTATGAACGCTTTTATCATCTCCCTACAGCTGTGACGACGATTGTTTATTTATCGTCTTTCCTATTTGTGGATGTGTTTACTTTCATTTACCAGTATATTTGATAATGCTTCTCATTGTCAATGAGAAATATTTATTTTCTTTCAACTATACATCAGGGCTGTCCCAAAAACAAAATGTCAGACCCTTATGGGACAGCCCCGATGGTATTTATCCTATTGTTACCGCTTCACCGTGATGAAGTGGCGGTGGTATGAGCCAGCCGTTTTCTTTATTTAACTGCAAGAAACGTGCGCCGAGAGCTGCCTGCTGAGTATGGTACTGCATAAATAGGGCTGCAATATCTTCCCGGATACACTGTCCCATAATTTGACTGTACACACTTAGTCCCGCAGCAATGTTGCCGGAAATCATCATGGAAATTTCAGGATCTTGAAAACGCGCTCCGGCAGGAATACTGTTGACATCGGCTTGTGGGCGTTCTAGAGGCCCAGGAGGAAGTCCAACACCATTTTCCTTTAATAGTTGTTCAAACTGCTTCGCTTCCGTTCTCGCCAAATTGATGGATTCTTCTATCAGCTTGCTCAGCTTCTCATCCCCTGCATGATTGAGAAGCGTCTGATAACCGCCAATCATAGAGTTAGCTGTAAGCAATGCTGTCCACACACTGAATACTTCTCCATAATGCATCGGTTCATCTTTTGGATTTCCGCTTAAAATTCCCATAGTAACCTCCCTGTTAAATCATAATTTCTTGTGCTGCATGCACAATTATATCTTTGCCCGCTTCCCCTACCTTATGTGTCCCCTTTCTTGCCAAAAATCCCTTTTTCATTCCAAAACAAGGCACAGTATCGTATGATTAAACTTGTGAAAAAAACAATGGAGAGGTGCTTACATAATGCGAAACATTTCTACTCTTCTCATCCGTTTCCATAAAGTTATTCTGATCCTGTGGCTTGCTGCTGCAGTCGTTATGGGAATATTCGCTTCCCGGCTTCCTTCTATGCTCGAGGGTGATGGGTTTCGGACAGATGGAGAATTTGAACAAGTTCAGAAAGAATTAACGAATACATTTGATTTCCCAAAATCGACAGTCATGGTGTTATTTGAAAAAGGAGCAAATGAATCAAGTGAGGCATTCCAGAAGAAAATCCGCAGAACTCTCGCTAAAATAGAGAAACTGCACGTCTCATCAGCGATTGAGTCGCCTTTGGATACACCTGACATGCTGAAAGAAGAATCTGCTTATGCCTTGATACATATCGATGAAAAAACAGATGACATGTCAGTCGTCCTACAAGACATTAATCAACAAATAAAAAGTGAAGAGGGCATGACGTTAACAGGTGGACCAGTTATTTCGGAGGATATTAACCGAGCGAGTCAAGATGATTTAAAACAAGCAGAACTGATCGGACTGCCGGTTGCCCTGCTCGTTCTGCTGTTTGCTTTCGGCACAATTACAGCTTCGGTGCTGCCGCTCATTGTTGGCGGAATCACCATTGTCATTGGTTTCGGAGTTTTAGCCCTTATTGGAAAAAATGTCGATCTTGCTATTTTCATTTTAAACATTGCGCCGATGTTAGGGCTCGCTCTGTCTATCGACTTTTCCCTTCTGTTTATTAATCGTTATAAGGAAGAATTTCGAAAACATTCTAAAACAGAAGCCTTGATTACGACGATCCATACAGCCGGCCACTCGATTTTATTTTCAGCCATCTGTGTATTTATCGGACTTGGAGCGATGCTGCTCATCGATGTAGACATTTTTAAAAACTTAGCCATCGGCGGTACGGTCGTCGTTGTCGTTGCTGTAATCGGATCACTCACTCTTCTGCCGGCACTTTTATACGTGCTTGACGATCGGATTTATAAATGGCGCCTGCTTCGTACAGATAAAGACAGCAGCGCCGGCTGGCGGACATTTGCTTCTGCTGTCATGAAGCGTCCCGTACTCATCGCCATAGCAGCGGCAGCAATCTTAATCGCCGGTGTCATGCCGGTCCAAAACATGAAGCTAGCCATTCCAAATGTTGAGGCTCTTCCAAAAACATTCGATTCACGGAAAGCTTATGAAAAAATCGAACGTGATTTCATGGGAGAAAACAGAAGTACCATTTATGCCATTGCCGAACGAAAAGGCGGCTGGCTTAATGAAGCGGGCTTGGATCAAATGAAACAATTAGAAGCTCAATTTCGTTCTAAAAAAGAAGTCAATGAAGTCAATACGATCTTTTCCGTCAACCACATCAATGAACCGAAACAGCTGGCCGCTTCCTTGCAGCAGCCGGAAATAAAAAAACAGCTTCAACCGGCCATTGAACCATTTATTCGAGGCGACAAGCTGATGATCCCCATTCATCTGAAGGTCGAGGCAAGCTCAAATGCTGCCCAGGACCTTGCGCGTGATTGGAGTGGACAGCATTGGCCGGTTCACATGCAATTTGGCGGACATCCAAAATTTAATCAGGAAATTTATGATGAGATCTTCAATAAAATCTGGCTCGTCCTTGCCGTTATTTTAGTATCGACCTTTATCATCCTTATGCTCGCTTTCCGGTCAATCATTATTCCGTTGAAAGCCATTTTAATGAATGTACTCGGACTTACTTCCACTTTTGGCATTCTCGTCTGGTTATTTCAAGGAGGCCATTTAGGGATGGAGGAAATGGACATTTCCCTGCTTCTGCCCGTACTCGTCTTCAGTGTCGTCTTTGGTTTGAGCATGGATTATGAAGTATTCCTCATTTCACGTATCCGCGAATACTATTTGAAAACAGGCGATAATACGCAATCCACAGTGGAAGGCCTGGCTACTACGAGCAAAGTCATTACTTCCGCTGCATTAATTATGATCGTCATTACCGGCGCCTTCGCTTTTACAGGCGTTGTACCTGTCAAACAAATCGGCATCGGGATTGCGCTCGCTATTGCTATTGATGCCACGATCATCCGTTTGCTGCTTGTGCCAAGTTTAATGAAGCTGCTCGGTGACTGGAACTGGTGGTATCCGTTCCGACCGCAAAAGCATTCGGAGAAGCAGCGGCCGTAAGTTGAGTTGAACCGACGGCATTTCTAACGTTGCCGACCGTATATTCGACACCGCCGACTGCTATTCAAAAAAGAGGCTCTTCAGCCTCTTTTTTTCATTTCCGCCTTCTTTTTTTTGTCCGCTCCTGCCCCGTGAATGGACGGTTCGTTTGCCGCCGTTCCGTTGGTTTTCCCCGCTCTTCATCTTCAGCAGACGGCTTAGCAGATTCGACGTTTTTCCGTTCAAGCGCCCGGCCCAGCCCTGCTTCAATCAGGCGGAGAAAATCTTTGTCTTTTAAAGCAGCAAACGTATAAGCTTCTCCCTCTTCTCCCGCTCTTCCCGTCCGTCCAATCCGATGAATATAACTTTCCATATCTTGTGGAATGTCATAGTTAAATACGTGAGTGACTCCTTCTACATCAAGCCCGCGGGCAGCGACATCCGTTGCGGCAAGCAAATGAAGTTCTGCATCACGGAACCGTTTCATGACCCTTTCTCTCTTTGCCTGTGATAAATCCCCATGCAATTCATCAATGTTGTAGCCTTTCGCTTTCATTTCATCGCACAGTTTGCTGACGCGGCGTTTCGTCCGGCAGAAGATGATACCTAAAAATGGCTGCACTTCGTCAATCACTTCGCACAAAGCCTGCTGTTTGCGGCGGTCAGTCGTTTCAACGACGAACTGCTTGGTCTGCTCTACCGTTACTTCTTTGCTTTTCACATGAACGGTTTTCGGCTCTCTCATATACCTCTTTGCCAGCTTACGGACATCTTTCGGCATCGTTGCGGAAAATAAAGCGGTCTGTCTTGTAAATGGCGTTTCTTTAATAATCGCTTCCACTTCATCTAAAAAGCCAATATGCAGCATTTGGTCCGCTTCATCGAGCACAAGCAATGACACATCGGTTAAATCCACCGTACCACGGCGGATATGATCGAGCAGCCGTCCCGGCGTAGCAACAATAATGTGTACCTGTTCATTTAACCGCCTGATTTGCTGCTCAACATCCTGTCCTCCATAAGCAGCTAGTATATGTATGCCGCTTTCGCTCGTTAGCAGTCCGCGCAGCTCTTCCGTGATTTGCAGAGCTAACTCTCGCGTCGGAGTAACGATTAATCCTTGCACATAATGTTGAGCAGGTTCTATTTTTTGAAGCAGCGGCAGCAGAAAAGCAAACGTCTTCCCAGTCCCCGTCTTTGCCTGTGCAATCACGTCGTCACCATTTAATAAGAGCGGAATCGCCTCCTTTTGCACAGGTGTTGGCGATTCTATCTTCTTTTCCTGTAACTTCCCTGTCCACAATGGACCAATTCCTAATTCAATAAATTCATTCAAACTGTTCACCTCTTTTTTCATTATACACAAAAGAAGCGCTGTCCTTACAAAAAGGACAGCGCTTCTTTATTAATGAGTCGTCATATTACCTTGAACACCCATAGCTGGTGCATACGCTTGGGTCATTTGCAGCGTATCCTGTTCAGCAAACTGCGGCACCTGATAATAATGATGCTTGTTTTGGTAAATGGAAAGCTCGTATGCCATCTCAATACAGTTCGGGATGGAGTCCGCTAGTACACGGCGTACAACCGGGTTTGTTACTTCAAGTGCTGCAGTTGCTTTTGCTGCAGCCATCGACTTCATCGCTCCAAGCATTGCGCACGAGATGACTTCATCGTTGATTTCAGATGCGGACTGCATCGGTTTTTTCGGCTGTGTCGGTGTTAATCCGTAAACAAAATCATTTCCTTGAGTCATTTCGTAACTTTGTGTCGGAACAGCTGGATCTTTTCCTGAGCGAAAACAGTCTACCGTCGTATTGTACTCTTGCTGCATAAATTGGTACTGACGATCAAGAATCTTAAGCAATTCTGGATCCTTTACATGGGAACGAAGCATCGTGTATTCATTCATCGCTCCTACCGCGCCGGATAGCACTTCATGAACGTCCATCACTTCATGTGCCCCATGATTCATCTGTGCTGAAACAGTAGTACCTGTATGCATGTTCATGTGTGTTTGTTCATTTTGTTGATTCATCAAATGAAATCCCCCCTGTAATTGAGTGGTACGCCACTTAGTATGCGGCGGATGATTTTGTTTATGCTAAGGAAAATAAAAGCAATCTATCCCACGTGAATGATGTTGAATAACAGAGGTTCTTTATATGAAAGGATATGTTAATCACACTTATTGATTGGAGTGGAAGACGCGAGACTCCTGCGGGAAAGCGAGCGCCTGCAGCGGAAATCAACAGGTAAATGAACAAAGCCATACGAAAAGAATAATTTTTAAAATAGGCATCAAACTATTTTTACAAGGAGGCGATAAAGGGTGGGACATACAAAAGCATTATTCATCAAATTTGTTATGTGTACAGCCGCTGTTTGGTTCATCCTCGGGCTTTTTTATGGCCTTGACCTCGGTGAAATCTTAACGATCAGCATCCTTTTAACAGCAGCTGCCTATATAGTTGGCGACTTGTTTATTCTGCCGCGCTTTGGCAATGTGATCGCTACAATTGCCGATTTTGGTCTTGCTTATTTCGGCATATGGATCTTCGGCAGCATGGTTATAAATGAAACTATTTCTCTTGGCTGGGCAAGTTTCTGGACAGCAGTCGTTATTGCTGCAGCAGAAGTCTTCTTCCACATCTATCTCATCAATCATATCTTTGATGAAGACGTAAGCAGAAGCGACATACGCCCGAACCCAGCCTTTGCCATGGAGATGTCCGAAGAAACAGATATTCATAAAAATAATGAATAAGCCAGCGGCTGTCAGGGCCCTGGCTTTTTTCTTTCTAGGTAATGAACTTGCTTAAATGTTTTTTATGTTGTATTATTTAAGCGTGAAATAGTTAAACATCTAAATACTTTCTGAAATGAGGTATGTTATATGAGACTTGCTGGAAAAGTTGCTATCGTAACTGGCGGTGCCGGCGGAATCGGCCGTGGTATTGCCTTAGCTATGGCAAAAGAAGGTGCTCATATTGCAATTGTTGATATAAATGAAGAAAACGGCAAAAAAACACTGGCTGAAATAAATGAACGTACTGAAGGGGCTCTTTTCATTCAAGATATTTCTGTGAAAGAAAATGTTGAGATGATCGTTAAAGAAACGGTCAGCCATTTTGGCAAAATTGATATTTTAGTGAATAATGCACACGCCTCTAGAAATGTTTCTTTTACAGAAACAACGATGGAACATTTTGATCTTTCTTTCGGTACAGGATTCTATCCAACGTTTCATTTTATGCAGGCCTGCTACCCTGAATTAAAGAAAACACAAGGAAAAGTTATTAATTTTGCATCCGGAGCGGGGCTTGAAGGTCAGCCGACACAGACATCCTATGCTGCTGCAAAAGAAGCCATCCGTGCTATTTCGAGAGTTGCTGCAAATGAATGGGGCCCAGATGGCATTAACGTTAACCTCATTTCACCGATCGCCCTTACACCTGGTGTGGAGCAATGGCGTGACAATAATAAAGAAGCGTATGATGCCATGGTTCAAAAGATTCCGCTTCGCCGGCTTGGAGATCCGGAAGCAGATATTGGCAGAACAGCTGTGTTCTTAGCAAGTGACGATGCCAACTATATTACCGGACAAACAATCATGGTTGACGGTGGAACAGTCAAATTACGTTAATGGAGGAATGAAAAATGAAACGACTAGAAAACAAAGTAGCAATCATTACTGGCGGGGCTTCCGGGATCGGCGAGCGAATGGTACATCTCTTCAGTGAAGAAGGCGCAACAGTCATCGCCGCTGATATTAATGAAATAGCTCTTGCCAAAATCAGCGAGCTTAAAAACGTACACGGCATGAAATTGAACGTTGCTTCTGAAGATGACTGGACACAACTGTTGAAAGAAGTAAAAGAACGTTTCGGTAAAATAGATATTCTCGTGAACAATGCAGGCATTTCCTCTGAGAAACCAGCAGAAGAGATCAATATTGATGATTGGCAAAAAATGTTGACAATTAATGGATTTGGTCCTTTCCTTGGCATCAAGCATGTTGTTCCTTATATGAAAGAACAAAAGAAAGGATCCATCGTGAACATCTCGTCTTTCACGGCACAAATCGGCATGGGCTTTAACCCGTATTCTGCTTCAAAAGGATCTGTCCGCGCAATGTCAAAAGCAGCCGCAACACAGTATGGCAGATTTGGGATCCGCGTCAACGCTTTATTCCCTGGAATTATTGAAACACCAATGACTAAAGACCTTGAATCTACAAAGAGCTACGTCGAACATTTAGTAGCCGCTACTCCGCTGCAGCGTTTAGGTAAACCAGAAGACATTGCCAATGCTGCGCTGTACTTGGCATCCGATGAAGCCTCTTTCATTACCGGAGCAGAACTCGTTATTGACGGCGGATTTTCCGCTCAATAATTTAGAAAAAGCGAGCATTTGTAAATCGTTTTTCTTCTGTTGACCAGTTAAGAACATTTACTGGCCAGGAGCATTTTTTCTTCTGACCCAGCAAGTCCCTTATTTTAAGGGGCTTTTCTTTTTATGATAGATATGTTCATGACTATTGCTAATTGGAGCAGAAAGCGAGCGCCTGCAGCAGAAATAAACAGACAAGTTTAACAAAGCCTTATGATAATATAATAACAACAGAAACATAGAAAGCAGGGATTTGATGGAAAGCGAAACTATTTTTGACCTTTTACACACAATGGATCAAGTAACAAATAAACTTATTATCCACTGGAATAAAACATTTAATGAAAGCCTCGGCATTTCCCATATTCTTGTGCTCAGTCACTTGAACGATCATGGAAAAAGCCGTCCGTCCGACATTGCCAAATCGCTTGGACTAACTCCCCCTTCTTTGACCCATCTGTCTGAAAAGCTGATCCAAAAAGAATTAGCTGTCCGGCTTGCAGATGAAAATGATCGGCGCATTCTTTACCTGGATATTACAGATGCCGGACATACCATACTGGAAAAGGCTCATCTAGAAGGACAAGAACTGCGTAAAAAGTTATTTGAAAAACTGACAATAGAAGAACGCGAACAACTGTTAGCCATTTACAAGAAACTAAACAGCTGATGATCCTGTACGGTTCTGTGTATTATTTACGAGCCGTATTTTTTTGTGCTGTTCGTTGTTATTCCATTTGGAAGCTGGATTGTTCTTTATGAATCAAATCATACTTTCTTAGACAAGTCCTTCATATCTTATAAGTAATAAGTTTTTTAAAGTGAGGGATTGTATGCAAAGCTGGATGATCGACTTTATGGAGCAGTTTGGTTATGTAGGGATCTTTCTATTAATCGCATTTGAAAATGTATTTCCGCCGATCCCTTCAGAGGTCATTTTGACTTTCGGAGGAACGATGACGACTTTTTCCTCATTAACAGTCATGGGAGTCATCTTGGCGGCAACCGGCGGATCGCTTACCGGGGCAATGATTTTGTATAAAATCGGCAGCCTGCTCGATGTGGAAAGACTCGAGAAAGTAATTGACCGCTGGGGCGGCATTCTTCGCCTGAGCAAAAAAGATATTTATAAAGCAGATCGCTGGTTTAACAAGTACGGCTATTGGACGGTGCTTATTTGCCGGGTTATCCCTCTCGTTCGCAGCCTCATTTCCATTCCCGCTGGCATGTCCCGAATGAACTTTTCACTTTTTCTTTTTTATACAGCTATTGGCACATTTATATGGAATGTACTCCTCGTTTTGGCTGGGGCAGCGTTTGGGGAACAGTGGGGAAAGATCGTTCACTTGATGAACATGTACTCTACTATTATTTACGCGCTCATTTGTGCTGGCCTCGTGACTTCCCTGTTTTTAATCATTATTAGAAAAAGAAAATGAACGGCTGTTATATATTTAATGAATAAGACGGAGCGTGTCCCAAAAAACGTAGTTTTTAGGGACACGCTCCGTCTTATTTTTAATCACTGTCATAGGGTAGCCAATTTTGAACATGTATGGACGAATTGTTGTCGATATTAAAAAACTTACTGACTAGCAATCACTGCCTTCTATTCACAGCACCTTGCTTAAAAACGCTTTCGTCCTTTCGTGCTGAGGTCTGCCAAACAACTCCGCCGGTTCGTTTTCCTCAATAATATAGCCGCCGTCCATAAAAATGACGCGATCTCCCACTTCACGGGCAAAGCCCATTTCGTGAGTCACAACGACCATTGTCATTCCTTCTTTTGCAAGCTGCTTCATGACACCAAGCACCTCTCCAACCATTTCAGGATCAAGAGCGGAAGTCGGTTCGTCGAAAAGCATAATTTTCGGATTCATTGCAAGTGCCCGGGCGATGGCAGCACGCTGTTTTTGCCCACCGGATAATTCACCGGGATAACTTTCCGCTTTTTCCTGCAGACCGACTTTCGCCAGCAATTCATATGCTTGTTTAACAGCTTCCCTTTTATCCATTTTGAGTGCTTTCACTGGGCCGAGCGTGATGTTTTCTGTGACTGTTTTATGGGGAAAAAGATTAAACTGCTGAAACACCATGCCGGCCTGCTGCCTCACTTTATTAATGTCCACTTTCGGATCAGTAATGTCACAGCCATTAATAAAGACACGTCCGCCGGTAATCGTTTCAAGCCGGTTTAAACAGCGTAAAAACGTGCTTTTTCCGGAGCCGGATGGGCCAATCACGCACACTACTTCCTTTTCTTGAATCGTGACGGTAATATCTTTTAACACTTCAAGGCTGTTAAATGATTTCTTTAAATTTTTCACTTCGATCACATTCATCGCAGTTCAACCCTTCTTTCAAGGAAACTTCCTAACAAGGACACGAAGTAAATAATGATAAAGTAAATTACTCCGACAGTCAGCCAGATTTTAAACGCTTCAAATGTGGCGGCAACTTGGACGCCTCCTTGCTGCATCAAATCCGCAATACCGATAATGGACAAGAGCGATGTATCTTTTAAACTAATAATAGATTGATTGGTGATTGCTGGAAGCATCCGCCGGAACGCCTGCGGCAAAATGATGTAGCGCATCGTCTGCATATTCGTCAAACCAACCGACCTTGCCGCTTCAGCTTGTCCTTTATCAATCGACTGAATGCCGGCGCGGATAATTTCGGCAAAATAAGCCCCGGCATTGATCGCGATCGTGAGAATGCCAGCTGTCGTTCGATCAAAAGAAATCCACTCCAACGAATTCAACCCAAAATAAATAAAAAACAACTGAACAAGAAACGGGGTTCCCCGAACGGCATCAATAAATATTTTTGCCGTCCAATTTAACACTTTCAGAGAAGCAAGCCGCATGAGTGCCATCATCAAACCAATCATAAAACCTAGAATAATAGCAATGACAAAAATATAAAGGGTGACTTGCAGGCCTTTCATTAAATAAGGCAAGGCATTCATAATCGTCTCCATTCTATCCCCCTTATAGAAAAAACGCACTCAGGCTGTTGAAAAATGTTTTCAAGCAGCCTGAGGGTGTTTAAAGTATCGTTTATCTGCCAAGTTCAGCTTCAGCTTTTTACATACTCCATTTATTCTGCAAGATATTTATTGATGATCTCATCATACTTACCGTTCTTTTTTAGCCCCGCTAGGCCTTTATTGATCTTTTCAAGCAGTTCTGGATTTTTACCTTTTAACACAGCAATTCCATATTGATCACCGTTCAAGCGTTCTCCCACCACTTTCAAACCGAGCTCCTTTTGAGCAATCGCATAGGCAATAACAGGGTAATCTTCGATCAGGGCATCCGCATTTCCGTTTACTACTTCCTGGAACATAGCCGGACTGTCGTTAAACTGCGTCACTTGGAATCCTTCTTTCCCCGCATGTTCCTGAGCAAACTTAGCGCCTACTGTTCCTTTTTTCACCGCTACTGTTTTTCCTTTTAAATCACTGACCGCTTTGATATTCTCATTATCTTTCTTCACGACGAGAGTGATGCCTGCATCAAAATAAGGATCAGAAAAATCAACGATCTTTTTCCTCTCATCTGTTATACTCATCCCGGCAATAGCAATATCCAATTGTCCGGCTTGCATGGCAGGAATAATTCCGCCGAAATCCATTGGGGAGAATTCGATCTGAAAGCCTTGGTTCTCAGCGATCGCGTTGATTAAATCAATATCAATTCCTTTATACTCTCCCCCTTCTTCAAACTCAAATGGAGGATACGTCGTATCAATACCGACTTTATATACCTTTTTTTCACCTCCTTCACTGCTGCTGTTAGCTGCCTGATCTTCGCCGCATGCCGTAAGCAAGAAAACAAACGCAATGAGCAAACTAAAGAATCCGTATTTCTTCATTCCATTCACTCCAATTTTCTATTTATTTATTGGCCAGACATCGCCAATACGGACGATATAAGAAACAGCTTGTCAACTGAGTGTATGTACATACAAAACGTTTTATGTCAGCAGCGGCTGAATACAGCTTTACCTGCTGTTTTCGACATTGCTGCTTCTGTTAATCATGTATTTTTACAAAAATAATAAAGCGGCGCTTCTTTGTGCGCCGCTTTACACCATGCCCATATTCTTCTTATTCAGACTCATATACACCATGCTTCACAATGTCAAGATAATCACCAAGCTCTTTCATCAGCGGACCGGGGTCCTGAAAAAAATCATATTGTTTATTTTTATAAAGTGCCTGATATTTAGCTGATAACTGCTCGACAATGAAGTCGGTCATTTGGATCACTTTTTCTACTGTAATGCCTGAGCGCAATTTCTCTTCATGAATGAGTTCTTTCAAGTAAATATGACGTTTCATGAATTCTTCTCCGTACGCTTCATAATGCTTGTTTAGCAACACTTCCATTTCAGCCATCACCTCTGTCGGCGGATGAAAAAAAGCAGCGGTTATCAACTGTGTTTCTTTCCTATACGGTGCTGTTGCCCCATGCTTCAGATGCACAATTTCCTTTACCCGCTCAAAAAAGTCATCCGATGTCACATGACTGATCGCTTCCATCGTCTTTTCTGTCAACAGCGTAATAATGTGGGAAACTAAGTACATATATAAATTCTTTTTACTTTTAAAATAGTGAAAAAGGATTCCTTTAGAAATGCCGGCCCGGCTTGTAATAACAGCTGTTGTCGTTTTTTCATAACCATTTTTCGCAAATTCCTCAATGGCCACTTGTAAAATTAAGTCTTTTTTTGCTTGAGGCTGCTTCTCAAACGCTTCATACAATCTTGAACACCTCGAACTTTCTTTACTTAAACAGAAATGTCTTTCTTCTGGTATACCATAAATGCCGCTAAGATGCTAAACAGGATCACAGCCGCCATCATCACAAGATATAAAATGTTGATAGCATCCTCTTTAATAATGGAGGACGCATCGGCATAAGTGAATGGACTAAAGTATTTTAATACGTCCAAATCCTCGGATATTCCTGATATCATATTTAAAAAGTAAGCTGCGATCACAAGGGCAATTGAAGCAGAAAGAGTGTTTCTTGTTTTCTTCATCACAGACGAAAGCATAAACGAAATAGCTGCAAACGTGAAATGAAGCAAGATCGCTGCGATGATTAACAACGCGAACGTTTCATATGGCACGTCATGATCTTTAGCAAATTGAAAACCGATGAGTCCGGCTGCTGCCGCCACGCTATTAAAAATAAGTATATTAACGATGACTACTCCTAACTTTTGTGCTACGATTTGACTTCTCGTAATCGGCTTTGACAGCAAAAACTCAATCGTCTTTTCATTTTCTTCCTTCGCCAGGATGTTCGATGCTAACATTGCGGCATAAATACTCCCAAGAAGTGTTGTCATCATGTGAACTTCAATCCCATAAAAGCCCATTAACGTTCCAAGGCTTAACTCATCGAGTCCAAATGCTTTTTGCATCGATTCAGGGTACGCTTCCATCATCTTTGATAGACTTTCCTGCTGCTCAGCAAACTGCGGAAACATACTTAACAGCCCTACAATCAAGCCGCCGAGAATCACACTCCAAATGAGTAAAGACTTCCGGCCCCGCTTAAATTCCCTTTGAAAAATCATCGTCCATCCCTCCTCATTTTTCATAATAGTGCATAAAGGTTTCTTCAAGCGTCGGTTCTTCAATTAACACATCATGAAGCGGCAAGCCATTTAATTTGCTGAGAAGCTCTTGAATGTTCCCGCTGTAAAGCAAACGCATTTCATTCGACTTTATTTCCTGTTGGATCACACCTTCCAACTCTATGTGCAGCGGCTCTCCCACTTTAAAAATAAGCGTGACGTTTTTTACTTTATTTTTCGTTAAACTCTCGATGGACTCTACTTGAACGAGCTTTCCTTCTTTAATAATTGCCACGCGCTCACACATCTTCTGCACCTCGCTCAAAATGTGAGACGAAAAGAAAATCGTCGCGCCCCGCTTTTGTTCTTCATGAAGCAAGTCAAAAAAATAATGCTGCATCAACGGGTCCAGTCCACCTGTCGGTTCATCCAAAATAATCAGCCGAGGCTGATGTAAAAGCGCCTGAACAATCCCGACCTTTTTACGGTTACCGAAAGAAAGGTCTTCTATTTTTCGGCTCAAGTCCAAATCTAAGCCGTCTGCCAGCTCTTTCATTCTCACTGTATTAAAGTTTCTATGAAAACGCCCAGAATACGTTAATAAATCAATCACTTTCATATCATCGTAATAATGAACTTCGGAAGGCAAATAGCCGACGTCCTGCCGGATTTCTTTCGAGTGCTTCACGATGTCCTTGCCAAAAATCGCGGCGCTTCCACTCGTTGGAAAAATCAAATTCAATAGTGTGCGAATCGTTGTACTTTTACCCGCACCGTTTGGACCGATAAAACCAAAAATTTCTCCTTCCTCGATCGAAAAAGAAATATCTGAAATTCCACGGTTGTTTTTATACGACTTCGTTAACTGATGAAGTTCCACAATCGCCATCTTGCTTCCCCCTTTTTTAAGACTGTGTTCATGACTATTGTTGATTTTCCATCTTGGTTGATTGGAGCAGAAAGCGGGTCCCTCCAGCAAAAATCAACCGAGGAATTTAACAAATTCTTTTTAAAAACACACCACAATTGACTAATTGGTCAATTGCATCTTACTTTATGTTGACCCATTGGTCAATATGCTTTTTTATGATCGATCTGTTACGTTTATCCAAGATTTTGGAGCATTGTTTACCATGTTTGTTTTTTTAACCATTTAAACTCACAAAAACTTCACAAAAGATGGCTAGAATAAGACTATACTTTAGAAAGAAATAATAAAGAAAGTGAGGTTTCGAATATGAACGAATTCACTGTCATGATTATAGATGATGAAGAAACGATGCGTGAATTAGTGAGGACATTTTTAGAAAAGGAAGGGTACCGTGTCGTTGAAGCCTCTAATGGGATAGAGGCTCTTGCTGCTATTGATAAGCAGGTACCCCATTTATTACTTGTTGATGTCATGATGCCTTATATGAATGGTTTTACATTTACGAAAGAGGTGAAGAGAAAATATGACCTCCCTCTTATTTTTTTATCAGCAAAAGGAGAAGAATGGGATAAAATTCACGGACTTAAACTCGGCGGGGATGATTACATCGTCAAGCCTTTTCATCCTGGCGAACTGCTAGCTAGAATTGAATCTGTCTTAAGAAGAACGAACCCTTCTCCGCAAAAGAAAAATCGTTATACGATTGGCCCGCTGACTCTTGATACGAATGCTCATAAAGCGACGGTGGACGGACAGACTCTTTCACTAACGTTAAAAGAGTTTGAACTTCTTTCCCGGCTCGCCCAGCATCCTGAAACTGTTTTCACAAGAGAGCAGCTGCTGCAATCGGTTTGGGGAGAAGACTATAATGGAAGCGAACGAACCGTCGATACACATATTAAAACGCTGCGATTGAAATTAAAGGATCATGCGGATCTCATTCAAACGGTTTGGGGGATCGGCTATAAATTTGAGGTGTCCTAGTGAAAAGTATAACGTTAAGCCAAAAAGTGCTCTGGCTTATTTTAGCGTGTATCATATTCACGATTATTTTTTCTTTCTTTTTCCTGCACTTTTTATATAAGGATTTATATTTAAACAGCATTCGCGACTCCGTTATTTATCAAGGAGAACGAACGGCCTCTCATTATCATTACGGTGCTTTAAGTGAAGAAATTATTGAAAAAATTCACTGGTACAACGTCGTATCGGAATATGACATCATTGTCGTCGATAATTTAGATGAATTGTCCACATACTTTCCATATAAAATCGATTATCAAGCACTCGTGAATAAACGAGACCGCAAGCTGCTGGAACAAGGCCAGTACGTGATGAAAGAAGGCTATGTAAAGGAGTTCAAACGGGAAATTATCGGTGCTATTTTCCCAATCATGGGTGAGAAAGGGCTCATCGGATTTGTATATATTTACGTTCCACTGGCTGCTCTTCAAGAAGTATTCCAGGGCAGCCTGCCAATCTTAGTGATAACAGGCACTTTATTTTTTCTCATGCTCTTTCTTATTGTGAATCGAATTCGGCAGTCCATGTTTCAGCCGCTTACAGAGATTCAGCAGTTTTCCAAAGAGGTATCCAAAGGCAATTACACCAATCGGCTGCCGATTCAAACGAACGATGAGATCGGCCAGCTGGCTCAAGCATTTAATAAAATGACATCTTCACTAGAAGAACAGGACATCCGAAAGAAAGAATTTTTATCGAATGTCGTTCATGAATTACGAACACCGCTCACCTATATCGGCGGCTACACGCAAGCATTAAAACAACAAATCTACACATCTCCAGAAGAGGCAGAGCATTATTTGCAGACCATTGAAAAAGAAACAGACCGCTTGAAAAAGCTGATTCATGACTTAGTCGACCTCGATCATCTTCAAGAAAATATGTACATGCTAAATAAAGAACCGATTGTCATCGCTCAGTTGCTGTTAGATACCCTTCATCTGTTTGATATCCATATAAATGATAAAAAGATGGAAACAGATGTACATTTCCAAGAAGATTTAATTATTAATGGTGATCCCAATCGGATTCAGCAAGTCATGTATAACTTGTTAGATAATGCGATCAAGTACTCTTCTGAAAAAAGTGTACTCAAAGTCGTGTTAACACAAGAAGGCGACGAGATGCTGCTGCAAATAACAAACCAGGGGATCGGCATTCCTGCAGAAGACCTTCCACGCATTGGGGAACGCTTTTTCCGGACAGATAAAGCAAGAACTCGAGCAACAGGCGGAACTGGGCTTGGCCTATCCATTGTGAAAGAAATCATCAGGCTGCACGATGGCTCCTTTTTAATCAACAGCAGCATTAAAGAAACGACTGTGACGATTCGACTGCCTCTCCTCGTTGAACCTTTTGTTTGAAATTTGTTAAAGTTTTCTCACAAGGACTTCACATTCATTGATTATGCTTAATTCAGATATTCTTTTTCATCCTGTAATGAATGATCAATAGAAAAGAGGTGCAGCATCGTGAGAAAAACAAGACTGCTTATGTTAAACACCGCATTCATCCTCCTTTCAGCTTGCGGTTTAACCGAAGTAAAACCTTACCAAATGCAGTCATTTACTTTTATGAACCAGAATGAACAGTCATTTGGCACTGATAATTTGAAAGGGAAAGTGTGGATTGCTAACTTTATCTTCACGAATTGTGACACCGTCTGCCCTCCGATGACTGCTAATATGGCCGCATTGCAGAAAAAATTGAAAGAAGAGAATATCGGAGTAGAGCTTGTGTCTTTTAGTGTAGATCCTGCTGCCGATACACCGAGAAAATTAAAAACATACATAGCCAACTTTACAGAAGATGAATCAAACTGGAACATGCTCACAGGCTATACACAGCAAGAAATTGAATGGTTTGGCAGGGAAGAATTTCAAACTCTTATTCAAAAGCCAAAATCATCCGATCAAGTGATCCACAATACGAATTTGTATTTAGTGAATAAGGATGGTGAAATTGTAAATGAGTATATTTTCACTTCAGGTACGAACAGCGAGGAGATCATCAACGATGTGAAAAAGCTCGTTTCAAAGTAACTTTTTTGGATGAAAAGAGAAAGCTTTCGCCAGATACATAGGTGAAAATGGAGGATTGGATATGCGAAAAACATTTTGGATGGTTATTTTAGTCTTAGCAATAGCCGCACTGTCTGCTTGTAACAGCGGGACAGAAAAAGCAGAAAAGAAAGTTGAGAATACAAAAGTTCCACAAATGCTGGAAGCTAAGCTTGACGTTCCTGAAACAGCTGCCGTAAACGAAAAAATAACGATGAAGGCTAGCGTTACACAAGGAGATGAAAAAGTAGCTGATGCCAATGAAGTCGAATTTGAAGTATGGGAAGATGGCAAAAAAACAGAAAGCCAAATGATTCAAACGAAAAACAATAAAGACGGCACATATGAAGCGGAAACAGCCTTTGACCATGATGGCGTCTTTACCGTACAAGTACACGTGACAGCAAGAGGTCTGCATACGATGCCGACTAAGTCAGTGACTGTCGGAAAAGGAGCCGCTGTTCAGGAGGAGACACATCACGATCATGAAGGACACACAGATCATGAGCATGGACATGGACACGGACATGGCATTACAGAAGGATTCAGCATGCACTTCACGGAGCCGAAAAGTATCACAGCCGGTGCAGATACAACATTAACTGTCCGTTTACAGATGAAGGAGACTCCTTTAGAAAAAGCACAAGTCCGCTACGAAATTTGGAATGCGGATAACTCTGGGAAACACGAATGGGTCGCCGCAAAAGAAGCCAGCCCTGGCGAATATTCAGCTGCTCATCCCTTCTCACAAGCCGGTACATTCCAAGTGAAAGTTCATGTTGAAAATAAAGAAGGATTACATGAACATGAAGAATATGAAGTAACTGTAGGAAAATAAATAAGTAGTTGACTGCATTTTTGGAAGTTAGACCGTATATTAAGAAAAGCCGACTGCAATAAAAAAGGGTATCCCAAAAGACTAATTTTTTGGGATACCCTTTTCTTTTTCTACTGTACATTCTATTCTCTTTGACCCATTTCAATGCTGCGGTCACAAATGGCTTCCACATCTTCGCGGTCGTGCGTCACAATCATGCAAGTAATGTTCGCCTTCTTCAAAATGACGCGCAAATCCTCCCTAATTTCCGCTTTTAGATCTGCATCTAAGTTGCTGAACGGCTCATCCATTAACAGTACATTCGGTTTAGGTGCAAGTGCTCTCGCCAAAGCAATTCGCTGCTGCTGGCCGCCGCTTAATTCATGTGGATAACGTTCAGCGAATTTTTCCATTTTAACGAGTTTCAGCATTTCTAGCACACGCGGCTTGCGTTCTTTTTTTGGCAGCCGCCCTAAACCAAACATAATGTTCTCTGTCACGGTCATATGCGGAAAAAGCGCGTAATCTTGAAATACCATGCCTACTCCTCTATCTTCGGGCTGGACGAATAGTTTCTCTGTAACGACTGGCTTTTCAGCAATAGAAATAGAACCTTGCCATGGCATTTCTAACCCCGCAATTAAACGAAGGATCGTGCTTTTTCCGCTGCCGCTCGGTCCGAGAATCCCGACAATCTCATCTTTCATGATCGACAAGGACACACCATTAATCACAGGCTCCCCTGCAGAAGAAAACGAAAAAACAAGATTTTGGACGTCTACAATTTTCATTCCTTCACCTTCTTATTGGCCATTTGCAGGACGATAATAGACAGCGCACTAATTGCGATAATGATCAGCGATGAAATCGAGGCTTCATGAATCCGTTCATCTTTCGCAAATTGATACGTCTTTGTCGACAGTGTTTCAAAGTTAAACGGCCTTAATAATAAAACGAGTGGCAGCTCTTTACATATTTCAACAAATGTTAAAATAAATCCGCTAAAGATGGCCCCTTTCATTAATGGCAGGTCCACTTTGAAAAAGGTCTTCGTTACACCGCTTCCAAGCATCCGTGACGCTTCTGTATATTTCGTACCTATTTTCTCAAATCCCACTTCAATCGCATTATATCCCGTTGCCATAAAGCGAATGACGTAACCGACGATTAACATGATAATCGATAAACTTAAAATGAGCGGTGCATCGTCCATGCCCATCATCGCATAAAGCGGGGCAAGCCACTGATCCAGTCCGATAAATACCGCAAGTACCCCAATCGCAATAATCGCTCCAGGGATCGAATACCCCGTCGTTACCCATTTCGCTAGAAAATAAGAAAAAGTCGATGGCTTCCGGCACACATTTGCTACAATTACCGCAAAAATAATGATCAGTGCCGTAGAGATAAACGCCACATAAAGCGTTCGATATACAAGCTCAGCGAATGTCTCATTCCATACTGTGTCAAACGTTAAAGCAGCCCACGCAATAAGCTGAACGAACGGAATAAGAAAGCCTGCTGCAAATATAGCGGCGCAGTAAGCAAAGGCAGCAGCTGCTCCTATGCCTTTCAGTTTCATCGCAGCAAGAGGCCTTGACTTTACCGGCAAGTGATATCGCTGCCGGCTTCTAAGCAGTCTTTCCACAATAAACATAGCTACGACAATGAGCATCAGCCAGGCAGCAAGCCGCATGGCAGTGTTCACATCGTACATGCCAAACCACGTTTGAAAAATAGCGGTTGTAATCGTATGAATACCGAAATAGCTCGTTACTCCATAATCACTCAGCACTTCATAGATCACAAGCACGACTCCCCCTACAACTGCCGGCCGAGAAAGAGGAAGAACGATTTTTATGAAAATAAAAAAGGGTTTTCTTCCGAGCAGTCTAGCATTTTCAAAAAAGGAAGCACTTTGATTTTCCAAAAAAGCTCTCGTAATCAAAAACACGTACGGATACAAAAATAGTGTAAAAATAAACACAGCACCGCGCAGCGATGAAATGTTTAACCATTCCTGACTCATTTGGTAACCAAATTCATTCCGCAGCGTCGCCTGCACAACTCCCGTATAGCTGAGCATCGTCCGATACGTGTAAGCCGCAATATAAGGCGGAATGGCCAGCGGCAAAATTAATCCCCACCGAAAAAAACGCTTCAGCGGAAAGTCGTACGCTGTCACAAGCCATGCCAGCGTTACTCCTAAAACCGCTGTCAGCACGCCCGTTGAAATAACAAGAATCAATGTTTCTTGTACATATGTCCCTAATAAATACTCACGAATATGAAACCAGTTTTCATTCGGTTTAAAAAACAAAGAAGAGAATACAAAGAGAATAGGCAACAGTATCACTGTCGCCCCAATTAGACTGATTGCCCACCAGCCGTTCCATTCTTTACGAATCGAACGGCTTATCAGTTTCTTTTTCACTTTTACTTCCAGCCCACTTTGTTAAAGATCTCAATTGCTTTTTGGTTGTATTCGCCTAACTTGTCAAAGTTCAGCTCTTGCATTTTAAAGTTGCCCCACGACTTGAGCAATTCAGGTTTCTCTGCTTCTTCGTTTACAGGGAATTCATAGTTGTTCGCTGATAGAAATTCCTGCGCCTCTTTGTCAGTAACATATTCAATTAACTTAGTTGCATTGTTAGGATGTTTGCTGTGCTTTGTTAAACCAATTCCGCTAATATTTACATGTGTGCCATTTGTTTCTTGGTTCGGGAAGAATACACCAATATTTTCTGCTACTTTCACTTCTTCTGCATCTTCTGAATTCGCCATTAATCCAACATAATACGTATTCATAATCGCTACATCGCCTGTACCTGCCGCAATTGCTTTCGCTTGATCACGATCACCGCCGTCCGGCTGACGAGCAAAGTTTTTCACAATTCCTGCCGCCCATTTTTCTGCTTCCTTTTCACCATTTAACTCAATGAAAGAAGCAAGGAGCGACTGGTTATACATATTTGTAGAAGAACGGGCAAGTACTTTCCCTTTCCACTTGTCACTTGTTAAATCTTCATAAGTAGATAAGTCTTCTGGCTTCACTCTGTCTTTCGCATATACGATCACACGTGCTCTCGTAGACATCCCAATCCAGTTGTTATCCGCATCACGGAATTTCGCTGGAACGTTTTTCTCAATGACTTCTGATTTAACCGGCTGCAAAATATCATTTTTCTTCGCATTCGCAAGAACGCCGCCGTCTACTGTCACGAATAAGTCAGCTTCTGTGCTTTTTCCTTCACGCTTTAAACGCTCAATCAGCTCTTCTGCCTCACCTTTTACAACGTTTACTTTGATGCCTGTGTCCTCTGTAAACTTCTTGTACACTTCATCATCAGCTTCATAATGTCTTGCTGTGTAAACGTTGACAATTTTCTCTTCTTGTTTCTCCGGTGCCGGAGCTGCTTTTTCCGGTTCCGTCTCTTTCTCATTAGCTCCGCATCCAGCGAGGCCAATCGCAAGTACAGCACTTGCCAGCATAGGTTTAAACAACTTATTGAACTTCATTATGTACTCCTGCCTTTTCTTTTTTGTTTGACAATGATAATTGTTATCAACTCATACGATTTCATTCTAATTGTAATTATATAAAACGTCAATACAAATTTCGGAATTTTTCAAACGCCTTTCCAAAAATGGTTCTCACAAACCTTTCTCCGTTCGGCCGGTAAAATCCATTGTGTGATTAGTATTTCAACAAGATTGGCGAGTAAATTGACAGATTCGACTTGTATGTCTTAAAAACAGCCGCAAAACTAAAAAGAACCCATCTAACAGATAGGTCCTCATGACATTTATTAATTGTTAATATATTTCTCGAACACGCTGCCAAAGTCTTTCAAGTGATACTTTTCACGCGCAGATGTCATCCACGTAAAGCCGAAATCTGTTAACTCCCGGTACGTATCGCCTAACTTCGTCTCGTCTGTGCGAGAACTTTGCAAAATATTCGCGGCTTTGTCTAAACTTTGCAAAGCGAGATTCATATAAAGCTCATTTTCATGCGTGACCTCAGCGATACGCAATAACGCTTTATACAAGTCTTTCAACTGTTCAATCTGGTCTTTTCTCACATCAATATCAAACGTTTGGCTGCCTAATTGAAATTTAATTTCCACATCCATATCGATTTTGCCCGCTGTCTCCAGAACAACATTAGAAATTTTATATTGGGAATATGGATAGCGCTTCAACGTTCGTTTAGAAGAAATCGCACTTTCTCCATCCACATGAATCACGGCTAGATTCGTAAAACAATACTCATCCGCTTTCGTCTTGATTAAAAAATAAATTTTCTCATCATCTTCATGCATAACATAATCATCTGCATCCGTTTTATCATAATCAGCCGGTGAAATAATCGTTCCAATGTCAGATAAACCTAACGCATCAGCAGCAATTTTTTTAAACATCCAATCTCCCTCTCCATACGATTTTGCCTTTCTTTCTCCCTAATTTTAACAAGAGCAGTCTCTGAAGCAAACTATTTTTTGAAAATATGTACAATACATACATTATATATTTCTATGTACGTCATTTTCTTGTATACTATACAAGAATAACATTAGAATTTATGCAGGATGGTGACCTTTCATGCCAATACCTACTGATCATTCAAAACCGGTACGGAAGTCCGCAAAAGAGAGTGCTTTCAATCAACTTCAACAATGGATTATTGATGGAACCTTGAAGCCGGGTGAAAAATTGAACGACAAAGAGCTTGCTGAGGCATTGGCTGTCAGCAGAACGCCCATCCGGGAATCACTGCAGCTTCTTGAAGCTCAAGGGTTTGTAAAAATGTATCCAGGTAAATCTACGCAAGTCACAGAAGTAGAAAAGGAATCGTTAATGGAGCTGCTTCCTCCGTTAGCAGCATTACAGGCATTGTCCGCTGAACTCGCCATTCCTCATCTAACAGATGATGCTATCTCATTGCTCGAACAGACAAATGAGAAATTTGCTGAAGCAATCCGTTCTAAAAATTATTTTTTAGCGCTGAAAACCGATGAGGAATTTCATCAAATGATCGTCGCTACAGCCAATAACCCTTATATCCTTAAGATGACGGCTTCTCTGCGCTCACATATCATGCGACTGTTTTTCCATCATTCTATTCCCTTAACAGAAGAGTCAATCACTGAACATACGGCGATCATTCAATGTTTAAAAGAAAGAAGAGATACAGACGCTGCTGCTGCTATGAGAAAAAACTGGCTCCGTGTAATTGAAGAGTTTCGTTCGCTAAAATCGAAATAAAGAGGCTGATCCAAAAGGTCGTTAACAACGACTTTTTAGGGTGAGTCTTTTTTCTTTCGATTTTTTGACAAAGTTCAAACGAGTATTTTCCACTGAGTTGATTGCAGTCGAGCGCACGAAGACTCCTGCAGAGAAAGCGAAGCGCCTGAAACAGAAATCACCAGACAAGTAAAGAACCATATAAAAAAGCGGATGCCCCTAAAAGTTATACTTGTGGGGCATCCGCTTGTAGACAAAGTCTATACTGATATTGCAGGCTGATTAAAAACGTTTGTCCTTCTGGACGATGAACGAAGAAAGCGAATGTTTGTCAACAGACTATTTTATTATGCTTCTACGGTAGTAACAAATAATCTGCGAACACGGACGATAATGCCAACAATGAGAATGACACCTAAAACTGGAAGAAGCCAGCCGAGACCTTGGTCGTACAACGGCAATGTTTGCTTATAAAACGATACAATCGGTTCCATCCAGTTAAAATAGGCGATTCCTACTAAGTCACAAAACGTCTTAAATCCGTCAATGATACTAATCATCAGTGCTACTACTGTAGCTGCCACGTATACAACACGCGAATGCTTGAACAGCGGTGACAAAAATGTGAGAACCATTAAAGTGATAGCCGGCGGATAAAGGAGCATTAAGACAGGGATTGAATACGTAATAATGTTCGACAATCCGAAGTTGGCGATCACTAATGATAATAATGAAAAGAACACGACGAATTGTTTATAACTTACTTTCGGCATTAACGTGTGGAAGTATTCACCACAAGCCGTAATCAATCCAATACTCGTCGTTAAACAGGCAAGTATGATAATAACCGATAACATGATCGTCCCAAGGCTTCCGAAATAATAAGACGCTGCACTGTTAAGAACAGGTCCCCCTGTTTCGAAAATACCGAATTTTTCTGTACTCGTTGCACCTAAATAGGCAATTCCGACGTAAATAATAGCAAGAAGCGTAATAGCAACGGCCCCTGATTTGACTGTGGCAGCCAACACTTCCCGTTTAGCCGTTACACCTAACGCACGGACCGCATTGATAACGATAATTCCGAATACAAGTGAAGCCAAGGCATCCATCGTATTATATCCTTCCAAAAATCCTTTCACGAATGCTCCATTTGCGTATGCGTCCTGAGGTGCTTCGATCGATCCGATTGGTCTGACAATCACCATCATTAATAATACGAAAAGAAGGACAATCAGCACAGGTGACAAAACCTTCCCGACCCGGTCAACGATTTTTGATGGATTTAACGAAAGCCACATCGTCACACCGAAAAACACCAACGTAAAAATGAATAATCCGACTTGTCCAGCACCTTCACCGACAAACGGCGTGATACCAATATCATATGCAACTGTACCTGTACGCGGAGTTGCAAAAAATGGACCAATCGTTAAATAAAGAAGCGAAGTAAAAATAACAGCATAAGCTGGATGAATCCGGCTTGCAAGTTCCTGCAAGTTGGAACTTCCTGAAAAGCCCATCGCCAAAATTCCAAGGAACGGCAATCCCACTCCTGTAATTAAAAAGCCGATCACTGCAGGCCAAACATTTGTACCGGCATTTTGGCCAAGCTGCGCCGGGAAAATTAAATTGCCTGCTCCAAAAAATAAGGCAAATAACATGAACCCTATCGTGGAGTAAGCTGAAAAAGATAATTTAGACTTCATATAGTCTGTCCTCCCAAGATGTGTCATCTATTGTTCGCTCAATAAAGACCTAATTAAGATGTATGCAATATATCGCTAGAGCTATATTACTGCTATTAGCATATAGTTTCAATATATTATTGTAAAATATTTTAGATTTTTCAAAAATACAAGAAACATGACGAATAAAACAGTAATTCCCCCCTAAACATTTCCTTTTATTACAATTCCCTCACCTGAAAACAAAGGATTGTTTACCATTTATTATTTCACATAAAAAAGAACGCAGGATGATATATTAACAGCATCCTACGTTTTTTTCAAATAGCATTTTTGGTATTTTTTACATTTTTTTCATTTCGCCTTGTACGACTGAAAGATAGATATTGCTTTTATCATTCCATCCCCATTCTGAAACGCTATTTATAACACAAATCGTTAGATGAGTGGTGGGAATAGTTTTTCAAAAAAAGAGATATGCTCGAGACGATACATAAACAAAAGCGGAAAAAATAAACATATCGTTGTATTTTTCATTAGAATAGGGATGAACTACAGTCTTTTTGAAAAGGTTATTGTTGATGAGAGAGGAAGGTACGGGAATCCTGCGGGAAAAGCGTGTCCAAGGGAGACCTCACAGGCGCCATAGCGACGAGGAGGCTTCTGGACCGCCCGCGGTGGAAATCAACGAGGGAGTTTAACAAAAACTTTTAAAAAAGTCATGAGCCCCTTCTCACTTAGCTAATTAACTTTAATAAATCAGATGCCTCTGCCTCGGTAATACCTTTAATGAAAACTAATTCGCTAATTAAAATCTTTTTGGCGTGATCCAACATTTGTTTTTCACTTACATTCAGTGCCTTTTCTTTCCTATAGTACAATAGATCACGAACAACTTCCGCCGTACCTTGCATATCGCCCGTCTTCATTTTTTCCGTATTCTTTCTCAGTCGCTCTTTCGATGAAAGCGAACAACTTGACGCTTCATTATGAAAATTAAACAGTATATTTGCTGCCTCTTTTTTCGTAGTAATGGAACGGATTCGTGAACTGCTGACGGTCTTCATCGGAATCATCACGTCCATGTTACTTAGAGGAATGGTGATAACACAATATTCCTGGGTTTTCCCTAGGACCTCTCTTTCCTCTATGGCCTCAATAATACCTGCCCCGTACATCGGATAAAAAACCTTATCGCCAACCTGATACAAACCATCCACCTCCATATTTACTTATATATTATATGTTACCACAACAGATAAATTTAAGCAAAAATTTAAATATACCACTAATAAATTAAATTAGTCAATATATTTTTTGCGTTTTTTTATTTTTTTTAAACATGTAGCGTATGTTAATTCTACAAGCAATAAAAGCTCGCTGCACATTTCCACAACGTTGCTTAAATAACAAACGGAAAGAGCACCCTTCAACGTTACAGGATGCTCCTTCATTGTTCAGCCTCATTCTAAAAACCCTTCATAAATTTGATATTGATTCTTTCCTTTTTCTTTAGATTGATATAAGGCAATGTCTGCCTTTTTATATAACATATCCAGATCGTCTTTATCATCTGCAAAGGCAATGCCGATACTCATCGTTACGTCTATTTGATCAGAATCGCCCTTACATCTTATCGAATGATTCATTTTGAATAGCATGGAAGAAGCTTTAGCTAGGACCCGTTCTCTTTCAGCATCCGCAAAAATAACAGCGAATTCATCTCCGCCAAGTCTTGCCGACACACTTCCTTTTCTAACACACGACTGAATCATTTGCGCCACCATTTTCAGCAGCCGATCCCCCTCATCGTGCCCCATGCGGTCATTCACAAGTTTGAAATTATCCAGATCAATCATCATTAAAGCAGGTTTGCCCGACTTTCTTTCAACGATAGCTTTTAACGTTTCTTCAAAAGCTGCTCTATTTTTAAGTCCTGTTAGGCTATCATGAAAAGCCAAATACATCGGTCTCGCAACCAGACGCGCAATAATAAATGAAAGAATAACAGCTGCCGCCAAAATAAGCAGCGTTTGAACGATAAAGTCCCTTTTATATTCACTTAATAATCGGTTCAATTCATTTTTGTTATAAATGATTTCAACCACCCTGTTAGTAGAAATCCCTCTATCTTTAATCGCTTTATAAGGAATATATCGATAATACGCTTCAAACCCTTCCCATTTTCCCTCCATTTCTTCCATTTTGTCATCTTTGGCCGCCTGATTGAAAACCTTCCTTCTTTCTGAAGGGATTTCCATGTTCTTTTTATTTACTGGTTGTTCTCCTAATAAAAACCCTTCCGAATTGTAAATTTGAATTTTATAAATAGAAGGGTATGTACTTTCCAATTCAGCAAGTACCTTTAAAAAGTTAAATTGTTTAAATATCTCCTCATCATCTAATGAATACCCTAATTCAATTAAATACTTGTGATCTGGAGTAGGAACATAACTGTACTTTTTAATCGCACCGCTTTTTTGCTGAATGTCCATGCCATCATGAGTAAATTTATTTCCTTTCCGGCGTTGGTCAAGCAAGTTGGAGAACTCCTTACAACAAAGCCGGAAATCAAGCCCAACGTCTTCTTGCAGGCTGCTGTGAATGATTCGATTGTATTCATTAATGATGTACACATCCATGCCAAGCTCCTTTTTAAGAGCTTGCAAGTCCCACTCTTCAACCTTCGGATTTCTTTCATAAAGGGACACTAGTTTATCGGAGTTCTCTTTCATTTTTAATACGATTTCATTATCAAATAAATAATAGGCTTTATCGATCGTGTGCAACGACAGTAAAATCATTTCTTCTGTTAATTTCAATTTTTCCTGTTGCTCTTTCATTAGACTTTTCTTTATCTTGACTTGATCAATAAATGATACTGTAAACGAAATGAATATAGAAAAAGCAATCATGATCATTGTAAAATACAACCTAAAGTTTTTTATCATCATCCTCACTCTTTCTTCTTTTTCCACTTTCATACAATAAGTCTATTATACTAGTTTAATGTATAGGAAAAAAGAAACAAAAATAAGCGCTGCTGTCGAGGATAGATGTGTTAAGTGAAAATAAAGTTGTTTAAAATTAAAATGTATTAAGTTGTTCCACAAACGGGCCAGTTTGTTGCAAGGGATAGGGCCGAGACATAGTAAAACAAAACCAAAAATCAATTGTAAACACAAATTGATTCTTGGTTTTGTTGAGTCACGACTTTATATATTTTAATGATTAATCGTATATTACATTTTTGCCTTCTTCACTTAACTTTTTTAAAGAAGTAAGCATATGATTTATTTCTGCATCGGAATGTCTTTCCCACGAACCTAATTCAGCTACTATTTTCAAAGGAGATTTAGACCGGTAAGAACGTGTTGGGTTTCCAGGAAATCTTTTATCAGTTAAGTTCGGATCATTTTCAAAATCACCTAATGGTTCTACAATATAAATTCTTTCTTTTGACTTAGATCTCGCCAATTCTGCCCCCCATTTAGCAGCATCTAATGTTGCAGTAAAATATATATAGTTGGATTTTTTATCTTGGTAATTAGATAAGTGTTGTGGTACTAATAAATCTCCAATATTCAGTTCTGCTTTAGTACCATGAAAAAAAGGACCATTATCTAAGACATCTTTTTTATCGTTCATACGGATACACCCCTTATATTTTTAGATTTGTATTTAAGAGTATAGTATCGAAATTGCAAAAAGAACAGTCTATAGATAACTTGATAATAATTGTATAATGTAAGTAGAGAGAGTTTATATTTAAAAAGTAATATTAAACAAACGGGCGCGATTGTTGCATAAAGATTGGATTTTTAAACGACTTTATTGTTATTACACAAGACGAACCAACAAAAGATGATTGAACCTTCTGATTTAAGGATCAATAAAAAACGAAAGCGTGCATTATGGATACTAGAACATTACGAAAGAGTAACACCTCAGAACGGGAAATATACCCCTCAGATGCTAAAAATGAAATGATCGTTTGAAGAATCATTTTTTCAAATGCACTAGCCGTTTTTTATTCTACAAACGCAAAAAGGACTTGCCTTAATTGGCAAGTCCTTGATTAGGTTAAATATAATCCACCAAGTTATGTATGGTGGAGACGGTGGGAATCGAACCCACGTCCAAAGATAACGCCACTTAAGCGTCTACGAGCGTAGTCGATATATTCGGTATTCGCTGTTCCTTTTGCCTATCGACTGGCGGCCGGACAGCTAGCCTGATTAGTCTCTTCCTTTGTCCCCAGGCGGAGAACTCCGGCGTAGTCCACTGAGATTGGACCCCTTACCCGACTACATGGACGATAGCGGGAGGAGCAGCTACTCTATATTAGGCAGCTAAAGCTAAATCGTTTTTGCCAGTTATATTTAGGCGTTTGCGTTGATACGAAGACGTCCCTCCGGCTCGCAGCCCAAGCTCGAACTACCCCTGTCGAATCCGTAACGTCCCCATTATAAAAATAGGAGAGGACTCTAAGTCCGTAGCTTAGCTACAGTTTTCATTATACCATATGTCTTAAAAAATGCAACAGCATGGAATGATTTTTATCCTTTCTGCCGTTCTCTAAAGGCACGTTCGATGTCGCGCTTCGCTTCTTTCTTCTTAAGATCTTCACGCTTATCGTATTTTTTCTTTCCTTTCGCAAGACCGATTAATAATTTGGCATAGCCATCTTTTAAATACATTTTCAGCGGTACGATCGAGTAGCCGGCTTCTTTCGTTTCCCCAATCAGCTTATCGATCTGTTTGCGGTGCAAGAGTAGCTTTCTCGTTCTGAGCGGCTCATGATTGTAGCGGTTCCCCTGTTCATACTGGCTTATGTGCATATTATAAACAAACAATTCCCCCTTATAAATACGGGCAAAAGCATCTTTTAAATTCACACGCCCCGCGCGGATCGATTTAATTTCTGTTCCTTGCAGCACAATCCCGGCTTCGTATGTTTCTTCGATAAAAAAATCGTGATGCGCTTTTTTATTTTGCGCAACTACTTTTCCTTCTCCCTTTGGCATCCTTCTTCACCTTCCATTATTTAAGTTGCAGCCAAAGTGAGGCTTTCTCAATTGAAAGTGTCAGACCTCACATCAACAATAGCCTGTATAGCAGGAGGTTGGACATCCACTATATCCAGACATATTGCAGGTGAGGTCAGACCCTTATGGGACAGCCCCACTTACGAAACAGCTCTGCTCGATTTATCCATTATTGCGGCGGCGTTTCTTTGCTTGTTTTTTCGGAACGCCTTCGGAATATTTGCCGCGCTTTTTCTTTTTGTTCGGTGCTTGGTTGCTCCAGTCACCGGCTTCCCCTTCACTGTTGCCTTGCGGACCGCGCGCTTTTCCGCTGTTTGATTTCGTGTGAATGGTTTTTGTCTGTTCACGCGAACGCTCTCTCGTATTCTTCATCCCAACCACTTCAAAGTCGATCGACTGCTCTTCTTTGTTCACGTCTCTGACCCGGACACTGATTTCATCACCAATGCGAAAAACATTTCCTGTCCGTTCACCAATCATGGCGAAGTGGCGCTCATCGTAACGATAATAATCATCCGTCATATAAGAAACGTGAATGAGACCTTCAATCGTATTCTCGAGTTCAACGAACATACCAAAGTTCGTGACGGAGCTAATAATACCATCAAACTCTTCCCCGATTTTGTCAAGCATAAACTCCGCTTTTTTCAGTTCATCGGTGTCACGTTCAGCATCCACTGCCCGGCGCTCCATATTCGATGTATGCTCAGCGATTTCTGGCAGACGAGCATCCCACTTCGCCTGTGTTGCTGGGTCGATCTGTCCTTTAATTACATACGTACGGATTAAACGATGGACAATCAAATCCGGATAACGGCGGATCGGTGAAGTGAAATGGGTGTAAAACTCTGTTGATAACCCAAAATGCCCTAAGCTTTCCTCATGGTATTTCGCCTGCTGCATGGAACGAAGCATCACCGTAGAAATAACGACTTCTTCCGGCTTTCCTTCAATGGCTTCAATCACTTCCTGAAGTGCCCGCGGATGAACCGAATTAGCTGTTCCTTTGACAATCAGCCCAAAGTTGGTAATAAATTCAAAGAAGCGCTGCAGCTTATCCTCTTTTGGATCTTCGTGAATTCGATAAATGAACGGTACATCCATCCAGTGAAAATGCTCGGCTACCGCTTCATTCGCTGCAAGCATAAATTCCTCGATTAACCGTTCCGCAACGGACCGCTCCCGCAGCACAACATCAGTCGGCTTTCCGTCTTCATCAACAATTACTTTTGATTCTTTAAAGTCGAAATCGATGGCACCGCGCTTTTGCCGTTTGTTACGCAAAATCGCTGCCAGCTGCTCCATCTCTTCAAACATCGGTACGAGAGGCTCATATTGTGCCCGCAATTCTTCGTCCTTGTCTACAAGAATACGGTTGACATCACCGTACGTCATTCGTTCGGTCGTCTTGATCACACTTTGGAAGATCTCATGCTGCACAACCTCACCTGCAGCATTGATTTCCATTTCACATGACAACGTCAGCCGATCTACTTTTGGATTCAGCGAGCAAATGCCATTAGAAAGACGATGTGGAATCATTGGAATGACACGATCTACCAAGTACACACTCGTTCCTCGTTCATATGCTTCCTCGTCAATGGCAGATCCTTCTGTCACATAATAGCTGACATCAGCGATATGAACACCGAGCTTGAAATTGCCATTGTCAAGCTTTTGAACAGTGACCGCATCGTCAAGATCCTTCGCATCTGCACCGTCAATCGTCACAATGGTTTCACCGCGCAAATCACGTCGGCCTTCGATATCTTTTTCGCTAATCGTTTCTGGTGTGGCATTCGCCTGGGCCATTACCTCTTCAGGAAACTCCTGCGGCAGTCCATGCTTGTAAATAATTGAAATAATATCCACACCTGGATCATTTTTATGTCCAAGTATTTGAACAACTTCCCCTTCAGCACTTTTACGGCCGTCTGGATAAGAAGTAATTTTCACAACAACTTTATGACCTTCAATCGCTCCATTGGCCGCTTCTTTTGGAATAAAAATATCACTGGCAAACTTCTTATCATCAGGGATCACAAAGCCAAAGTGCCTGCTGTCAGTATATGTACCGACAATTTCTGTTTTTCCGCGTTCTAGAATACGTACAACGGTCCCCTCACGGCGTGATCCGCTCGTTTCAGAAGTAATCCGGACAAGGGCAATGTCACCATTTAACGCCCCATTCGTTTCATGAGGCGGAATGAATACATCATCCATACCTGGCTCTTCAGGTACTAAAAAAGCGAAGCCTTTCGAATGTCCGGAAATTTTGCCGCGAACTAAATTCATCTTCTCAGGAAGGCCGTAGCGGTTCGCTCTCGTGCGGACAACTAACCCCTTTTCCTCCATGTAAACGAGCGCCTTTACGAAATCTTTAAATTCAGCGGAATCTTCAATCTGCAATAATTCTTCTAATTCTTTTACTGTAAGAGGCTTATAAGATTCCTCCTTCATACAAGTTAACAATCTGTCAACAAGATCGTTTTGCTCATCCATCCCGTTCACTCCTATCTCTTTAAATGCAAAGTGCCTGTCCAGCCGCCTATTACTCTGCCCAGTCCAGCCGCTCTAAAAACGCATAAACATCTTCATGCAGCTGTTCTTTTTCTTTATCGATCGTAATGACATGGCCAGACTCTTCATACCATTTGATTTCCTTCATCGTTGATTCAATCTCGTCGTAAATGATGGTAGCACTTTCCGAGTTAATCATCTCGTCATGCCGTGCTTGAACGATAAAAGCCGGGGCATAAATCAGATCTATGCTGCCGCGTACGTCCGAAATGAGCTGCTGCAGTGCCTTTAACGTATTCATCGGCGTTTTTTTAAATGCTTCTATCTCTTGTTCAATAACCCCTTCTGATTTCCCTTCAAACTTTTTAAATTGGCGGGCATAATCAACCACTCCTTGATACATGACTTCTTCACTCTTGATATACATCGGTGCACACATCGTTACAATTCCTTTAACGGGCACAGTATACCCAAGCTTTAAGGAAAATACCCCGCCAAGGGAAAGGCCAGCCACAGCAATTTCATCGCAGCCAAGGCTTTTTAGATGCTCATAGCCAGCCATTACATCTTTCCACCAATCGTCAGGCCCGGTATGCACCAGCTCCTCTGGAGGAACCCCATGCCCTTTATAATGCGGGGCATGCGATGTGTACCCTTTCTTTTGAAGAAAGCGCCCAAGCATCCGCACATCAGAAGAATTGCCCGTGAACCCATGAAGCAAGAGTACAGCCCGATTTCCAGCTTCAAATGTAAATGGTTTTGGCAGACGTAATCTCATAGTACAAAAAACCCCTTTTCTCTAGTATGAACCGTTCCACACACATTCATTATCATTTTACGGAATATTCCCCTGCGAAACCAGCAGAAGGCTTTATCCTGCCAAATGATTTCATTAAAAAAGAGCGTCTCAAAGCCCAGCCTTTGAGACGCCCTCTTTCATTATAGTCCAAAATAAGATACAGCGATCGTCAAAACGAAAAACAAGACAGCCAATACAACCGTCACGCGGTGCAGCACTAAGTCAATGCCGCGTGCTTTCTGCTTGCCAAAGAGCTGCTCTGCTCCGCCCGAAATCGCTCCGGACAAACCAGCACTTTTTCCTGACTGCAGCAGCACAACAACGATCAGCGCAATTGATACAATCACGAGCAAAGTAACTAATAAAGTGTGCATGTTTCTACCTCCACATCAACGAACATACGAATGAAACAAGTTTAACATAAAACAGGTAAAAAGGAAATAAAGGAGCCAGCTCCATCTTCGCTTTGATACGATGAAGGAACCAGCTCCCTGTCACTTTTTACAACTGAAAATTATTTTTTAAGATTGTAGAACGTTTTGTCCCCAAGATATTCAGCCAGCTCACCAAGCTGATCTTCAATACGAAGAAGCTGATTGTATTTAGCCACACGGTCTGTTCTTGATGGTGCACCTGTTTTAATTTGGCCAGCATTTGTTGCAACAGCGATATCAGCAATTGTTGCATCTTCTGTTTCACCAGAACGGTGAGAGATGACAGCTGTATAGCCGGCACGTTTAGCCATTTCAATAGCATCAAATGTTTCTGTCAGTGTACCAATTTGGTTTACTTTAATTAAAATAGCGTTGCCGACTCCTTGCTCAATTCCTTCAGCAAGCTTCTTCGTGTTCGTTACAAACAAATCATCACCAACAAGCTGAACTCTGTTACCGATACGCTCAGTCAGCATTTTGTGGCCTTCCCAGTCGTTTTCATCTAAGCCGTCTTCAATAGAAACGATCGGATATTTAGTAACGAGTTCTTCGTACCAGTCAACCATTTCTGCAGACGTTTTAACAACGCCTTCTCCGCTTAAATGATATTTGCCGTCTTCTCTGTTGTAGAACTCAGAAGAAGCAGCATCCATCGCTAATTTGACTTGCTCGCCGGGCGTGTAACCGGCTTTTTCAATCGCTTCAATAATTGTTTGCAGCGCTTCTTCGTTTGACTTCAAGTTCGGAGCAAAGCCGCCTTCGTCACCAACCGCTGTATTTAATCCTTTTTCTTTTAAGACCGCTTTTAAGCTATGGAAAATTTCTGTACCCATACGAAGGCCTTCTTTAAAGCTTTCCGCTCCAACCGGCATGACCATAAACTCTTGAATGTCGACGTTATTATCAGCATGCTCTCCGCCGTTTAGGATGTTCATCATCGGTACTGGAAGTTGTTTTGAATTTACACCGCCAAGGTACTCATACAAATGAACGCCAAGGAAATCAGCAGCTGCATGAGCAACAGCCATGGAAACGCCAAGAATAGCGTTTGCACCGAGCTTGCCTTTGTTTTCTGTTCCATCAAGCTCAATCATGGCGCGGTCAATACCGATTTGATCAAGTGCTTCGAAGCTTCCAACAAGTTCAGGAGCAATCACTTCATTTACATTTTCAACAGCTTTTAGAACACCTTTGCCAAGGTAACGGCCTTTATCGCCATCACGCAGCTCTACTGCTTCATATTCACCTGTAGAAGCACCTGATGGCACGAGTGCCCGTCCGAATGCGCCGGATTGTGTATATACTTCTACTTCCACTGTGGGATTTCCACGGGAATCTAATACTTCACGTGCATAAATGTCAGTAATAATTGGCATATCAATTCTCTCCTTTTTCTCATAAAAAGATTATTTATTTATTAAAGTTGTGCCGGTCATTTCAGTTGGTTTTTCGATGTTCAATAAATCAAGCATGGTTGGTGCTAAATCACCAAGAATGCCGCCTTCTCGTAAATCAATCCCCGGCTTTGTCACAATCACCGGCACCGGGTTCGTTGTATGAGCAGTCATCGGGTCGCCTTCGATTGTCACTACTTCATCAGCATTCCCATGATCTGCCGTAATGATCGCTGTGCCGCCTTTTGCAAGGATTAAATCGACGATGCGGCCTAAGCATTCATCTACCGTTTCTACTGCTTTAATCGTTGGCTGCAGAAGTCCGGAATGACCTACCATGTCAGGGTTGGCGAAATTTAAAATAATCGCATCCTGCTGGTCATTATTCACTTCATCCAACAGTGCCTCCGTTACTTCATACGCACTCATTTCTGGTTGTAAGTCATATGTGGCTACTTTTGGAGAATTAATTAAAATACGTTTTTCCCCTGGAAATTCTCTTTCTCGTCCGCCGCTCATGAAAAAAGTGACATGCGGATATTTTTCTGTTTCCGCAATTCTCAGCTGATTTAAATGGTGAGCCGCTAATACTTCCCCAATCGTATTTGTCAAATCAATGTTGTCAAAAGCAATATCGCCGTTGACCGTCACGCTGTAAGGAGTCATGCAGACAAAGTGAAGGTTTTTAGGCATCTGACCGCCGCGGTCAAATCCTTCAAACTCCTCGTTCGTGAATACATTTGACAATTGAATGGCCCGGTCTGGACGGAAATTGAAAAAGATAATAGCGTCATCATCTTCTACTTTTGCCACAGGCTGACCGGCATCATCTGTCAATACAGCAGGAACAACAAATTCATCATGAATGCCATTTGAATACGACTCGTCTACTACTTCCAGCGGATCTTTAAAGAACGGAGCTTCATTGTAAACGATCGCACGATATGTTTTCTCTACCCGCTCCCAGCGTTTGTCACGGTCCATCGCATAATAGCGGCCGGAAATCGTAGCAAATTGACCGCTTCCATACTCTTTCATCTTGGCAAGCGTGTCTTGAATGTAGCCTTTAGCTGTCTGCGGGCCAACGTCACGGCCATCCAAAAAGGCATGTACATATACTTTTTCCAAACCTTCTTGAGCAGCAAGCTTTAATAAAGCAAATAAATGATTCTGGTGACTATGTACACCGCCATCAGACAATAATCCGAACAAATGAAGAGCCGATCCATGCTGTTTCGCATGATGAATTGCTTTTAGAAATGCTTCGTTTTCGAAAAACCCGCCTTCACGAACGGCAATGTTAATTCGTGTTAAGCTTTGATACACAACACGGCCGGCACCAATATTCAAATGGCCGACTTCAGAATTCCCCATCTGTCCTTCCGGAAGGCCGACCGCTTCGCCGGATGCTGTTAATGTTGTGTGAGGAAACTGCTCCCAGTACCTGTCAAAGTTTGGCTTATTTGCCTGCGCTACCGCGTTTCCTTCCTGTTCAGCGCGGCAGGCAAAGCCATCTAGAATAATAAGCGCAACAGGTGATTTACCCATGATTTACTGCCTCCAATAACTGTAGAAAAGAAGCGGATTCAAGGCTTGCTCCGCCAACAAGCGCACCGTCAATATCAGGCTGCTCCATATATTCACCGATGTTGTTCGGCTTGACGCTGCCGCCATATTGGATACGCACGCTGTCAGCTGCTTCCTGCGAAAATTGCTCCGCAACCGTTTGACGAATACGGGCGCACACTTCATTCGCATCTGATGCGGTAGAAGACTTTCCAGTACCAATCGCCCAAATCGGTTCGTAGGCGATGACTATTTTTCCAACTTGTTCCTCCGTCAGCCCTTCAAGCGCTTTTTCAATCTGACCGGCAACAAAGCTGTCCGTTTCGCCATTTTCGCGCTGCTTTAGCGTTTCCCCGCAGCATACGATCGGAATTAATCCATGTACAAAGGCAGCGTGTACTTTTTTATTAACGGTTTCGTCCGTTTCATTAAACATTTCGCGGCGTTCAGAATGACCGATAATCACATATTGAACACCAATATCATGCAGAGCTTTGGGGCTGATTTCCCCGGTAAATGCCCCGCTGTCTTTAAAATGCATCGTTTGCGCACCAATCTTCACATCAGAACCTTCTACTGTTTGAACGAGCTGCTCTAAAAATAAAGCAGGTGAACAGATCACACTGTCTACTACTCCAGCGTCAGGCACAAGGCTTTTCACTTCTTCCGCAAAGCTTTTTGCTTCTGATGAGGTTTTGTGCATTTTCCAGTTGCCCGCGATAATGGGCTTGCGCATCATGCTTCATCCTTCCCCACGTTTTGCGTCGATTTTATTTGTCGTTTAAAGCAACAATACCTGGAAGCTGTTTGCCTTCCATAAATTCAAGGGAAGCGCCGCCTCCTGTTGAAATATGGCTCATTTTATCAGCTAAGCTGAACTTTTCGACCGCCGCAGCAGAATCACCGCCGCCGATGACAGAATAGGCGCCTTCCGCTTCAGCTAGAGCAACAGCTACTGCCTTTGTTCCTTCAGCAAACTTGTCCATTTCAAATACACCCATCGGTCCATTCCAAATAACAAGCTTAGACTTCTGGATCGCCTCTTTGTACAGCTCACTCGTTTTTGGACCGATATCAAGCGCCATCCAATCCGATGGAATTTGATCAATATCTACAATTTTCGCTTCAGCATTTGCAGAAAATTCATTTGCCACAACCGCATCAATCGGCATTAAGAAGTTTACGCCTTTTTCCTCGGCTTTTTTCATAAACTGCTGAGCTAATTCAATTTTATCTTCTTCAAGCAGTGACTTTCCAATTTCATATCCTTTTGCTTTGACGAATGTGAAAGCGAGACCGCCGCCAATAATTAAATTGTCCACTTTATCAAGCAAATGATCAATCACATCAATTTTATCTTTCACTTTCGCCCCGCCAATAATAGCCGTGAACGGACGCTCCGGATCAGCTAACGCTTTGCCAAGTACGTCTAGCTCCTTTTCCATTAGGAAACCAGCTGCAGCGGGCAAATGACGGGCAACTCCTTCTGTTGAAGCATGAGCACGGTGAGCAGCTCCGAATGCATCGTTGACGTAGAGGTCAGCAAGCGCCGCAAATTGTTTCGCTAACTCTTCGTCATTTTTCTCTTCTCCTGGATAAAAACGAACATTTTCAAGAAGCAGCACATCACCATCTTGCATGGCGTCGACTTTTTGCTGAACAGTCTCACCGAAGGCTTCATCCGTTTTTTCCACTTTTTTATCCAGAAGCTGTGATAAGCGGGCTGCTACAGGTGTTAAGCGCAGCTCTTCTTTCACTTCACCCTTTGGGCGGCCAAGGTGACTCGCTAAAATGACTTTGGCGCCTTGATTAGACAAATATTGAATAGTTGGCAGCGCAGCCCGGATTCGTGTATCATCTGTTACTTCGCCGTCTTTCATCGGCACATTAAAGTCGACACGGCAAAACACGCGCCTTCCTTTCACATCCAAATCCTTCATCGTCTTTTTATTCATATAAAAAGGCCTCCCTTGCTAAAAAGAAAACTAAATAAAAAGGAGGGGGATCCTTTTCCCCGCTCCCCTTTCATCCCATTTACATTATAGATGGTGGGTTACTATTTTCCAACAAAGATATTAAAAAATATAACACATTTTTGTATTAGTATCACATTATTTATCATTAAAAGCCTTTTTTGGCAATGTAATCAATAAGATCAATGATTCTGTTAGAATAGCCCGCTTCATTGTCATACCAAGACAGTACTTTTACCATTCGGCCTTCCAACACCATCGTAGACAATCCATCGATCGTAGAAGAAGCACCACTGCCATTGTAATCTATTGAAACGAGCGGTTTTTCATTATAAGCAAGGATACCTGTCAATACGCCTTCTGCTGCTTCTTTTAATGCAGCATTCACCTCTTCCGCTGTCGTGCTCCTTTTCAGTTCAGCTACTAAATCAACGACAGACACATTAGGAGTCGGCACACGTATAGCCATACCGTTCAATTTCCCCTTTAATTCAGGCAGAACGAGGGAAACGGCTTTAGCTGCCCCCGTTGTCGTCGGAATCATATTTTCCGCTGCAGCTCGGGCCCGGCGATAGTCTTTATGAGGAAAATCTAGAGTTTTTTGGTCATTCGTATAAGAATGAATCGTCGTCATCATGCCGCGCACAATGCCAAACTTATCATTCAAGACTTTTGCCAGTGGCGCTAAGCAGTTCGTCGTACAGGAAGCATTGGAAATGATGTGATGATTATGCGGGTCATATTTTTCATGATTGACACCCATCACGATCGTAATGTCTTCCTCCTTAGCCGGAGCAGAAATGACTACCTTTTTTGCTCCGGCTTCTAAATGTTTCACTGCGTGTTCACGCTGTGTGAAACGGCCGGTTGATTCAACGACGACCTCTACGCCCAACTCCTCCCATGGAAGAAGGGTAGGATCGCGTTCTGCTGTTATTTTTACTTTTTTCCCGCCAACGACAATGTATTCGCCGTCTACTATTACGTCCTCATCCAATACACCGTGAACCGTATCATATTTTAGAAGATGGGCGAGCATTTCGGTATCTGTTAAATCATTTACTGCTATTACTTCTATGTTCGGATACTTCAGAGCTTCACGAAAGACGACACGTCCGATACGTCCAAATCCGTTAATTCCAACTTTTACTGTCATCCCAATCGCTCCTCCTTCATGTTCCAAAGATTATTGCAGTAAACATCTTCCTTTCATCTTTCACTTACGATTTGTTCGGCTGCTGCTTCATTCTTCAATGAGAAGGGCTGCTTTTCATGAACAGAGCAAATAGAAACGACTCGCCTTCCGCATCCCCTTCAGCAACAGCAAGGAGCAGGCCCAAATCCAAAGGATCAGCCCCTTAGGAGTCGTCCCCATTTTGTCCCTCTTTACAAAATATGTTCCCACATAAAAAAAAATAATCCCTGTCTTCACACGAAGTGCAGCAGGGACAAAAACAGCTTGCAATGAATCGGACGTCTAAGAATCATCTAAGCTTCCAGTTTGCTCTTAACGGTTGGATAGTCCACTATTCCAAATTGAATAATCTCTCCATCCACTTCAATCACTGGAATCATTAGCGCATATTTCTCAGTCCATTCATCACTTTCGTCAATATTCCTTTCATGAAGACAAAACGGTGTATCTTCCTGAACGAGCTCTAAAACAGCCTTCGCTTCTATACAGAGCGAACACTGTGCCCGCGTATAAAAATAAACGTTTTTCACTTATGGTTCCTCTATTCTCAGTCATATCGTTTTCTTTTCGAGGAAGACGGAATAAAAAGCTGATCCCGATACTTAGCGACCGTTCTTCTTGACACCTTCCATCCTTCTTTTTCCAGCAAATTACTAATCTCTTGATCAGAGAGCGGCTTTTTCTTATCTTCCTCATTCACAAGCTCTGTTAATTTCGCTTTCACTTGGGCAGCGGAAGCCGTTTCTTCTGTGCCGTGTCCCCCTCCAGACAAACCAGCCGGGAAGAAAGTTTTTAGTTCATACGTCCCGTAAGGTGTCTGCATATATTTCCCCCGTACAGCTCGGCTGACGGTCGATTCGTGAATCTCCAGTTCATCAGCAATCTCTTTCATCGTGAGAGGCTGCATACGGCTCGGTCCGCAGAAGAAAAAGTCTTTTTGCTTTTCTACGATTTTCAAACCGACACGTTGAATTGTCCTTTTGCGCTGCTCCAAACTTTTCAGCAGCCATAGATAATCTTTATGTTTATCTTTCATAAACTCTTTTAATTGTTCATCTTTATGTTCAGCTAACTCATTAAAATATTCTTTTTGAAAAACAATTTTCGGCATCTCGTCTTCCAGCAGGTGCACCTCAATGGAATCATCTTTTAAGGTGACCGTCAAATCCGGCCGAACATATGTCGGCTGTTCATAATGAAAACGGGCTCCTGGCTTCGGATTCAGCTTTTGGATAAAATCAGCTGCTTCCTGAATTTCTTTTATCTGGACATTTAATTTCTTCGCAACCGACCGCCAGTTCTTTTCAGCAAATGCAATGAAATGGTCTTGAATAATGACTGGAACGAGCGCCGGCACCCCTTTCATTCGTTCAAGCTGTAAAAGCAGACAATCTTGCAAATTCATAGCCCCGACACCGGCAGGCTCTAAATCCCGAATCATCCCAAGGATCTTGGCCGCCTCTTCCTCTTGACAGCGGCACATGCTTGCTGCTTCTTCCACCGTAATCGACATATAGCCGTTCTCATCCATATTATATAATAAAAAATCGAGTATTCTCTTTTGATCAGAGCTCATTGGAATCAACGAAAGTTGCATTCTTAAATAGTCTGTTAATGTCTGGGAGTGATCAGCCAAATGCTCCACCCAGTTTTTATCGTCTTTCTTTTCTAATTTCCCTTTACGTGTTCCTGCCTTCTCCTTCAGCTGAAGCGCTTTCATTTCAGACGTATCAAGCTGAATAAATGGGTTCTCCATCGTCTTTGATTCTAAAAATTCCACTAACTCTTGGGCAGAGTATTGCAGCAAAGCAATTGCCTGTGTTAACTCTTGTGTCATTGCAAGCTTCATTGTCTGCTGCTGCCAAAGGCCCGGCTTCAAATGCATATTCAAATTTCTCTCCCCCTCCCTATTCTATTATACAACAGGAAAGAAATTTGAGAATGAAAATTTACAATTTTTCAACCTCCCCGCAAATAAAGGAGGAGCCTTATAAATAATATATCAAAAAAAAGACTGACTATAAGAAGTCAGTCCCGACTGCAAAAGACCAGTCCCATGTGACGCAAGGTGCTGCCTCACGTCTTATATATAGTATGAAAATGTAAAGAATAGTGTTCCTGCAGTTTTTTGTGGGTAACGTGCGTGTTATACAAATCGCTTACCCGCCAATTACATAAACACCTTAAATTGGCACGCAAATTAATTGATATCCCTTTGCTTGGCTCTTTAAACTTGTCCGTTGATTTCCGTTCAGGAGCTTCGCTTTCCCCGCAGGAGTCCTCGCGTCTTTCAATACAATCAAATCGGTGAAAAATCATCGTGTAAACTTTATCAAAAAAGTAAGAAAGTCTCCCTATACTACTTGTAAGCAGTCATTTAGTATCATACTTGGCGTGATTCGCGGTTAATTTTTTTGCACAAAAAAACAGTGTTTCTACGAATAAACATTCATAAAAACACTGTCATATCAACACTTCATGACGCCCTCGGCAGGAATCGAACCCACATCTTAAGAACCGGAATCTCACGTGCTATCCGTTGCACCACGAGGGCTTAATCAGTACATTTCAAAATTATAAAGGAAGAACAGAGAAAAAGCAATAGTGATATTTAAAAAATGCAAATGAAAACATTTTGTTCGGGTGTTTAGCAGGAGTTTTACTGGGTATAATAGAATTCTATCGTAGAAGAATCTTTTTCCATCTAGGTATTATAAGTCGTATTATTTGACCTTCATTGACCATCATTGTATGATACTACTACATAATTTTTCCCGCATGAGCAATTATTTCATTCTTTAAGGAGGAGAAAAAATGAATTTAATCCCTACAGTTATTGAACAAACAAATCGTGGAGAACGTGCTTATGACATTTATTCACGTTTATTAAAAGACCGCATTATTATGCTTGGCAGTGGAATTGATGACAACGTAGCTAACTCCATTGTGTCTCAGCTGCTTTTCCTTGAAGCGGAAAACCCTGAAAAGGACATTTCTATTTACATTAATAGTCCAGGAGGAAGCATTACTGCAGGTATGGCCATTTATGACACGATCCAATTCATTAAGCCAGATGTACAGACGATCTGTATCGGTATGGCTGCTTCCATGGGTGCTTTCTTGCTGGCATCCGGTACGAAAGGCAAACGCTATGCCCTTCCAAACAGTGAAGTCATGATTCATCAGCCGCTGGGAGGAGCACAAGGACAAGCAACGGAAATTGAAATTGCTGCGAAACGTATTCTTTTCCTTCGTGATAAATTGAACCAAATTCTTGCTGACCGCACAGGCCAGCCGCTTGAAGTCATCGCTAGAGATACAGACCGCGATAACTTTATGACAGCTGAACGCGCTCTTGAATACGGTTTGATCGACAAAATCTTAACTCGAAATGAACTGCCAGAGAAAAAATAAAGAAACATGAAAAGAAGAGGCCTTAAAGCAAGGTCTCTTCTTTTTGATTTGGCTATGTGAATAACTATTGTTGATTGAAGTGAGCGCCCCAGCGGAAATCAACAGGCACGTCTAACAAAGCCTTTAATTGATATTAGTAATTTTCTTCTTTTTCAATAAAATCAACAAGTGCTTCCAGTGCTTCTTCTTCATCACGGCCGTCAATAGACAGTGTGACGGTACACCCCCGGTTAATCGCTAAGCTCATGATACCCATAATGCTTTTCGCGTTAACTTTCTTCCCCTCTTTCTCAAGGTGAATTTCTGAAGCAAAGCGATTTGCCTCCTGAACAAACAACGCGGCCGGACGTGCTTGCAGCCCCGTCTTCAGTTGAACTTTGGTTGTTTTTTCAATCATCCTTTTCTCCTCTTTTCTTATTTATTGGCTATGTGAATGACTATTATCGCTCGGAACAGAAAGCAATCGCCCCAGCGGAAATCAACAGGCTAGTTTAACAAAGCCTATTTATTAATCGGTTCATTCGCCCGGATTTTCTCAGCTATTTCATCTATTTTACGAAGGCGGTGATTAATACCTGACTTACTAATTGCCGAACCTGACACCATTTCCCCAAGCTCTTTAAGCGTAACGTCTTGATGAGCCACACGCAGTTCGGCAATTTCACGCAATTTCGCTGGCAGCACCTCTAAGCCGACTGATGACTCGATCAGCCGAATATTTTCCACTTGGCGCACAGCCGCACCGATCGTCTTATTTAAATTTGCCGTTTCACAGTTGACGAGGCGGTTAACAGAATTGCGCATATCACGGACGATGCGAACATCTTCGAAGCGAAGCAATGCATTATGAGCTCCTATAATATTTAAAAACTCGGTGATTTTTTCAGCTTCTTTTAAATAGGTGATAAATCCTTTCTTCCGTTCCAACGTTTTACTGTTCAAGTCAAAGAGATTCATTAATTCACATAAGGCATCATTGTGCTCCTTATAAAGTGAGAAAATCTCCAAATGGTAAGAAGACGTTTCCGGATTATTCACAGATCCCCCCGCTAAAAAAGCGCCGCGTAAATATGATCGGCGGCAGCACTTTTTCTCGATCAAGACCGGTGAGATGTTGTGAACGAACGAAAATGACCCCTCTATAATAGCCAGGTCTTCGAGAATATCCCGCGCTTTTTCTTTTAGGCGGACGATGTACACATTGTTTTTTTTCAGCCTCATTTTCTTACGGACGAGCAGTTCTACTTCTACTTCATAGTTTTTCTTCAACAGCACATAAATCCTTCTAGCAATCGCTGCATTTTCTGTCTGAATATTGACGACTAAAAGACGATTAGAGAAAGAGAGAGAGCCATTCATCCGAATAAGAGCTGAAAGTTCCGCTCTCGCACAGCAATCTTTCACTTCAAGCGTTGTCAGTTCTTTTTTCGTTTCAGAAGCAAATGACAAGGATGCCACCCTCTTCCATTTATTTTTTATCTTGAATGAGCCCAACAAGAATTTCAGCCACTTTGTTGGTATCGTGACGGACCATCCCATCTTCACGAATCACGATTTCGTCAAAAATAACGTTAAGTCCAAGTGATTTCAACAAATCCACATCATAAACAACCGGTTTAGCCATTTCTTCTTTATATTTTTCTTGAATATGCTCCGGAATCAAATCATCATTCACTAAAATCGTATCTATAAACGCACAGGACATATGATCATAAATCGCCTTCACATGATCGCTTGCTGTGAAATCAAGCGTTTCGCCAGCCTGTGTCATTAAGTTACAAATGTATACTTTCTTTGCCGCTGAACGGCACACTTCTTCTCCGATTTGCGGCACGAGCAGGTTTGGCAAAATACTCGTATATAAACTGCCGGGACCGACGATAATTAAATCAGCTTCTCTAATCGCTCGAATCGTTTCAGGAAGCGGCTTGATGTTTTCAGGCGATAGAAATACCCGTTTAATTCTTTTTCCTGAATACGGGATTTTAGACTCACCTGAGACAACCGTCCCGTCTTCCATTTCTGCATGAAGCACGACGCTTTGATTCGCTGCCGGCAGCACTTTTCCACGCACATTTAACACTTTACTCATTTCTTGCACAGCGTGAACGAAGTCACCGGTAATCGAGGTTAATGCCGCAATCATTAAGTTGCCGAGAGAATGCCCGGACAGTTCATTTTTCGTGCTGAACCGATGCTGGAACAGCGTTTCTACAAGCGGTTCAACGTCCGACAAAGCCGCCAGTACATTGCGTATATCTCCCGGAGGAGGAATATTCAATTCATCCCGCAAACGTCCTGAACTGCCGCCATCATCAGCAACAGTCACAATCGCCGTTAAATCAATTGGGTGCTTTTTTAAGCCGCGCAGAAGAACAGACAATCCGGTGCCGCCACCGATAATAACAACTTTGCGTCCTTTTTTCTTCATGTCGCTTGAACCGTTTTCTTGTGAATATCCCGATGCGTAATGCGCGTCTGATAATCACTGGCAAAGTAGCTGCCAATGTATTCTGCTAAAGCGACAGAACGATGCTGTCCCCCTGTGCAGCCAATGGCGATCACGAGCTGTGACTTGCCTTCCATTTTATAGTGCGGCAGCATAAATGAAAGCAAATCAAGCACTTTTTCAAGAAATTTCTGCGTGTCATTCCATTTCATTACATAGCTTGATACATCAGCCTCAAGCCCTGTGCGCGGACGCAAATGGTCGATGTAATGCGGGTTTGGTAAAAAACGAACGTCGAATACGAGATCTGCATCGATCGGCAGGCCATGTTTAAAACCGAAAGACATGACATTCACTGTAAAAACGGCTTTTTTATCAGGGGAAAATTCCCCTAAAATCTTCTCGCGCAATTCTTTTGGCTTCATATTAGATGTATTATAAATGATATGTGCCCGTCCCTTTAAATCTTCCAGAAGTCCACGCTCCTGCCGAATGCCGTCAAGCGGGAGTCCTGTTGGTGAAAGCGGATGGGAGCGCCTTGTCTCTTTATAACGGCGGACAAGCACAGAATCTTCTGCATCCAAAAACAATAATTTAGGAGTCACAGAAGCCATCTCAGCCGCTTCGTCCAGCGACTGAAACAAATAATCAAAAAACTCCCGGCCGCGCATATCCATGACGACTGCTACTTTATTCATTTGATTGCCTGAATCCTTCATCAGTTCCAAAAACTTCGGAAGCAAAGTCGGCGGCAAATTATCGACGCAATAAAAACCAAGATCTTCAAAGCTTTGAATGGCTACTGTTTTCCCGGCGCCAGACATGCCGGTAATAATCACTAACTGCATATCATTCCCCGCATGATTGCTCATTCCCATTCCCCTTTCCTTTTTGGAGGTCATTAAACAGGAGCTGTCCCACAAAAAACCAACCTCTCCGGGCATTCTTCTAGATAACCGTTCCTTATTCATTGCAGAACGAGATATCGGGTGAGAGGGGCAACATCTTGTATTCGAGACAGCTCTTGCTTTTATGCTCCCTGCTTATTTTTCTCAATTCGGGTCAAGCCGATAAGAAAGCAGCTTAAAATCAGGCGTGTATGTAAAAGCGCCATAAATCGTACCTGTTCCATGGATCATATACTCTAATATGTGACGGTCCCCTTCCGCCATCGGCAATTCTTTGATTTTCTCGACAGGATGCCAGTCGAGCTGACCTTCCTCACATTCTTTCACTGATACACCGTCGCTTTCCTCAGCGAAAAAAGTGAACATCATCCACTCGGAAATAATATCGTCTCCATCTTTAATAATAAATGTAAAAATGCCTTTCACAGTAGGCCGGCGCAAATAAATACCTGTTTCTTCCCTATACTCCCTGATCACCGCATCCCGAATAGATTCTCCGGGCTCCATTTTCCCGCCCGGAGCAACCCACCAATTGCGGCGGGGTTTTTGCAGAAGCAACACTTTATCATCTTTTAACAACAAACAATTCGTTACACGCTGCACATTTTTCACCTCCGGACGGACACCGAAATCAAAAGATCTCAGATCATTCGCCTGTTCTATCATTCTTACCATTATACTATGTTCTTTCCACCGATCTCAATGCCATACTAAGAAAAGCAGAAGTGGCTTGCTTACCCCCGACAAGCACTAGACGAATCTCATGGAAAGGTCGTTCTTTTCCTTTCCCGGAGATTTGGCTTGTGACCTCGAGGGGGTAGCCGCTGGAGCTGGACAATAAGAAAAGCAGAGCGGCTTGCTCACCCTTCATTAGATATGAACACAAAAAAAGGCTGTTCCTGCGGTGATGATTTACACAGCTCGTTTTAGCCGCGGCAATCACACCGATCATCGGAACAACCTCAACAAAAGGGATATAATCAAACATAGAAGGGGTATAGCTTCAGGCTGTTGACAAACGCTCGCTTTCTTCGTTGTCCGCCTGTCTGCGGTGCTCATCCATGACCCTGTTGGCCATTACGCTCCCCACCAGGCTTCGCACCTCGAAAGACAAGGGTTTTCAATCAGCTTGATAGTGTCTACAATGTAGCATATATTTATTTCAACTTCATTACGAGCCAATTAACATACTGTTAAACTTATGTTCTTACATGAATTTTTCTTTTAATTCTTCCACATAGCTTTGAGCCGCTTGAGCAGCAATGCTTCCATCCCCAGTAGCAGTAACAATTTGACGAAGTGTTTTCTCCCGTACATCGCCAGCAGCAAAAATGCCTGGTACGCTCGTTTCCATTTGGTCATTCGTGACAATGTAACCCGCTTCATTTGTAATGCCTAGGTTCAAGAATGGCTTTGTTAACGGCACCATGCCTACGTAAATGAACACGCCGTCAATAGGAATTTCCCGCTCTTCGCCGTTCTCTGTAGAAACGAGCGTCACACTGCCCACTTTCCCGTCTTTTTCATTAATTTCCTTTACTGTAGAATTCCAGATAAAGTCAACTTTTTCATTCTTAAATGCGCGGTCTTGTAGAATTTTTTGAGCACGTAGTTCATCGCGGCGATGAATAATCGTCACATTTTTCGCAAAGCGCGTTAAATACGTTCCCTCTTCAACAGCCGAGTCTCCGCCGCCGATGACAACAAGATCCTTCTCTTTAAAGAAAGCGCCGTCACACACTGCACAATAAGACACACCGCGGCCGGTTAATTCCTTTTCTCCCGCCACACCAAGTTTTTTCCATTCTGCACCAGTAGTAATAATGACAGAACGAGCTTTAAAATCTTTCGTGCCTGCTTTAATGGTTTTATATTCTTCACCATCAATGATTTCTTTAATGTCGCCGTATGCATATTCAGCGCCAAATTTTTTCGCATGATCAAACATTTTTGTTGATAGTTCCGGGCCAAGGATATGATCATATCCCGGGTAGTTCTCTACCTCTTCTGTGTTCGCCATTTGCCCGCCCGGTACACCTCGCTCGATCATTAACGTAGAAAGATTGGCACGTGATGTATAAACAGCAGCTGTCATCCCTGCTGGTCCTGCTCCAATAATAATGACATCATAAATTTTGTCTTCCACTGTCAAAACAAGCCACTCCTTTTCTTCTATAAGTGTATCGATATCCTAAATCGTATAGTTTATTCTTCTCTTTCATCCTAATCAATTCATGGTTTTCCGTCTATTTTTCTGCTCACTACAGCCGGTCGCGAACATGCTTGATATACTTTTGCAGTGTAGAAGAAGAGAGACCATATTTTTCTGCAAGGTTTGCCTGGGATTCTTTTTGTCCGCGAAGTTTACACCACATATATTCTGTTGCCGCCGCAAAAGCTTGGCTGTTTTTCAAACGTGTCTGTTCCTCAGCCAACTCACTGAAAACAGCAAACCAGAGCAGAAATACCCCTGCTTCTTCTGTGCCGATCGGCTGAAATCTTTTATAAAGTACACAAGCCGTTTCATGGGCAAGGCGGATATACGCTTCTTCTTTCAGCTTTGCCTCCACCGGCATGCCAAGAATATCAGCCAAATAAATTTTCTCCCGAAAGGCTAGTGTTTCAATGTCGCAAAAGTCCGGATGGCTCATCACTTGTTTATGATCCTCTGTCACAGAAAGCAGAAAAATACCAAAGAGACGCTCTTCTTCGTGTTCGCTGTTCATTCGTCTGACGATCGAAGACGGTTGATGTTCATGACCAAGGTGTTCTGCCTTTCCCTCTGCCCATGGCTCCTGTCCAGCTTTTTCTGGACTAATTTTCAGCACGTATTTCCAAACAGCCTCCGCTGTTTCCCGGCGGCCGCAAAAATAAGCGGAATGCGACAGCCAGTAGTAAAAAGAAGGCTCGCCCTGGAAGCCGGTTTTATACAGCTTTTTCAGCCATCGGTACGCATCTTCATACTGACCGATTAAAGCAAATGTTGCTCCCAGTTTAAATTGCTGCTCAGGCAGAAGCGGATACATCTTGCGCAGCAAATTCACTAATTCCCTTAACAGACTGTACTGCTTTTCATAAAATAAAAAGACGGCCAAATTACATAGAGCATGTAAATTTCCAGGATTCCTTTCCAACACACTCTCTAGTACACCATGCGCTTTTTGCACGTGACCGAGATAAAAGTGCGCAAGGGCAAGATTATTATGAGCAGACCAAAAATCAGGATATTTTTCGATGATTTCTTCGAGACGTTCAACCGCTTTTTCAAAGCTTCCCACTTCAAGTAAATAACGAGCCTCTTCCTGCATCGAAATTAATTCATCCTGTTCATACAGCTCATCCAACTCGTCTTCGCTGTCAAGCGCAATCAAATCAAGCAAGTCTTCCGCATCTTCCCGAAACTCACCTGTCTCATCCTGCTCTAAATATGCCTGTGCATGCTTAAATGCTTCTCTGAATAAACCTAAATGAGCGTAATTGTTCGCTAAAAAATAATGGCATTCACTAATGAGCGGATCTAAGTCATCCAGCACAAAATGAAGCAAGCCATTGGACTGTTCAAAATTGCCAAGCTCCGTTTCTACGACTGCCAGCTGACAGGCGATCATCGGTTCGAGCGGCTCCAAATCCATCGCGCGCGACAAATACTTTTTCGCTTTCGGCAGTTCTCTTTTTCGCAGCGCTTTTAATCCTTTTGTATAGTAATACTCACCTGTTGGCAAAAAGGAGACAATCTTCCCTTTTTCTTTCCATGGCTTTGAGTTTTTTATCATGAAAGTCCTCCGAGCATTGTTAATTAACTTATTGAGTATACCACAGGTGACAGCGGCTCGTTAATAGAGTTCAGATGAAGAAGCGAAAATAAAAGCACAGAGGAGAAAGTTCTGTGCTTCATTTAACAGTTCAAGCATGTTGTCCACTTTATATTGCCTGCGTTAGAAAAAGAACTGCCTGAAAGCCGTATGTTCAATGACTTTCTAGACAGTTCCTATCATGCTAGTTTCCTTTTTCCTCATGGCGCTTAGCAAGTACTCCAAGTACATCAGCAAGCGCGACTTTTTGTTCACGAAGAAGCACGAGCAAATGGTAAAGCAAATCGGCCGCTTCCCATTGTAATTCGTCTTTGTCCCGATTTTTGGCTGCAATAATGACTTCAGCTGCTTCCTCGCCGACTTTCTTCAAAATTTTATCGACGCCTTTATCAAATAAATAGGTTGTATATGCTCCTTCAGGCCGGGTTTGTTCCCGATCGGCAATGACCTCCTCCAGCTTGTGAAGGATCGTGTATGGCAGCTCTGTCGATTGTTCCTCGTATAAAGAATGCTCAAAACAGCTTGTCGTGCCGCGGTGGCAGGCTGGTCCTTCTGGCTTCACCAGCACGACGAGGGCATCTTGGTCACAGTCATATTTGATATTCATCACTTTTTGCGTATGACCGCTCGTTTCACCTTTATGCCAAAGCTCCTGGCGGGAACGGCTGAAAAACCACGTTTCTCCGCTTTCGATTGTCCGCTGCAGCGATTCTTTATTCATATAAGCAAGCGTTAATACTTCATATGTAGACCCATCCTGCACAATGGCAGGCACAAGCCCTTTTTCATCAAATTGAATCTCTTCTATTGTTATGCTCATCTCATATTCACTCCCTGAGCTTTTAAAAAGTTTTTCACTTCATTTACGCTCGTTTCTTTATAGTGAAAGATCGAAGCTGCCAGTGCTGCATCTGCTTGTCCCTCTTTAAATACTTCCAAAAAGTGATTCGCCTCTCCTGCGCCGCCGGAAGCAATAACCGGTACGGTGACCGCCTCACTGACTGCTTTCGTCAATGCAAGATCAAAACCACGCTTTTCTCCATCTCTGTCCATGCTTGTTAATAAAATTTCTCCTGCGCCCCGCTTGACCGCTTCCTGCGCCCAGTCAATCACTTCCCGCTCTGTCGCACGGCGGCCGCCGTGCGTATACACTCGCCATGAGCCGAGTGTTTCATCCCATTTGGCATCAATGGCAATGACAATGCATTGCGTACCGAAGTAGTCAGCGCCTATCGTGATCAGCTCCGGATGAAGTAAAGCCGCTGTATTGAGTGATACTTTATCCGCACCCGCGCGCAAAATACGTTTCATATCCTCTAAAGAGTTAATCCCTCCCCCTACGGTAAATGGAATAGCGAGCTGTGAGGCAACATCCTGCACGACTTCCACCATTGTTTTCCGGCCTTCATGAGAAGCGGAAATGTCGAGGAATACGAGTTCATCTGCTCCTTGCTCATCGTACACTTTGGCAAGTTCAACTGGATCACCGGCATCGCGCAGTTCAACAAATTGAATGCCCTTTACGACGCGTCCTTCTTTGACATCGAGGCACGGGATAATTCGTTTCGTCACCATTAATTGCCCGCCTCCTTCAACGCCTCTCGAACAGTGAACTGGCCGGTATAAATCGCCTTTCCGACGATTGCTCCGCTGACACCCTCTTGTTCATAACGCTTAATTTCCTTCAAATCAGCAAGCGAGCTGACACCGCCAGAAGCAATGACGCTTTTCCCAGTCACCCGAGCAAGCTCGGCTACTGCCTCAGTATTCGGCCCGGAAAGCATCCCATCTGTGGCAATATCAGTAAAAATAAACGTTTCTGCTCCAGCCGCCGCAAGTTCTTTCCCGAGATCTACAGCTTTTAATGAAGAAGTTTCAAGCCAGCCGTGTGTGGCAACAAATCCATCTTTCGCATCAAGACCAATGGCAATTTTATCTCCAAACTTGCCGAGCCATTGTTTGACAAGCTCGGTCTCTGAAACGGCGAGACTGCCGATAATCACTCGGTCCACCCCATTGTCGAGATAATGGCGGATATCTTCCTCTGAGCGAATGCCGCCGCCAATTTGCACGTTCGCCCCAAGTTTTTGCGCCGCTTCAATCACAAAGCCGTCATTGATTCGTTTCCCGTCTTTTGCCCCATCTAAATCAACCATATGAATCCATTTTGCCCCTTCTTCGACGAAGGATTTAGCCATCTCAAAAGGTGAATCCCCGTAAATGGTTTCTTGATTATAATCTCCCTGCTTGAGCCGGACACACTTGCCTCCCCGCATGTCAATGGCCGGGTAAATGGTAAAACTCATAAAATCTCCTCCGATTGCTCCATTGCTTTTGTAAAATTCGTTAACAGCTGCATACCGACCGCGCCGCTTTTTTCTGGATGGAACTGCATGCCGAATACGTTATTTTTGCCGACGACAGCGGGAATTCCAACACCATAAACCGTGCTCGCAAGCAGCGACTCCTCATCCATTTCCGTTACGTAATAAGAATGGACAAAATAAACATATCCTTCTTCTGCTCCATCAAGCACAGGCGACTCCTTATGAAAAGAGAGCGCGTTCCAGCCCATGTGAGGAACTTTCATTTTGCCGTCTGCTCCCGCCGGAATGCGTGTAACACGCCCTTTTAATAAACCGAGCCCTTCCGTCCGGCCGTTTTCTTCACTTTCCTGAAACAGAAGCTGCATCCCTAAGCAAATACCGAGAAGCGGGCGGCCGCTTTCAGCATATGTATAAAGAAAATCGTCCAGCTTTTTCTCTTTCAATAGAGCCATCGCATCTCTAAAAGAACCAACCCCCGGCAAAATTAAACCTTTTGTTTCATTGAGTTCTTCTGGCGATTCACTGATCACATACGGAATGCCAAGTCTCTCGAGTGCTTTGCTGACACTGAAAAGATTGCCCATCCCATAATCTACGATGCCGATCATTATAACATTCCTTTCGTTGACGGCACGCCTTTAACACGCGGGTCGATCATAGTCGCTTCATCAAGTGCCCGGGCAAGTGCTTTAAAGACAGCTTCAATCATATGGTGTGTATTGTTGCCATAGTGGACAATCACATGCAAATTCATCCGTGCTTCTAAAGCAAGCTTCCATAGAAACTCATGGACAAGTTCTGTATCGAACGTGCCGACCTTTTGCGCTGGAAACTGAGCACGCATCTCAAAATGCGGACGATTGCTTAAATCAACGACGACCTGTGCAAGCGTGTCGTCCATCGGAACGAATGAATTACCGTAACGCTTAATGCCCTTTTTGTCACCAAGTGCTTCTTTTAAAGCGAGTCCAAGGCAAATTCCGATATCTTCTGTCGTATGATGATCATCAATTTCCACATCGCCGTCTGCTTTGACCGTCAAATCAAACTGACCATGCTTTGTAAATAAATCAAGCATATGATCCATAAACGGTACACCCGTTCCAATGTCTGCTTTTCCTTCGCCATCGACCGAAAAAGCAAGCTGGATTTTCGTTTCATTCGTATTGCGGTTTAACTCTGATGTCCGGTTACTCAACCTATCCAACTCCCATCTGTCAATCAAAAATTTCTTCTACTGTTCAGTGCTCTATGCTTGTCGCCCTAGAACAGTCGGCTACGCTTTTCTTATTGGCCAGCTGCGCCTCCTTGGGGCTCGAGGTCATATGCTTGTCGCCCCAGAACAGTCGGCTATGCTTTTCTTATTTCTACTGCCCGCGCGTGGGCTTCTAATCCTTCGAGGCGGGCGAAAGCAGCGATTTTTTTGAAATTCTCGTTAAATGATTGTTCACTATAAATAATCAAGCTTGATTTTTTCATAAAATCATCGACATTCAGCGGGGAAGAAAAGCGGGCTGTTCCATTTGTCGGCAGCACATGGTTCGGCCCGGCAAAATAATCACCGATCGGCTCCGAGCTGAAACGCCCAACAAATATAGCACCTGCATGTCGAATGTCTTTCACAACATCCATCGCGTTCTCGGTCATCACTTCTAAATGTTCCGGCGCCAGCCCATTCACTACGTCTATTGCTTCCTTCATATCTTTTGTGACGTAAATAGCACCATAATTTTCAATAGATTCTCTAGCAATACTTGCTCGAGGCAGATCGTTCAGCTGACTTTCCACTTCTTTCGCCGTTTCTTCTGCAAGCTTCTGTGAAGGTGTAACAAGTACGCTGCTTGCACGTGTATCATGCTCCGCCTGTGACAGCAAATCAGCAGCAATTTCTGCCGGTCTTGCACTGTCATCAGCAAGAACGACAATTTCACTTGGCCCGGCAATCATATCAATGTCCACCGTGCCAAATACTTCGCGTTTCGCCAATGCTACAAATATATTGCCCGGTCCAGTAATTTTATCGACCGGCTCAATCGATTCTGTTCCATAAGCGAGTGCGGCAATCGCCTGGGCGCCGCCGACTTTATAAATTTCCTGAACACCGCAAATTTTAGCTGCCACTAAGACTCCTGCAGGCAGGCATCCATCTGCTCCTGGCGGTGAAGTCATCACAATCCGCTTGACCCCCGCCACTTTAGCAGGCAATACGTTCATCAAAACCGAAGATGGATACGCAGCCGTTCCTCCTGGCACATATACACCAACGGAATCAAGCGGCGTCATTTTCTGGCCAAGGATCGTGCCGCTGCTATCCGTATATGTCCACGTTTCCCGCAATTGTTTTTCGTGAAAAGTGTAGATGTTATCTGCCGCTTGTCTGATCACCTCTATCATCTCTTCTGGAAACTCATTGTATGCTTCCTCTATTTCCAGCTCCGTTACCTTTAAGTGATCCAATTGAGCTTTGTCAAACTGCTTCGTATACGCCAATAAAGCAGCGTCGCCATCAGAACGAACCCCCTGAATAATGTTACGAACAGCCATACGCTGTTCATCCGTACCGCTATCGACAGACCGTTTCAATGATAATTCTGCTGCAACGCTTTGAATCTTCATTTCTCCTCACACTGCCTTTTCTGCAATAATGTCCGACAACCGATCGACAAGCTGGCTAATTTCTTTATCTTTTAAGCGATAGCTGGCCGGATTGACAATTAATCGGGAAGTCACGCTGACAATCGTTTCATATTCAACAAGTCCGTTTTCCTTTAACGTCCGGCCTGTGGATACAATATCCACAATTCGATCAGCAAGTCCAATTAATGGAGCGAGTTCAATCGATCCGTTCAATTCAATAATTTCCACTTGCTCACCTTGCCCGCGAAAATAAGAAGAGGCGATATTTGGATATTTCGTCGCCACTTTCGGTGCCACTTCATCAACGGAAGTGTTCGGGAGCCCGGCAACAGCCAGGTAGCAAGGGCTAATTTTCAAGTCAATCAATTCATACACCGCGCGTTCTTCTTCAAGCAGCACATCTTTTCCGGCAATTCCAAGGTCGGCTACACCATATTCTACATACGTAGCAACATCCATCGGTTTTGCTAAAAAGAAACGTAAATTTTCTTCAGGCACTTCAATAATGAGCTTGCGGGACTCATCAAGATCTGGAGGCAGCCGGTAGCCCGCTTCTCGAAGCAGGGCAGCCGCTTCCTCAAAAATCCGTCCTTTCGGCATTGCAATTGTTAACATTGACATTAAAACTCCCTTCCTCCTGCTGCTTTTCCAACGAAGAATGACACGCTTTTACACGTCTCAGTAAAGCGGTCTACATCTTCAACTCCAGCAACATCCTGCAGCAGAACCGCTTCCCCTGCTTCACGCCGTTTGTTCGCTTCTTGAATCGCCTCTAAGCGGCGATCACTGCTAAATAAAATGCAGTGTACTTTCTCTTCTTCTGCCAGCTGTTCCAATGCACCAAGGAGAACATCTACCCGGAGACCGAAACCCGTCGCACTAGCCGGCCGGCCAAACTTTTCAAGCAGATGATCATAACGGCCTCCGTTTCCTGCTGGAGTTCCCGCCCCATCGACATACACTTCAAATACTAATCCCGTATAGTAGCTCATATGACTGACAAGCGGCAAATCAAATTGTATGTAATCTGCCACACCGTATTCCTGCAGTCTTCCATATACGCTGCGAAGTTCCTCAACTGCCTCGCTTCCAGCTCCATCTTCAATTAAATCGGCTGCTTCTTCAAGGCATTCAGGCGCTCCTGATAACTCAAGAAAACGAAGAAGTCTCTGTTGATCGATAGAAGAAAGCGGCAGGCTTTTCACGTGTTCACGGTAGCCGACGTAATTTTTTTCGTATAAAAAGCGGCGTAAATATTCGGTCCGCTCTTCTGTGCCAAGTATTTGTGTGAACAACTCATCTATAAAACGAATGTGGCCAAGTGAAATTTGGAAACGTTCAATTCCCGCTTTCTTCAAAACAGATACAAGCAGTGCAACGAGCTCTGCATCGGCGCTAATCGTCTGATCACCAATCATTTCTACACCAATCTGTTCAAATTCAGCCGCTCTTCCCCCTTCACGCTGCTGAGCCCGATACACATTTGTTGAATATGCAAGCCGCAAAGGCACTCGTTCCTTTAACAACTTCGACGCCGCCACACGCGCAATCGGCGTTGTCATGTCTGGACGAAGTACTAGCGTGTTCCCCTGCTGATCCAGCAATTTAAATAGCTGACGATCCAAAATAGCGGATGCTTCTCCTACCGTTTCATAGTATTCAAGAGCCGGTGTCTCAATAAAACGATATCCCCAGCTTCTCATTTCTTTTTCTGCTGCCTCTTTCAGCTTCCGTTTTGTTTCGTATATGTGCGGCAGCGTGTCGCGCATCCCGGCCGGTTTTTCAAACATTAACAGCTTCGACATGATTTATCACCCGATGATCCCTATATTTCACGCAACACACTTTAGTTCGCTAATGTGCTAACATGATGAAGTTATAAGTAGTTTAACGTTTCTGACAATTACAGTCAAGAGAGAATTTTGCTGTGATCAACAGCACCGAACAACGCTCTTTGCATGCCACAAATCAGCACAACCTGTATCTTCCCTTCATTACTATTTATAAGAAAGGCTATGTTCATAATTATTATTAATTTTTCCCTTTGTTGATTGGCGTGAGACTCCTGCAAAATCAACAGGGAAGTTGAACAAATCCTATAAAAAAGAGCCCGGCACCTCCCACGTCATCTATAGTATGAAGCATTCGACCATACTATATGTGAACGTATAATGGAGAACCGGGTCTCTAGTAGACAGCCTTTAATTCTTTGTTTTAATTTGCATTGGATTACCGCCGGCAAAGGCGCCGGGCGGGACGTCGCGATGAACGAGTGTGGCAGCAGAGACGATGGCACCGTCTCCAATCGTCACTCCAGGAAGAATCGTACTATTGGCCCCGATCATCACATTATCACCGATAATCACTTCACCAAGGCGGTACTCTTCGATCAAATATTCGTGAGCAAGAATGACAGTATTATAGCCGATAATGGTGTTGCGCCCGATCGAGATGAGTTCCGGAAACATAATATCTGGCACTACCTTGTAGGCGAGCGCTGTCTGTTCGCCAATTTTCATTCCGAGGAACGTACGATATAAACTGTTTTTTACTTTCATAAAAGGCGTAAAGCGGCCAATTTCGATGACCGCTGTATTTTTAAACGTTTTCCAAAATGAGACGGTTTTATAAATATTCCAGAGCGAATTCGCCCCTTCTGTTTTATACCGCTTCGTCTTTCTCACTTTTCCACTTTCCCAATTTGAAGAATATCCAGCAGATCGGGCATCGTCTCAAGCATATAATCCGGATGAAACGATTGTAAAAACTCTTTTCCTTTAACAGACCATGCTACACCAGCTGTTAATGTCCCAGCGTTTTTGCCGCCGTTAATATCGTGGAAGTTATCTCCAACCATAATCGCCTCTTCCGGCTTAGAGTCAAGTGCGGTTAATGCTTTTAGAAGCGGCTCCGGATGCGGTTTTGTGTGAGTCACATCATCCATAGCCACGATCACATCAAAAAATGGATATAAGTTCGTTAACTTTAATCCTTTAATGACCGTATCGCGCAATTTCGTAGAGACAATCGCCAGTTTAAAATTATTTTCCTTCAATGTGCGGATCGTTTCAAACACACCGTCAAACTCCGTCACAAGCGCATCATGATTTTGAAGATTAAACGCACGGTAGCGGGCGGTCATCTCTTCTACGCGCTCCTCATCAATGCTTGAAAACGTTTCAACTAGCGTTGGCCCCATAAATGGATAGACGTCTTCCCGCTTATATCTTTCAGGAAAATAGTGATTTAATGTGTGTAAAAAAGAAGAGATAATCAATTCATTCGTATTAATTAACGTTCCATCTAAATCGAATAACAATGTCGTTATTTTCGTCATGATAGTTTTGCTTCCTTTCCTTGTGTCATTTCAGCAGGCTTCCATATCGCTGATACAGCAAGCGTCAATAAAACCGCCGTAATCAGACGGATGAAAAATAATGTGACCAAAGGCAGACCCGTTATACCGAGCGGGACAAAAATCAACGTATCTTCAACGATGGCGTGACAGGCCACTAAAAAAATCATCGCAAGCGTGACGTCCCTGTAGCCGACTCCGTCTTCCTTCACTGCTTGAATCATGACAGCAGAGCCGAAAGCCAGACCAAACAACAAGCCCGAAGCAAGCGTCGTTGACGTGTTTTCTTTCATCCCGAGCATGCGGGTGATCGGTGACATCCACCGGGAAAAGACAGCGAGCCACTTTAAATCTTTTAAAATTTGAATAACGATCATGAGCGGAATCACGATTAAAGCAAGCTGAAAAATCCCATAACCCGCCTTCTCAAGACCGATGAGCCATATTTGCCCCCAGCCTTCAGGATCGGCCTGCAGCGGCGGTGCCATGCCATATTGTGCTGGAGCACTTCCACCACGCCAAACGAGGTTAATGACTATTGCTGAAACAATGGCCAACCCGAGTCTTACCGCAAGCACGACAGACAATCTCACACCGACACGGGTAGCCACACTCGACTCAAGAAACAAATTATGTGAAAAAGATAGCATAACAGCTAGAATAAATACTTCTTTCACCGTTAAATCGAGTGATAAAATAGCACCGATGGCGGCATATAAATTTAAAAAATTACCGAGCACGAGCGGAATAGATGCATCACCTGATAGTCCAAACAGCCGCATCACCGGGCTGATCGCCTCCATCAGCCACGGCAGCACAGGTGTATATTGCAGTAATGTCACAATGAGAGTAACCGGAAAAATAATTTTACCGAGTATCCACGTCGTTTTCAGCCCCGAAAGCAGCCCGTTTTTTAAGGTTTTCCCCATCGTTCTCCCCGCTTCCTTCTATGAGTTTTCATTCACTAGACTGTTATAAGGCAGCTGTGCCGCTTTTTGTTTGCGGCGAATGACCCAAATAACGATCGCACTCGCAAGAAGAACGAGTGAAATCACCTGGGCGATCCGCAGAGAATCCGTCAGCATCAAGCTGTCTGTCCGCAACCCCTCGATAAAGAAGCGGCCGATCGAATACCAAATAATATAGGATAAAAACAGTTCGCCCCGTTTCAAGTTCACTTTCCTCAAGCTTAGAAGCAAAAAGAAACCGATGAAGTCCCAAATGGATTCATATAAAAAAGTTGGGTGGTAATAGTGCCCGTCAATGTACATTTGATTAATAATAAATTGAGGCAAATGCAGTCCTTCTAAAAAAGAACGTGTCACTTCTCCCCCATGTGCTTCTTGATTCATAAAGTTGCCCCAGCGGCCGATCGCCTGCCCGAGAATAATGCTAGGCGCTGCTATATCAGCAAGCTTCCAAAAAGAAATGCGTTTCACTCTCGAAAAAACCACAGCCGTCAGCACTGCACCGATTAATGCTCCATGGATGGCAATCCCGCCATTCCAAATTTTAATAATATCTCCCGGATGCTGAGAGTAATATTCCCACTGAAATAAAACGTAATAAACACGCGCAGAAAGAATGGCAATTGGAATCGCCCAAATGAGTAAATCAGCGAATGTATCTTTCGCTAAACCGAGACGATCCCCTTCTTTCGCGGCTAAATAAAAACCAAGTGCAATCCCGAAGCCGATAATCAGACCATACCAGTGAACACGGAACGGTCCGAAAGCGATAGCAATCGGGTCGAGCGGATAACCTTCCATGCTTTTTCTCCTTTCTATCAGCCATTCTTCCTCACATAAGCCCGGAGTCGCGCTCACCAATAACGTTAGCTAATTTGTCTGTAAAGTCTTTCGCTGCGTTAATCCCGAGACGCTTCAGACGAAAATTCATCGCTGCCACTTCAATAATAACAGCAATGTTTCGTCCTGGCCGTACCGGGAGGGTAATTTTTGTAATTTCTGTATCAATGATTTTTAATTTGTCTTCTTCAATGCCAAGACGATCATACTGCTTTTTAGAGTCCCAAAGCTCGAGGTGAACGTTAAGAGTAATCCGCTTGGACCCCAGGATGGCTCCAGCACCGAACAATGTCATAATATTAATAATGCCAAGGCCTCGAATTTCCAGTAAATGCTCAATCAATTCCGGTGAGCTGCCAACGAGCACCTCATTGTCTTCCTGACGGATTTCTACACAATCATCAGCAACGAGACGATGCCCCCTTTTGACGAGATCGAGAGCCGCTTCACTTTTACCGACGCCGCTTTGACCAGTGATCAGCACACCTACTCCATAAATATCAACGAGCACGCCATGAACAGCTGTTGTCGGGGCCAGCATTTTTTCTAAATAATTCGTCAGCCTGCTTGAAAGCCTTGTTGTCGTCAATTTAGATCTCATGACAGGCACGGCCTGCCGTTCAGAAGCTTCAATTAATTCTTCCGGCACTTCTAATCCGCGGGAAATCACAATAGCCGGCGTTCGATCATCGCACAGCCGCTCCATTCTCTCCTGCTTTTCTTCCGGTTGAAGCTTTTCAAAGAACGTCAGCTCACTCATGCCAAGCAGCTGCACCCGCTCTTTCGGGTAATAATCAAAAAGGCCGGCAAGCTCGAGGCCCGGGCGGGAAAGATCACTCGTTATAATCGGACGATGAAGCCCGTCTTCACCGCTAATGAGTTCTAAGTCTAAGTTTTTCAGCAAGTCAGTTGTGCGTACTTTGACCACTTTTTCTCCTCCTCGTAAGGGCAATATACTTCTATTGTAACATTTTTATCACGCACAATTAAAATGAGGACTAGAATTTTTATCCCCCTATCAAAGAACTGCCTCCCCTCTCCTCCAAGCAATGTAAAGACAAGGCCATGTTAATGGCTGGCGTTAATTGAAGCAAAAGATACGAGACTCTCTCCTATCAAGAATGAGACAGCCCTTAGTTCAAAAAAAAAGCGTCCTCAATATTCAGGACGCAAAAAACAGCTATTTTTTCTTGAAAATTGTCGCTTGTAAAATCAGGTTCACCACTGCCATAATAACCGCTATGAATAGGGCCATTCCAAAACTGGAGATGTCAAATGCAGATCCCATAATACTGTCTGTCAGAAGCAGCGTGATGGCATTAATAACAAACAAGAATAAGCCGAGCGTAAAAAATGTAATAGGCAGCGTAAAGAGGATAAGCAACGGCCGGACAATTATATTTAGAATCGACAATATAAAACTAGCGGCGACGGCCGATAAAAAACTATCGACTTTCAGCCCGGGGAAGTAACCGGAAATGGCAATAAATAACACAGCATTAATTAAAATGCCAGTCAGCCAATTCATCTGATTTATTCTCCCTCCACATCGGCCGGCATTGCGTTTTCTTCACCGCTGTTATTTTTGTGGAAAGAAGTCGTCTTGATAGAGACGGAGCCTGTTTTCGTCCCAGCTTCGATCGTCACTTGTGCCAGCTCCTCTTTTTCACTTTCAAAATGAACAATCTTCTGAACCATCTCTTCTTTTTCACCTGCTTTTTTTATGCCGGATTCAGGAAGATACAGCGAACCAAGATTCGTGCGCAATATGCCTTTCATCGTCATATGATCAGGCACATATATCTCAATATTTCCAGTCACAGCCTGTGCTTTCACTGTGTGGCAGACCTCTGATTTCAAGTCGCACAGAACGTTGCCGTTGAACGATTTAATATCTGTATAGCCGATGGAACCGACAACATGAACGGCACCATTGAATGAGCTTGCCTCCGCCTTCCTTCCTTCGCAATCAATCAAGTAAATTTGACCGTTGCCTGTTTCGCCTTCGAATTCGTTGATTTTTGATTGTTTGACTTCAATCTTTCCATTCGCCGTCTTTACTTCCAGCTCCTTCACTTCGAGACCGCGCATGCTAAACGATCCATTAAAGAGCTTCACAGACACCTCGTTGACCGCCTCTTCCGGCACATATAGAACCGTATCCACCTTCATAAGCTTCAGACCGACTGAGAATGAAAGCTTATTCTCCCGCGCATAGAAGACGCTGTTTTTAATAAATGATTCACGTGCTTCATCCTCGTTATCGGCCCCGTACATTTTTACGTAGCACTCAGCTTTTACACTATTGCCTTCCCATGGCTTTATCGTAAAGTTGCCGTTTGCCATCTCAACCTTAATGCGCTGCGGGGAAAAATCATTTTCTTGAAAAGTGTGCGAGAATTCCACCGTTTTTCCGAGCGGAAACTCGAAATCCTTTAATTTTTGCATAGTGGATTGAACAAATTGAAACAGCTTATCTTTCGGTTGATTAGGCGAAGTGCTTGAGTCGGTACTTTGCTTTTGTAAACTGCCGCTTAACTTTTGGCCGAAATTTACAAGTTCATCCAAAATATTCTCTCTCCGCTCTTTGCGGACATGTTGGTCTGGCTCCTTATTCAGAGCCTCCAATAACGTTAACCCTTCACTTGCTGAAATGATGCCCGCTTCTACCATTTCTAAAATTCTTTTTTTCTCCTCGTTCATTCCAGGCACTCCATTCATTGAAAAGTAACTTTCTGTCTACCTTTACGACAGGCTTTGTTAAACGCGCCTGTTGATTTCCGCCTTCCGCTGCAATCAACAAAGAGGCAGCATCAACAATTGTCATTCACATAGCCTTACGAAAAAGCAGGAAAAAAGTTTCAATCCTTTCAGCTGTTCACTGTCGTCTCTCTTTTCTTTTCACGCGCTAACACTTTATGCAAATAGTAACCAGTATATGACCCTTCTGCTTCGGCTGCCTCTTCTGGTGTACCAGTGACAACAATTGTGCCGCCCTTGTCCCCGCCTTCAGGTCCTAGGTCAACAATATAATCAGCCGTCTTAATAACGTCGAGATTATGCTCAATGACTAACACCGTGTCGCCATTTTCGACTAATCGCTGCAGTACCGTCAGCAGACGGGAAATATCATCTACATGCAAACCTGTTGTCGGCTCATCCAAAATATAAAACGAGCGGCCTGTTGAACGACGGTGAAGCTCAGAAGCAAGCTTTACGCGCTGGGCTTCACCGCCTGAGAGTGTCGTTGCCGGCTGCCCAAGCTTAATATAACCAAGACCGACATCGGCAATCGTCTGAAGCTTGCGCTTAATTTTAGGAATGTTTTCAAAAAACTCGAGTGCATCTTCGACTGTCATAGCGAGGACATCGGCAATATTTCTCCCTTTATACTTCACTTCTAACGTTTCGCGGTTATAGCGTTTGCCATGGCACACTTCACAAGGCACGTAGACATCAGGTAAAAAGTGCATTTCAATTTTAATAATTCCGTCTCCGCGGCATGCCTCACACCGGCCGCCTTTGACATTAAAACTGAACCGTCCTTTTTTGTAGCCGCGCACTTTCGCTTCATTTGTCGCAGCGTACACTTCCCGAATATCATCAAACACACCTGTATAAGTAGCCGGATTCGATCGGGGCGTCCGCCCGATAGGTGACTGATCAATATCGATCACTTTATCGAGGTGCTCAATCCCTTTCACACTCCCATGCTTTCCTGGTTTTTGCTTAGACCGGTTCAGTTTTTGCGCCAGTGTTTTATAAAGAATATCGTTGACTAACGTGCTTTTCCCCGAACCTGATACACCTGTCACTGCGGTAAACGTGCCGAGCGGAAATTTTACCTTTACATTGCGCAAGTTATTCTCTTTTGCTCCGGTTACTTCTATCCAGCGTCCGTCTGGCTTGCGGCGCTCTTTCGGCAGCGGGATAAATTTTTTCCCGGATAAATATTGACCGGTAAGTGAAGCGGGGTCATTCATCACTTCTTCTGGCGTGCCGGCTGAAACAATCTCGCCGCCATGTACCCCAGCACCCGGACCTACATCAATTAAATAGTCGGCTGCCATCATCGTATCTTCATCATGCTCGACGACGATTAATGTGTTGCCGATATCACGCATATTTTGCATCGTTTGAATCAGGCGGTCATTATCGCGCTGATGCAGGCCGATGGACGGTTCATCTAAAATATAAAGAACACCTGTCAGCCGCGAACCAATCTGAGTAGCAAGACGAATCCGCTGAGCTTCTCCGCCGGATAACGTTCCCGCCGAACGGCTAAGAGTTAAGTAATCAAGGCCCACATTCACTAAAAAGCCGAGACGCTCGCGGATTTCCCGCAAAATCAATTGAGCGATCTGCATTTCTTTTTCTGTTAATGATAAACCGCTAAAAAATTGTTCTGCTTCCTCAATGGAAAAGTTCGTTACTTCACTAATATGCAGCTCGTTCACTTTAACGGCTAAACTTTCTTTTCTGAGACGATAGCCTTTACACGTTGGGCATTTTTGCTTTCCCATATACTTTTCCATCTGTTCTCGAATGTATTCAGAACTTGTTTCCTGATAACGGCGCTCCACATTACTGATCACGCCTTCAAACAAGATATCATTTTCACGGATCTGTCCAAAATCATTCTCGTAACGGAAATGAATACGCTCCCGCCCAGATCCGTATAAAATTTTATCAAGCTGCTCTTGCGACAAGTCTTTTACCGGCACGTCCATGTTGATATTGTAATGGCGGCAGACAGACTCCAAAAGCTGCGGGTAATATTGCGAGCTCGCCGGTTCCCACGGAGCAATAGCATGCTCCTTTAAACTCAAGTCAGGATTTGGGATGACAAGATCAATATCTACTTTTAACTTCGAGCCGAGACCATCACACGTCGGACAAGCACCGTATGGGCTATTAAATGAAAACATGCGCGGCTCAAGCTTTTCGATTGAAAAGCCACAGTGCGGACAGGCATGGTGTTCAGAGAATAGCAGCTCTTCCTGTCCAATGACATCGATAATAACATTGCCTTCACCAAGCTTTAGGGCGGATTCAAGAGAATCAGCCAGCCTCGCCTCGATGCCCTCTTTCACAACAATACGGTCAATGACGACTTCAATCGAATGTTTTTTATTTTTGTCGAGTTCGATTTCCTCTTCTACATCCCGCATCTCTCCATCTACACGCATCCGAACATAGCCTTGCCTCTTAATATCTTCAAATACCTTCGCATGCGTGCCTTTGCGGCCGGAAACAACCGGAGAAAGCACTTGCAGCTTCGTCCGTTCTTCATACTGCATTAAGCGGTCCACCATCTGTTCAATCGTCTGTGACGCAATTTCAATGCCGTGCACAGGGCAGACAGGGCGGCCGACACGGGCAAATAATAAGCGGAGATAATCGTAAATTTCTGTCACCGTTCCGACCGTTGAACGCGGATTACGGCTCGTCGTCTTTTGATCAATAGAAATAGCCGGGGACAATCCTTCGATCGCATCGACATCCGGTTTATCCATTTGTCCGAGAAATTGACGGGCATAAGCAGATAGCGACTCTACATAGCGCCGCTGTCCTTCTGCATAAATCGTATCAAACGCAAGCGACGATTTCCCGGAGCCGGATAATCCCGTTACAACGACGAGCTGATCACGCGGAATCGTCACATCAATATTTTTTAAATTGTGCGCTCTTGCTCCTTTTACGATAATTTTATCTATTCCCATATCATAGTCATCCTTCCGATTTCAACTCTAGCAATGCGTCACGCAGCTCAGCCGCCCGTTCAAAATCAAGCGCTTTAGCAGCCTCTTTCATCTCACTTTCAAGGCTGGATGCCAGACGATTTCTTTCTTGAACATTCATCTTCTTCTTCGCAGCAGATACTTTGTAATTTTCCGTCTCTTCGGCCGCATGTGTCGCCCGAATGACATCGCGGATATCTTTTTGAATCGTTTGCGGCGTGATTCCATGTGCTTCATTATATTCCTGCTGAATGGTCCGGCGGCGCTTCGTTTCATCTAATGCCTTTGCCATTGAATCGGTGATTTTATCCGCATACATGATCACGTGGCCGCTGGCATTACGCGCTGCCCGGCCGATCGTCTGAATCAATGAACGTTCAGAACGAAGGAAGCCTTCTTTATCCGCATCCAAGATCGCTACAAGCGACACTTCAGGGATATCCAGCCCCTCCCTCAGCAAGTTAATGCCAACAAGCACATCATATTTGCCGAGACGAAGATCGCGGATAATCTCGATCCGCTCAAGTGTTTTAATTTCTGAATGAAGATACTGGATTTTCACACCGACCTCTTTTAAATAATCGGTTAAGTCTTCGGACATTTTCTTCGTTAACGTCGTAACAAGCACTCGCTCATTCCGAGCAGTCCGCTCATTAATTTCATCTAACAGGTCATCAATTTGTCCTTCAATCGGACGGACATCTATAGTCGGATCAAGCAGCCCCGTTGGACGTATAATTTGTTCTGTCATATGCGGGGTATGTTCTAGTTCGTATGGGCCCGGTGTAGCAGACACGTAGACAATCTGATGAACATGATCTTCGAATTCTTCAAATCTTAACGGCCGGTTATCTTTGGCGGATGGCAGGCGAAAACCATGATCGACGAGCACTTGTTTGCGCGCTTGGTCGCCGTTGAACATGCCGCGGATTTGTGGAAGCGTCACGTGAGACTCATCAACAACAATTAAAAAATCATCTGGAAAATAATCGAGAAGCGTATACGGTGTAGACCCCGGCGGCCGCAAGGTTAAATGCCGGGAATAGTTTTCAATGCCTGAGCAAAAGCCCATTTCCCGCATCATTTCCAAATCATAACGCGTTCGCTGCTCCAAGCGCTGTGCCTCCAGCAATTTATTTTCTTCACGTAAAATAGCCAGCTGTTCTTCCAGCTCCTTTTCAATATTTCCGATCGCGATTTTCATTTTTTCCTCACGTGTAACGAAGTGGGACGCCGGGAAAATAGCGACATGCTCACGATCCCCTAAAACTTCTCCAGTTAAAGCATCTACTTCACGAACCCGATCAATCTCATCTCCGAAAAACTCCACACGGATACAATGTTCATCGCGGGACGCCGGGAAAATTTCCACCACATCCCCACGGACCCGGAATGTTCCACGCTTGAAATCAATATCATTCCGCTCATACTGAACATCGACTAATTTACGAAGCAGCTCGTTGCGTTCAATTTCCATTCCAGTCCGTAAAGAAACAACAAGATCACGATATTCTTCCGGAGAACCTAAGCCGTAAATACAAGAAACACTAGCAATAATAATGACATCATTCCGCTCAAATAAAGACGATGTAGCCGAATGGCGAAGTTTATCAATTTCATCATTAATGCTCGCATCTTTTTCAATAAACGTATCTGTCTGGGGAACATATGCTTCCGGCTGGTAATAATCGTAATAACTGACAAAGTACTCAACCGCATTGTTCGGAAAAAACTCTTTAAATTCGCTGTACAGCTGGCCGGCGAGCGTCTTATTATGGGCGATGACAAGTGTCGGTTTGTTTACTTCTTTAATAACGTTAGACACAGTAAACGTTTTACCTGTTCCTGTCGCCCCAAGCAGTGTCTGATGTTTCTTCCCTTCTTTAATTCCAGAAACGAGCTCAGCGATCGCCTTTGGCTGATCCCCCTGCGGACTATATTTCGAGACAATTTCAAATTCGTTTTTCACCATCCAACCCCCTGGTCTTCTTACAAATATACTTACTCTTTCACCGATGAACGTTCCTGTTAAAGCTTGTTCCGATTTCCAATGTTAGTAATCATAGTTCCCATTTTAGCATAATTAAAACGCTGATGGCTATTAATAAACGCACGTATGTTCTGCTTGATTTCCATAAAAAAAACCAATCCGGTGATCGGAAAGGTTTTTTCTATTCCCCTGTTTATTTCTGCTGAAGGTACTCTCTTTCTGCTCCAATCAGCGAAGCAGCGGATTCAACAATCATCATTAACATAGCCTTTCTACAAAATATCGAGCCAAATTTTAATGGCTGTTGCGGTAATCAAAATGATTAACAGCCATTGCAGCCACTTCGTATTCATTTTCTGTCCAACTTTTGCACCGAGAGGGGAAGCAATCAAACTGGCAATGACGGCAATGAGTGCTGGAAGCCACAGCACTTGCCCCGTTAGGAGCTTTCCTCCCGCTGAACCGATTGAGGAGAGAAACGTAATCGCTAAAGAACTAGCAATCGTCATTCTCGTAGGGATTTTTAAAACAGTGAGCATGATTGGCACGAGCAGGAAAGCCCCTCCTGCTCCAACAACTCCTGCTCCAACACCAACGAGGAAAGCAAGTATAGCAGCGAGCCATTTATTAAATGAAACATTTTCAGCCGACCGGGAATCGATGCCTTTCTTCGGCAAAAACATCATCATCACTGCCAAAGCAGCTAAAATGCCATATATGACATTCACCATCGTCTCTTCCATGCTGCTAGAGAAGAACCCTCCTAAAAAGCTTCCCGCTAATACAGCAACACCCATATATCCAATTAATGTTTTGTTTAAGTAATCGCTTTTCCGGTAGGCCCATACACCGGCAATCGTAGAAAAAAACACTTGAATGGCTGTCACACCAGCCACTTCATGAGGGCTAAAAGCGACAAACCCAAGCAGTGGAGGGATATATAAAAACAGCGGATAATTAATAATCGCACCGCCGACTCCGACCATTCCCGATAAGAATGATCCAGCGAACGCGATTAAAAAAATGGCTGCTATCCATCCTATCGACCAATCCATCGGCTTCTCCTCTCCTTTCCTATTTCTCTATCTTCTACTACTTGATCGCTCATATCAAACCCCTTTAACAAGCATTCTATTTTTAATAATGACCTGAGCAGTAAAACACATATATAACACATGACCATTTTTACTAGCAGGGGTATATTTCTTTTCAAAAAATTAACGGCTCTTCACTAAAAGATTCACCGCTTCTTTCACAAGGATATCTGTCTGCTCTCCTTGTTCAATATGATCGCGAAGGCACTTCTCCAAATTTTGGCTGACTACAAGTCCCATCGTTCGGCTGACAGCGCTTTGGACTGCACTTAGCTGTGTAACGACAGCTGCACATTCTACTTCCTCTTCCATCATCCGCAGCACACCGCGCACTTGACCCTCGATACGTTTTAGGCGATTTTGTAACTCTTTTTCATACTTCACAAATAACCACCTCCGTAAGTGATGAAAAAGAGGCTGACTCAAAAGGGCATGATGCTTTGTTTTTGAGCCAGCCTTCTAGTCATTATTTAAGCAGCTTCATGACGGCATCAGGATCATATCCAAGCACCCATTGGCCATTAATTTCCGTCTGCGGCACTCCCATTTGGCCGGTTGTTTCTACGAGACGCTGTGCTGCTTCCCGATCCTGTTGAACATTTACCTCTGTAAAAGGAACATTTTTCTCCTGTAAAAAATTCTTCATCATTGTGCAATATGGGCATGTATTTGTTGAGTACACCGTTACTTTATTCATGTTTATTCCTCCTTGTTATGAATACACAATTTCTCCGTTTGCTTTCTTCCAGCTGGCAAAGCCGCCTTCTGCGTTTTCAATGTTTTTGAACCCTTTCGCCTGCAGCAAGCTTGTGCCGATCGCAGAGCGGGCACCAGATTGGCAATGGACAATAATTTTTTTATCCTGTGGCAGGTGAGCTATTGCCTCTTCTAAATAACCAAGCATATGATGATGGGCAGTTGGCAGGCGGCCCGCCTCCCACTCCTGCTGCTGACGGATATCAATGACGTACACATCATCCTTATCATATTGAGCTTTTAACTGTTCGACGTCAATATTTGTATACTTCTCAAGCGTTTCCACTTCACTGATCACAGCCGGGCTCGCAAAAGAAACAATTTTGTCAAGACCAATAGATTGGAGAGACTTCTGAATCTCTATCTGCCGTTCTTTCTCCGCAATAATAACTAGTTGTTTATCATAATCGAGAATCCAGCCTGCCCAATTCGTGAAAATTTTTGTGTAAGGCAAATTGATCGTGCCTTCAATATGGCCATCAGCAAAGTCATGGCCGTTTCTCGTGTCAATCACGATGACGTCCTCTTGATTCAAATACTTTTCCAGTCCGCTTAAATGTTCCACGTAAGGAATCGATTCATTCGTCAGCACACTCGGTCCGATTTTATTCACTTTCTTCATCATCGCAAAGTATTTCGGCGGTTCCGGCTGATCTTTCAACAGTTCTTTTTGGAATTGCTCTTTGTTCGTTTCTTTCAACGCCCAGTTGTTTGCTTTTTCATAGCCAACAGTTGATAACGGGACGGCTCCGAGGGATTTTCCGCATGCACTGCCCGCCCCATGACCTGGCCAAACGACTAAATAATCCGGCAGCTGCTTGAACTTTTGAATCGAGTCATACATTTGTGCAGCTCCTGTATCGGCTGTTCCTTTTACCCCCGCTGCTTTCTCTAATAAATCTGGACGGCCGACATCACCGACAAAGACAAAGTCTCCTGTGAAAATACCCATCGGTGCGACGGAACCGCCGCCGCGATCCGTTAAGATAAAAGAAATACTTTCTGGTGTATGTCCCGGTGTATGCATTACTTTAAATTCCACATTTCCAACCATGAAAACATCGCCGTCTTTCACAAGGTCGGCAGAAAGTTGATCGACATACTGATATTTCCAATTCTCGTCTCCCTCATCCGACAAATATAATGTCGCTTCGTAATCATTCGCCAGCTGACGCGCCCCTGAGACGAAATCAGCATGAATGTGCGTTTCGGCTGCCGCTGTCAAACGAAAACCTTCTTTTTTCGCTGTTTCCACATAAGGTGTAATATCACGTGCCGGGTCGATCACAATCGCTTCTCCTGTTTTCTGACAAGCTACCATATAAGAATATTGAGCTAATTTTTCATCGAAATAAGAACGAAAAAACATAAATCGTTTCCTCCTTTTACCCTGTGGGGTATAAATGATTTAAACTTATAATACCCCATACCCTATTTAAAATCAAGCAGAAATTTTTATACACTAGTATCGTTCACTACTTTGGATAAGTTATCCACTTTTCCACCACATTGCTGGATACTTTAAACAAGTTATCCACAAAAAAATCCCGTCTGCCGTTAACCGGCAAACGGGATCTATCGTATCCAGCTGCAGAGGCTGCTGAACAATAGCCGTTCATTTCTTTTTTATGGACTTGATTTTTGTCTTTTCATCATTCCGCTAGACAACCAGAAACCGATCGTTAATGAAGCAGCATCGATAATAATGAGCGGCCATGTGTGGGTATACCCTTTATAGGCGGAGGCTGCGATTAAAGCAACGGTCAAACCGAGTCCTAGATAACGATTAAATGTCACTCTTGTAAAAAAGACGACGAGAAAACCGGGCAAGACCATTGCCATGATGAGTTTGTCTATCATATTCTCACTCCCAGCAAGAAGCTTTTTTCAAAAGAGATCTCACTTATCTTCATACTTTTGCACGATCATGTCCGTCATATAATTGAGCTCGTTGTATGGAATAAACTCTTCAGAGAGCATGTCCGGCAAAATATTTTTAATAAAATACTGCACACAGTTTAAATCGGAGAATTCCATAATCGTAGTCAATGCTTCCTTATATATTTCTAGAAATAACGGCTCTGGATTACGCTTTAAAATTTCCCCAAATGATTCGTAAAGCAGATCGATTTTGTCCGCTACCGATAAAATCCTTCCTTCCAGCGTGTCGTCTTTTCCTTCTTTAAAACGCTCAACGTAAATGCCTTGCAGCTCTTTGGGAAATTCCTGTTCCACAAACTTCTTCGCCATTTGCTCCTCCACCTGCGAGAACAAGTCTGTTAATTCGGTTGTCGCATATTTAACCGGTGTTTTAATATCACCTGTAAATAATTCCGCATAATCGTGGTTGAGCGCCTTTTCGTACAGGGCCCGCCAATTGACGTCTGCACCTTGTAACTCTTCAATTGTTCCCAAAAACTGAGCGATTTTTGTCACTTTAAATGAATGAGCAGCCACCGTATGCGACTGGTATTTAAACTTTCCCGGCAGCCTAAATAAATGTTCCAAATCAGATAAACTTTTAAAATAGTTATGTATTCCCATAAACTAGTCACTTCCTTTCATTTATAATAATAAATAGTAAAAAGTAATGGTATTTCTACGTTAAACTAGACATATTTTCATTGTAGCCATACAATCGTTAAGTGGCTATCTATTTTATTTTTTTGAGGTGACAAAATGAATTGGTGGGAATTATTCGTTGCTTTTATTCTTGGACTTGTAGAAGGAGCCACTGAATTTGCGCCTGTTTCTTCTACAGGACATATGATTATTGTGGATGACCTTTTATTAAAATCAAAAGAGTTATTTTCAGCACCAGTAGCTAATAGCTTTAAAATTGTGATTCAACTCGGCTCTATTTTGGCAGTGGTCGTTGTTTTTAAAGACCGTATTATCAATCTCCTCGGCTTACAAAGAGGAAAAGCGGCATCATATCAAGCTGGCCCGCGCTTAACACTCGTTCATGTGTTCATCGGGCTGCTTCCAGCTGTCGTACTTGGCTTTTTATTCGAGGATTATATTGACGAGCATTTATTTACCATTAATACTGTATTGATTGGTCTTGTAGCGGGGGCCATCCTTATGCTTGCAGCCGACTGGTTTGCTCCTGGACAAGTAAAAGCGGAAACCGTTGATGATGTGACATATAAACAAGCCTTTCTTATCGGTTTGTTTCAGTGTATCGCCCTGTGGCCTGGTTTTTCCCGTTCCGGTTCTACCATTTCTGGAGGTGTGCTGCTTGGCATGAGCCATCGGGCAGCAGCAGACTTTACATTTATCATGGCTATGCCGATCATGGCAGGAGCAAGTGCCTTGTCGCTGATTAAAAACTGGGAGTACTTTACTCTCGATGCTCTTCCCTTTTTTATTGCCGGCTTCATTAGCGCCTTTATCTTCGCTCTAGTGTCCATCCGCTTCTTCCTAGCTCTTATTAATAAAATCAAACTAACTCCTTTTGCTATCTATCGAATCGTGTTAGCAGCGATTATCTATTTTGTATTTTTATAAAGAGCGGCGCGCATAAAGCATGTAGAAAGAAAATCAAAAAAAAGCCTGATCCGTACAATGCGGATCAGGCTTCTTCTATAGCTTCTATTTCTCCAACCGCTGGTGAAACGGCGGGGGCTTCTTTTGTTACTTCAATAAACTTGATATGGTAGCCGTCTAGTTCAATGACTTTAAATGTACAGCCATCCCGTTCGATCGTATCGCCTTCCTGAACTTCGAACTTTTCAGTTAAAATCCAGCCGCCGACCGTATCAACGTCTTCTTCATCAATGTCCAGACCGAATAAATCATTCACTTCACTGATTAATACTTTTCCATCGAGAATCATTTGCTGATCGTTGACTCTCTTAATCATCGGCGTTTCATCCTGGTCAAATTCATCACGGATTTCACCGACGATTTCTTCAAGAATATCCTCTGTTGTAACGAGTCCAGCTGTTCCGCCGTATTCATCAATCAAAATTGCCATTTGAATGCGTTCTTTCTGCATTTTTACGAGCAGGTCGTGAATGGCAATCGATTCAATCACTTGAATCACAGGACGAATGTAATGATCAATCGTCAAGGTCTTTTTCTTCTCATCCCTGATATAATCGGTCAGCACTTCCTTCATGTTGACCATACCAATGATTCGGTCTTTATCGCCATCAGCAATCGGATAACGAGTATAGTTTTCCTCCATGGCGGTGACGATACATTGCTCTACTGTTTGTGACTTGTCGAAAGCTGTCACTTCGGTACGCGGAACCATAATTTCTTTTGCCAGCCGGTCATCAAATTCAAAAATATTATTCACATACTTGTATTCTGACTGGTTAATTTCTCCGCTTTTCAAACTTTCCGATAAAATCATACGTAACTCTTCTTCTGTATGCGCCATTTCGTTTTCCGAAACAGGCTTGAAACCGAATAATCTGATGATGAGTCTAGATGATCCATTTAGCGTTTTAATAAACGGATACATCAGGCGGTAAAAAATAATCATTGGTTTGGCAAACAACAAAGTGATCTCTTCAGCTTTTTGAATCGCCACTGTTTTCGGCGCTAATTCACCAACTACAACGTGCAAAAAAGTAATGGTAGAAAAAGCGATTATAAATGACAAAACACTAGTCAGGGAATCTGACAAATTCAACTGAACAAACAGCGGATTCAACAAACGTACAACCGTCGGTTCACCGAGCCATCCAAGACCAAGAGCCGTCACTGTAATCCCTAATTGACATGCCGATAAGTATTCATCAAGATTCGAAATGACCTTCTTCGCAGCTTCTGTATTGGCACGCCCTTCTGCTGCCAGCTGATCGATCCTTGTGCTTCTAACCTTTACAATTGCAAATTCGGTTGCTACAAAGAAACCGGTTAAAGCAATTAAAAAGGCAACCATGATTAAGTTTAATATGTCCAAATGAGCTCCTTACGGCGAACGTTGTGCCGCAAGGAATTACACCTCCGTTAAATTAAAATGAATATCTCTATTCAACCGTCCTTTTTCTCGTGCGCTGAGGCTTGATCCGGCCTGTTTGCGTACAAAAAGCAGACTGATGAAATAAGTCCATAAACCAACGATCACTGCCTGCAAACATTCTTATATTTTTTTCTATTGCCTTCCCAACATCCTCACCTCACTTATATACATACTTCTACTTTAAAACACCGGACTTTTTCAGTCAATATTTAGAAAGCAAAATATCAGAAAACACGGACTCTTTTATAAAAAATTTTATCTATAAGCTAAAAAAATACTTACCGTAATGAAAGAAGGGGTGCCCCGAAAGCAAAGCTTTCAGAACCCCCCTTGATATTTACTGCATAGTTGTTCCCATTGTTGATTGGGTATTTTGGTTATTTGTTCCCTGGCTGCCGACGGCAGATAGCTGCGGGAGCATATTTTGAAGCTGTCCGCCACGTCCTGTCATCATACTGTAAGCAGCCGCACCAATACCAATTGAAGCGATAATAGGCAGCACTTGAATGTTCGTTTTCATTGCATATTCACCCACTTTGAATAAATTGCTCCTCTTGAGCATCTATAGGTTTTGCCATTTCTTTCGGAAACAATCAAGTAGTTTTTGACATGGGAATACCTGTATCAGACAACCGCAGTGACAAGTATTTCTTAATGATTTTTTCTTTTCCAATATGTATAGATCATAAAGCAAGACATAAGAGCAAAAAGAATGAAAAGCTGCCATTCGACAGTTAAATCAAATATTCGCTCCACTGAGTATGCCTCGATGAACAACGAAGGAATTTTTCCTGCTGTACTCGCTATACTAAAGGTAAACAGCCCCATCTTACTAAAAGCAGCTGTCAGCGTGACCGCACCGGAAGGAACAAAAGGCAAAACCCTTAAAAAAATCACAAGAAAAACCGCTTCTATTCCTTTTGTATTCTGTAGTTTATTTAAGAATTTGTTTTCCAGCTTCATATGAGAAGTAAACTTTTTAAGACCTTTTCGGTATAGAATAAAGCTGACTACAGCCCCTGCTGCTTCACCAATAATTGATATAAGCAGACCCGTTTGGAAGCCAAAAAGGGCAATGTTTGCCGCTGTAATAAAGGCGCTCGGAAGCACACCTGAAATGGCTATTACAATATTTAGAGTAACACTCAGTAAAAATGCGGGAATCGGATGAGCTGGCAGCCATTGAATCAAAGCATTCTCCACTTTTCTATTCCTTTCCGGATAAAGAGTATTTTCCGGTTCACGATGAAAGCCATGTTACTTTTCTACCGAGACAAATTCCTTTTCTTCCTCGACTAAAATCAAGCCAAGTTCATAATGCTGCCCTTCGTAAAGCGACCCTTGCGCAAAACGAATTTGACCATTGACGTCAACGACTTCAAGTTTACAGTAAGCGGCATTTTTTTGTAATGCTTCATAAAACTCGCTTTCGTTGTTTACTTCCATGCCATTTACTTTGTAAATAATTTCACCAATTTTCAAATCCATTTTTTTTGCCGGTGTATGCGGCAAAATACCAAGAATCATAATCCCTTTTGGCTGCGGTGTAAAGAAATAATGGCGGTTCTTTTCATAGGCGTAGTGCCGCCAGGAAATCCAGATACGGCTTACAATAGCAAACACCGCACTTACTATAGCAAGAAGCGGCAGCCAGTAAGCAGCCACAGCAAGCAGCATTGTAATGACGCCAATGGTGATAATGTTTTTTCCAGTTGCTTTCACAGCGAGCTCTGGCAGCGTACTTTTAATTAATTGGGCAAAACCAACTAAAAAAGGAAACCAAATAAACGAGTACGTCTCCGAACCGATAGATATAACCGGCCACCATGACCACGGAGAAGCAAGTTCACCTGCCGGCAGTACTAGAAATACTGGAACGAGCCATAAGCGCTGGGCGAATTGAACCCCTACACTTAATCCGCGCGGGCTTCGTACGAGACGCGGCGAAGTTCCTTGCCAGCCTCGTTTGAAAATAAGCAAACCTTCAGTGATTAAGAGCAAAGCTAAAATGATGGCCATCGTCATAATGATCTTTCCGAGCTCCAACCCGTCATACGGGATCAATGGACGGCCTATTTTTTCGAATATAACGAAGATCAATAAAGCAAGCCCGATCGTCCATGCAGGAGAAAGTAGACGAAAGCCTCCTGCACTTAAAATAATCGTAATCGCAGCGATAAAATTCAACAGCTCAAGCGGAAGCGTTAAGCCGGAAACGATAGCTGCGATCGACAACAGCAGCCCAAGCAATAAGCTGGAAGGCAATATGAAGCGAATTTCTTGATAAATATCATACACCCGTGTGTGGAAATCCTTTCGTTCTCTCGTTACCCGAAACATACCGACGACAAAAGCGAGTAAAAATGAAAAATAAAAGATTGGGTGAATGAATAATCTTCCGAAGCCAGTGAGCAGCTCCAACAACCATTCTTGTAACACGGCGTTCCCCACCTTACATTCCTTGCATTCTATGGATATTGTACCAAAAAAAACGGCTGCGCGTGAGTATATCACAGCAGATTATCAATCAAGATGCTTTCAATAGCCGTTTATTTAACAAAAATAGCCATCTCCAAGACATGGAGACAGCTATTGATTGATTTTCAATTGTATCGGCGGGCACTCTGCGCTTTTGTTCTCATCCAGCTCCGAGCACCATCGGCTCGAGGTCATAAGCCGTTCCAGCAAGAAGGCTGCAGGGCGGCCTTCCCGCCGGCCCGCCTTATGCTTGTCGCCGATCAGCAGGCACTCTGCGCTTTTGTTCTCATCCAGCTCCGAGCGCCATCGGCTCGAGGTCATAAGTCGTTCCAGCAAGAAGGCTGCAGGGCGGCCTTCCCGCCGGCTCGCCTTATGCTTGTCGCCGATAGGCAGGCACTCTGCGCTTTTGTTTCTACTTATCTAAGTTTCTTATATAGGCTAAGGCTGCTTGCATTTGAAGGTCGTTTTTCTCTTTTTTCATTTCTTCTATCCATTTTTGCTCTAGCCTGCTTGCTGTTTGTTTGTCAATGGTTCCTGTTTCTTTGATGCCTGTTTGGATTTGGAAAGCTCGGACAGCTTTTTCTGTTTCGGTGCTGAAGTAACCGTCGGTTCGTCCTGGAGCGTAGCCGAGACCGTCAAGCATCGTTTGGGCGCTTCTGACGCTGTCATTATTCATTTCACGGGTGAGCGGCTGATTCACTTGAAGGGGATGGGCATAAAAATAATCCGGCTGCCTCACTTCAATATCAGGTCTAATGCCTTTGCCATGAATCCAATTGCCATTTGGCGTCAGCCATTTATGAGTAGTCAGCTTCAAGTTACTTCCATCTCCAAGCGGCACTGGCTGCTGTACCGTTCCTTTGCCAAAACTCTTCTCACCGATAATCGGATACCCCTCCGCTTCTTTCAGTGCACCTGCCAGTATTTCAGATGCGGAAGCACTTCCTTCATCTGTAAGCACAGCAATCGGATAGGGCTTCACTTTTTTCTTTTCTGAGAAATACGGCAATTTCCGTCCGGTCTTTTCTTCAATCTGCATGTAAGGCTTATTTTCAGTGACGAATACTTTCAATATTTCCTCCACACTCGTTAAAAAGCCGCCCGGATTTCCACGTACATCAATGATCAGCCCGTCCAGTTCTTTCTTCTCAATCTTTTTCAATTTCTCTTTAAAGTCTTTGGCTGTATCTTCCGAAAAAGAAGTGATTTCAATCACTCCCACTCGTTTGTCCTGCTTCACTTTTGTTTTTGCGAATACCGTTTCAATCGGAATATTATCGCGCTTCACTTTCACATCAAGCGGCTTTGTCATACCCGGACGGATAATGCCGATCGTAACTGTTGTGCCCTTTTTACCGCGGATTTTCTTTGTCGCTTCGTAAATCGTCAAGCCGCTTACTGACTGCCCATCAATCTCAACGATTTGATCTTTCGGCTTCAAGCCGGCTTTTTCCGCTGGTGAGTCTTTAAATGGAGCGACAATCGTCAGCTTTCCCTCCACAACCGTAATTTCTGCGCCAATGCCTTCAAAGGAAGAGTCAAGAGAATCTTCGAACTGCTTCACTGTTTCAGCATCCATATAGACGGAATAGGGATCTTTCAAAGAGCCGATCATTCCATCAATCGCCCCCTCTATCAATTCCGTACGATCCACTTTCTCAACATATTGATCAGCAATGACTTCATAGGCCGTCTGTACTTTATGGAGCTCGTCCGGCAGGCCTTCCGATGTCGCCTGTCCCTGTCCGCTTTCCCGCGGCTGGACTGTATGTTCTTTCTCATTAAGCACCGTTAAGCTCCCATACATTCCTCCAGCTCCCGTAATAAAAGAAGATACGATCAGCACTGCTATCCATTTTCTCTTCACCATTCCGCCCCCTCCAAATTGGAAAGCTAAAAAAGCTGTCCAGCTCACTACCACACGGACAGCTCCCTTCTTTTACACTATGAAATGAGGGGACAAGTTATGATCAGATGGAAAGATTTACACTCCACTTATTTGAGTTCGCTCACCAGTTCACGCATCATTTGTTCGTCCATTGGACCGATGATTTTTTGATGGATGGTGCCATCTGTATTAAGGATATAAGTAGTTGGAATAGTAGCGATTTGGTATCGCTGGCCAATAGTTCCGTCCTCATCAAGCGGGATAGGAAAAGTTAAACCGTATTGCTCTGCGAATTTAGCTACCTCTTCTTTTCCTCTATCCTCACTCGTCAAATTCACTGCTAGAATTTCTACATTGCCTTTTTCTGCTTCTTTTTCATAAAAGCTTTGCATATGGGGCATTTCAGCTTTACAAGGCGGGCACCACGTCGCCCAGAAATTTAAAATGACTTTTTTTCCTTGATAATCTGACAGGGAGACTTCCTTTCCTTCTAATGTCCGCAAAGTGAAATCCGGCGCCCGGCTGCCAAGGCCAAGACCGTTTTCTTCCCCTGAAACCACTTCTTGATCGACGACTTTCATTCCCGGATTTTCAATTTCCGTTATTTCCTGTCGATCTTTCACAATATTTACGATCGCAATGCCCGCGAGCAGCATAAGCAAAGCAACGCCAAGCCATTTCTTATTCAATGGGTTCCCTCCTCATCATGAAAGTGAAAAACAAGGCCGTTCCTATGTAAAGCAGGCCACTGTTGGAGAATAATTCAGCGGTCCATGACTCAAACAACAGCTGCCATAACGTAAACAGCCAAATCACTCCTCGAACTTCCTGAAGCGGCCTGACAAGCAGCACGAGTCCCCCTGCCAGCTGAATAAATGCTGTCCCCCCTGCCTGTCCAGTGAGTAAAGGGAGGATAATTTCAAAAGAGACAACGATCAGCATCCATATCCATGCAGCTTGTGTTCGCCTTTCCAGAGGGCATTTCCATAGAGTGTATCCATAAACAAAAAATATTCCAAGCCAAATCCCCTTCCAGCCGCCGTTAAAATACAAGAGTGACAAAGGTGCCTGCTTTACGAGCGAAAAACTAAATAAAACTATACTCAATTTCCATATAACAATAAAAATCAGGACCGCATTTTCATAAAAATGTAAAAACAACTTGTCCTTTTTAAACCAAAGAACACCTGCTGCAATGATAAAAGCAGCAAGAACGGCAAGCTGAACAGCCGGTATCGTCAGAGATCCTATCGTAAACCAATTCACTTCATTCTATTCCTTTACCCCCAAAATAGTAGCCGCTGCAAGTCGGACCTCTTCAATCTTTTTTCGAAAAAAATAAGACATATCCAGCTCTCCTCTATACCTCTTTAGGTATTACTTTACAGAAAAAATACTTTCCCGTCCAATTTCTTTTATTATAATGCTTTGTTACATTCCCCTGTTGATTTCCATTGGGGACAATCGCTTTCTCCTAAAATTAACTCAGTGAAAAATAAACGTTTGAATGTTATCAAAAAAGAAGAAGTCTTCCCATTACTATTCAAAAATTTAATCAAAAGAAAAGAACGGACTCTAAAAAGTTGTTTTTAGCAGCCTTTTGGGTCAATCTTTCAGAATATAGCAAAACACCTATCCATATAAGTTTTGTAATAAACATAAAAAAACGGCGGTCGACTTTGTCGACGGCCGTTTTTCTCCTCTTCTAATTATTATTAGTAGCCCCAGCCAATATAAGCTGCTCCAACAATAATTAGGAGAATGAACAAGACAACGATCAACGCGAATCCACTTCCGTAGCCGCCACCACCGCTCATACTTAACACCTCCCCTTTCTCTCGCTTACAATTACAGATTATTCAAAAGGGAGAAGTTTGCGCGGGCGAACGCCCAGAGTTGATTCTTTAGGAAAACCTAGGTGCCCGGCTCAGGAAGATTGATTACAAAATACGTCGCTAAAGTCAGGCGTTGCGCTTTTGTTCTTATCAACGCTTATTCAAGAACATTTTTTTACTCTTTACATCAAATAGTGTAGTAAAGTCAGCCTCATAGACATCAATATTGATTTACTATTTTGAAACCGCCTGTTGACACCCTGTCATAAAGCGATTACAATGAAAATGATTATTAGTCATTAGGACTTCTAAGCCAGGAAATAAGAAAGAATGTTAATATGGCATCGAGTAAAGATCGTCGTATGATGAAACAAGCCATTTCTCTTTTGTTATCTGTTGATTTAACTTAATATCTAGCAAAACTGAGCAGTTTGCCCATAGTTTTTTAGTTAATAGGGGGCTATATCGTGAAATCATTTCTGAGTGATTCCATTGATATAGCCCCCTTTTCTATTGTGATTTTACTTAACTAAAGGAAATTGAAGGGAGACAAAAAGATGATTACATTTAAATGGTCAGACGCTTGCTTTTAATTGCGTATGAAAAGTCCTTTTTGATAGAGAAAAAGTTGTTTGTATTGTAAACTGCCTTTTAGTGGTCAAAGGGTGATAAATGAGATAGAGGCAGTTGACTGAGTTACTAAAGCTAATACAGTAAGAATTGAACAAAATGAAACATTTTCTCAAATCGAAAAGTCATTTGGTACAATTAAGAAAGTTATCCTGATCGTTTACAGGAGCGTTTAAAGCAGATGTATCTATTGCTCAAATAAATAAGGTTACATACAGGGATTTAATAAGGAAGGGGATTATGTAATGAGACTTAACTTTGTAAAGATTAGTCCTTCAAAAAATATGACAGTTTTAATAACCAACTATGTTGCTCCTAATCACTATGCACAAATCGCCAATACGATTATGGGCTATGAATATGTTAATGCAGAACAGGCAGGCTTTATAGTTGCGCCGAAAAGTAAAAATTCTTTACTTAGATTGGAAATGTCAGGAGGAGAATTTTGTGGAAATGCACTTTTAGGGGCTGCTGCATACTGTTACTACAAAGGGATCACAGAAAACAATAGATTTTTGTTAGAATCTTCTGGAGCAGAATCACCACTTGCCTGTGTGGTTGAAGCTAAATCTTCTAATCATTTTGAAGCGAAAGCTGAAATGCCATATCCTATTTCCATTAAAGATATTGTTATTAATCTTAATGGAAGAAGCATTTCAGGAAGTTGCGTGCAGCTAAATGGGATCACTCATTTCTTAACAGACTATTGGCCATGCAAGGATGATTTTAACCTTATTATCGAGACGATTTCTGAAAAAATTGAAAACAAAGCAATTGGAATCATTCCCTATAGAAAGTTAACAGAAAAGGAATATGAAATATGGCCATATGTTTACGTGAAAGAAACGGGATCTAGATTCTTCGAGCAAGCTTGTGGATCCGGAAGTCTAGCTTTAGGTATTTACTTGTCAAAGAAAAGTAAAGAGAACGAATTTAACATACATCAGCCAGGCGGGATAATTAATGTCGAAACAGGTGTTAAAAATTATATTTCAACAGATGTTCGTTTTACTTGTGAAGGTTTTGTCGATATTGACTTATAGTTGTTTAACTGGCAGTAAAGGATTCACTATGAAACTAAGATAATATTAGTGTTTTCGTATAAGTAAAAGAGACATTTAAATAGCTAATTTGCACTGTCCCTTTTTAAGAAAAACAAACTTAGGAACAAAACACAGATATTACAAGATAAGGAGTTTTTCAGAATCAAAAACCCCAATTTTTCTCCTTAACGCAGAGAAAAATTGGGGTTTTTATATCTTAAGTGGGTGTAGTGAATAGATAGACTCTCAAATCTCCGGTTTAAATCAATATTCACCTATTCTCATCTCAATGGGGATATACGAGGTAGTAATTCCTCTTTATATTTTCCTGTCGTTTTCAAATGTTCAATTGCTTGTTATAGATGCACGGTGTTCCAGATACTAATAACATGGATAATAAGATTTAAGGCGCTGACACGCTGCCATTGCTCTTTTTCTAAACTCTACATGTTTCTTAAGAAAACAGCTGGTACCTCATGCATTCATAGCTTCTCCTTTTGTTTTCGGATCAAAGCCATTCATCTCTGCTTTTAATTGTAATAACTCCTCATAATCAAAAATGAACGTACTTGCGCGGATCAACAGCATTTTCTTTAGATTGTGTCCACGGGCCTTCATGCATTTCAAAGTGCAAATGCTGTCCGTAAGAACGCCCTGTATTTCCCATATAACCGATCGTCTGGCCTTTTGACACACTTCCGCCTTGAACAACCCGCTCAGACATATGGGCGTATACTGTTGTAAATACTTTCCCATTAATAGAATGAGAAACGAAAATACAGTTTCCATAAGTAGAAGAGTAATAAGAACGAATCACTTCTCCGTCGGCAGCCGCTACAATAGGCACACTGACACTGTTGGCAATGTCAATGCCTTTATGGTTGCCTAGACTTCTTAAACCAAATTCAGAAGAGATATTTCCTTGTGCCGGACGCATAAATGCTCCTGCTGAAACAGCTGGTGTATCAGCCGAACGATCGGCCGATCTTGTTTCTTCTTTAGAAGGTGCTGATTTTGCAGGGGCATTTGTTTTCGCCTGACTTTCCCTTTCACGGGCAGCACGTTCCTTCTCTTCCTTTGTGAGACGCGCTTTTTCAGCAGAAATAGCTGCTTTGATTGCTGATTCTTGAGATGCCAGCAGCTTTTCTTCTTCCTTCAAGCTTAACTTTTGGCTATGTACATGGTCTTCTTCACTTGCCAGCTGTTTCATTACCTTATCTTTTTCTGCTCTTTTCTGATCAAGACTCACCTTTAATGTTTCTAAATCAGCCAGCATACTTTCGAGGCTTTCGAGCTTCTCTTTTACCTGCTTTTCACTTTTTTCGAGCTGAGCTTTGTCCCGCTCCTGCTCTTCTAATATTTCTTTATCGGCATTTACAAGCGTCGTGACGGCGCTTGCACGGTTAATGAAATCGGTAAAGCTTTCCGAACCAAGCAGCACGTCAATGTAGCTGGCTGAACCTCCGCTTTTCTGGAGCGAACGAGCACGCTCTTGAAGGACGAGGGTACGTTCAGCGATTCGGACCTTCAATTCCTCTATTTCTTTTTGGAGCTTCGTAATTTCTTTTTTCATTTCAGCAACAGCTTCTTGTTTTTCCCGAATTTGCTTGGCTGCCTTTGAAATCGATTGATCCAGTGTTTTGATTTCTTTAGACAGCTTTTCCTGCCCATTTTGGAGTTCAATAATCTTTTTATTTTTCTCATTCATATGTTGTTCAATATTCGATTGTTTGTTGTCAATTTCGTGCTGACGGCTTTCAAGATCCGATAGTGTTGAAGCAAATACCCTATCTTCCAGCCCAAATGTACTTCCCAAACTAAGTGATGCGACTAAAGCAGCCGTCAGTCCTATTCCTTTCTTCAATCCAAAATCCCCTCTCTGTTCCCTTGAAAACTTCTAGTTTAGCTTTTTGTCTATTACACTTTTAAAAATCGGCGAACGGCCATCAAGCTTCCCCACATACCAATAAACGCTCCAATAAGTAAAAGGACACCGCTAATTTGCCATACAAATGGGAAATAGGCGAGCGGCTGAATGAAGTGGCCTTGCATATGAGCTGTTAGTTCTTCCACAACGTATGTATAACCGATCACTACTACAGCGACAGGCAGTACTGAACCGATCAATCCGAGCCATAATCCTTCTAACAAAAACGGCCAGCGGATAAATCCATTAGCGGCTCCAACTAACCTCATAATCTCAATTTCCTTCCGGCGTGCAAAAATGGTCATTTTAATCGTATTGGAAATAAGGAACATCGCCGTAAATAACAACCCTAAACTAAGTACCAGTCCGACGTTCCGGCTTGTTTTTAAAAAACTAAACAGTCTTTCTACTTTTTTCTCGCCATAAATAACGCCTTCTGTATAATCAAACGTCTTCATTTTCTTCGCTGCGGCGAGTGTATCCCCAGGCCGCTTCGTTTTTACAACGAACACATCGTTTAATGGATTGTTTTGCTCAAATAAGGCAAAATCGTCACCGAGGTCTTTAATTAAATTTTTTAATTCCTTTTCTTTTGGCGAATAGGTGACGCTTGCTACTTCAGGCAGGCTTGTCAGCTGTTCTTTCAGCGCCTGCTTCTCTGCTTCCGCAGCGTCCAATTTAATTAACACACGTACTTCCACATCATTTTCGATATCGGCCGCAGCCTTATTTAAATTTAGTAAAACGATAAGAAAGACTCCCACTAACAAAAGCGTAACAGTGACAGCCGACACAGCGGCAAACGTCATCCAGCCATTGCGGCTTAAGTTTTTAAAGCTTTCCCGAAGATGGCGGCGAAATGTTCTAGGCTTCATATCCGTAATCCCCCCGCTGTTCATCCCGGGCAATCCGGCCGCTTTCAATGGCGATCACCCGGCGGCGAATCGTGTTGACAATATCTTTATTGTGTGTAGCCATCACCAGCGTGGTGCCTTGATGATTGATTTTTTCAAAAATGCTCATAATATCCCATGCCGTATCTGGATCAAGGTTTCCCGTCGGCTCATCCGCAATGACCACTTTCGGTTGATTGACGATTGAACGGGCAATAGATACACGCTGCTGCTCTCCGCCCGATAGTTCTGATGGAAGCATTCTTGCTTTATTCTTTAATCCGACGAGATTCAGCACATCCATCACCCGTTTTCTAATAACAGACGGGCTTTCTTCAATCACTTCCATCGCAAATGCGACATTTTCATAGACGGTCAGAGTCGGCAGTAATTTAAAGTCCTGAAATATAACTCCTACTTGCCGGCGAAGCAGCGGAACTTGTTTGTCTTTTAACGTGGACAAATTTACGCCATTCACAATGATTTGGCCGCTTGACGATTTTTCTTCCCTATACATCATCTTGATAAAAGTCGATTTGCCAGCACCACTCGGTCCTACTACATAAACAAATTCACCTTGTTTAATGGAAACATCAACATTTCGCAGCGCTGTGACTCCGTTTGGGTATGTTTTTGTCACACCCTTCATTTCTATCATAAAAACCACCTATCATCATTTGTCAGTTATACAGGAAAAAAGCTGAAAAAACTCAGTTTTCCTCCTCAAATTCAGATTTATTATATCACTGATTAAACTTGCGTTAAGCCGCAATTTTATTACATTTTCTTTTCGCACCGTAACATATCCAAGTGTTTTGAATGCGCTTTAAATAAAATAATCGATTTTTCCGCATAAGGACGCTTATATATACAATGAAAAAATTGAAATATTTTGTAACAACTCAAATGAAAATATTAGACCGTAATAAAGCAAAAATAAAGAATGCAGCTCATTCACTGCATTCCTTGTTTTTACTTTATTTTTTTGTTGCAAGCCATTCAGAGACTGCTTCAGCATCTGCACCTTGAACAACATTCGGAGGCATTTGGCCTTTACCATTTTTAATAATATTTAAAATTTCGTCTTTGCTGAGGTTAGCTCCTACTTTCTGTAAAGAAGGGCCCACTTGACCTTCAAGGTTTTGACCGTGACAGCTCATACAGCTTTGCTTGTACACTTCTTCACCTCGTGCACTCGTTGTTTCCGTCGTTGGCTCTTCATTTGCTGTTTCATTTGTTGCTTTATTGCCGCCGCCGCATGCTGCAAGTGCAATCGATGAACCAACTAACAAAGCCATAAATGATTTTTTGAACTTCATGTTCTCTCCTCCTAGAAAAAATATGCAATGCACGTTAATTATACCAAAGCCTTCACTTTTTAAAACCTTGTCGAACGGTTGGGAAATACGTAAAATAACGGCTAACACAGCTAGGTCAATCATTCTCACCAATTGTATACACTTTTTGAACTTTCACTAGCCCGTTATTTATGAAGTGAAGACTCCCCTGGTACGATGTATTGTGGCATTACAATTATTTTGCTGCATAACGACCAGTTTTATGTAATAAACTATTCCTTGTTATTTTAAACGTTTTTTATGACTTTAAACATGATCTCACAAAAAAACTGTCCCGAAAGTCAGTGAGTTACTGATTTTCGGAACAGTTTTTCATCTCTTTTATAAACGCGAGCGCAAGTATGCGTTAATAAATGGGGTAATCTCTCCATCCATGACTGCCTGCACGTTTCCTGTTTCCTCACTTGTGCGGTGATCTTTGACCATGGAATATGGATGGAACACGTATGAACGAATTTGGCTTCCCCAGCCAATTTCTTTTTGCTCGCCGCGAATTTCTGCAAGTTCAGCTTCTTGTTCTTCAATTTTCTTCTGATATAACTTTGCCTTCAACATTTTCATTGCTTGTTCGCGGTTTTTAATTTGTGAACGCTCTGACTGGCACGTCACGATCGTATTTGTCGGCACATGCGTAATCCGTACAGCCGAATCTGTCGTATTGATGTGCTGTCCGCCCGCACCGCTTGCCCGATACGTATCAACCTTAAGGTCTTCTGAGCGGATATCAATTTCAATGTCATCATTAAACTCTGGCATGACTTCGCAGGAAACGAAGGATGTGTGCCGACGGCCAGAAGAATCAAACGGAGAAATACGTACTAAACGATGTACACCTTTTTCCGCCTTTAAATAACCGTAGGCATTATGTCCCTTAAATAAAAGAGTCACACTTTTTACGCCTGCTTCATCTCCAGGAAGATAGTTCATCGTTTCCACTTTGAACCCTTGCTTCTCCCCCCAGCGTGTATACATACGCAGCAGCATCGAACCAAAGTCTTGTGACTCTGTGCCGCCTGCTCCTGGATGAAGCTCTAAAATAGCATTGTTTTTATCGTAAGGATCACTCAAAAGCAGCTGCAGCTCAAAATCACTGATTCGATTACGGAATTCCTCCATCTCATTTTCCAGTTCGCCTTGCAGATCTGCATCCGCTTCCTCTTTCACCAACTCATGCGTCAGCTCCAGATTTTCTTGGATCTCCAGCAATTCCTTATATTCATTGACAATTTCCTTTAAGCCATTCGCCTCGTTAATCACTGTTTGTGCCGCCTGCTGATCATCCCAAAAGTTAGGATGCAGCATCTCATCCTCAAGTGCAGCAATCCGTTCCTCTTTGTTTTCTAAGTCAAAGAGACCCCCTGAAGTCCGCTAACTTCTTAGCTGTTTTGTCTAACTCATTTCGAATTTCAAATAATTCCATATAAGCACCTCTTATTCAATGTTGTTGAGAAAAATGAAAATGATTCTTTATTTTACTATGTTACTTCTGTCTTTGTTCAAGGATTTTATGCATTGTTCAGCACAGAAAGGCCGCTTACGCTTTTCTTGACCAGCTGCAGCGCCTTGTCCCTCGGGTCAAATAACCTTCCACCAATGAAGCCAAAGAGCGGCTTCTTTGGTGAAAGAACATTTGCCTGTCGAGACAGTTCAGGCGCTTACGCTTTTCTCTTGGCCAGCTCCGCCTCCTTGGAGCTCGAGGTCATATGCTAGTCGCTCCAGAGCAGTCGGCTCCGCTTTTCTACTTACCCACAACAATTTTTGTGTTTTTTTCCGCTTCCGCATGGGCATGGTTCGTTTCTGCCGACTGCAGGGGCTTTTCTGACTGGTTTCTTTTTCGCTTTGCTGTCTTCGTCTTCTTTTGGATTGACGGCTTGGCCTTTGGCGACTTCTTGACGCTCAAGGTTGTTGCGGATTTCAGCTTTCATCACATATTTAGCGGCTTCTTCATTGATGGATGCGACCATGTTTTCGAACATGGCAAACCCTTCATTTTGGTATTCACGCAACGGATCGATTTGGCCGTAAGCACGCAAATGGATTCCTTGGCGCAGCTGATCCATCGCATCGATATGATTGATCCATTTCGAATCAACGGCACGAAGCAGGACGACTTTTTCGAATTCACGCATTTGCTCTTCGCCCATCTGTTCTTCTCTTTCGCTATATCGCGCTTTCACTTTCTCATAAATGACATCAATCATTTCATCCGCTTGTTTGCCCTCTAAATCAGTGAGTGTGAGTTCACTTTCACTTAATAAATTGGCATTTGCATAATCAACGATTCCTTGCATATTTAATTGTTCTTCCGACGCATTCGCAGCCAGATGTGCTCCAACCACCTGCTCAATCACTGCCAAAATCATGCCTTCTAAAATTTCACGAAGGTTTTCAGACTCCAGCACTTCATCGCGCTGTTTATAAATGATTTCCCGCTGCTGACGTAAGACATCGTCATACTCAAGCAGACGCTTACGGGCATCAAAGTTGTTGCCTTCCACACGTTTTTGAGCAGATTCCACAGCTTTACTCACCATTTTACTTTGAATAGGCTGATCGTCATCCATTCCAAGTCTTTCCATCATGGATTTCATGTTATCAGAACCAAAACGGCGCATCAGTTCATCTTCCATGGAAAGATAAAATTGAGTAATTCCTGGGTCTCCTTGACGTCCAGAACGTCCGCGCAGCTGATTATCAATCCGGCGGGACTCATGGCGCTCGGTGCCGATCACCGCTAGACCTCCGAGTTCCTTCACACCTTCTCCAAGCTTAATGTCCGTTCCGCGTCCGGCCATGTTTGTCGCAATTGTAATGGAACCAGGCTGACCGGCTTCCATAATGATTTCCGCTTCACGTCCATGGTTTTTCGCATTCAATACGTTATGAGGAACGCCTCGTTTAGTTAATAAAGAAGAAATTAATTCGGACGTTTCAATAGCTACTGTACCGACAAGCACTGGCTGCTTTAATTGGTACCGCTGGTAAATATCTTCGACAACCGCACGGAATTTCCCCTCCATCGAGGCATAGATTAAATCGGACCGGTCGTCACGGGCGATCGGCCGGTTTGTTGGAATGCTGACGACTTTCATGTTGTAGATGTTGCGGAATTCTTCTTCTTCCGTCTTCGCCGTTCCTGTCATACCGGAAAGCTTTTCATACATTCGGAAAAAGTTCTGAAACGTGATCGTCGCCATCGTCATGCTTTCATTTTGAATCGGCACGCCTTCCTTCGCCTCAATCGCTTGATGAAGACCATCGCTATACCGGCGGCCTTTCATTAAACGGCCTGTAAATTGGTCAACAATGACCACTTCATCTTCCTGAACAACGTAATCTACATCGCGCTGCATCGTGACATGCGCCTTTAGTGCTTGATTAATGTGATGGTTTAGTGTGACGTGCTTTAAATCGAACAAGTTTTCAATGCTGAACGCTTTTTCCGCCTTATTGATTCCATTTTCCGCCAACAATACACTCTTTGTTTTTTCATCGTACGTATAATCATCTTCCACTTTTAATGTACGAACGAAACTATTGGCATGGATATACAGCTGTGTCGACTTTTGTGCCTGTCCAGAAATAATGAGCGGTGTCCGCGCTTCATCAATTAAAATAGAGTCTACTTCATCGATCACGGCATAATGAAGCGGGCGCTGCACTTTATGTTCTTTATAAAGCACCATGTTATCGCGCAGATAATCGAAGCCAAGTTCATTGTTCGTTCCATACGTAATATCCGCAGCGTAAGCTTCTTTCTTCTCTTCTTTTGATAAGCTGTTCACGTTCAGGCCAACCGTCAAACCGAGAAAATTGTAAAGCTCACCCATTTCTGCTGCGTCACGGGAAGCAAGATATTCATTGACTGTAATCACGTGAACACCTTTACCAGAGATCGCATTAAGATAAACCGGCATTGTCGCCGTTAAGGTTTTCCCTTCCCCTGTTTTCATCTCGGAAATGTTCCCTTCATGGAGGGAAATCCCCCCCATCAGCTGAACACGATACGGGTAAAGACCAAGCACACGGCGCGCCCCTTCACGCACAACCGCAAAAGCTTCTGTTAACAAGCTATCAAGTGACTCGCCTTTCGCATAACGTTCTTTGAAAACAGTAGTTTTGGCGCGAAGCTCTTCATCAGATAAACGTTCCATTTCGTCGGCTAATGCTTCGATTTTCAGCGCCATTTTTTCTAATCGCTTAACATCGCGTTTATTTGCATCAAACATCTTAGTTAATAACCCCATCTATAGACGCTCCTTTTTACTTGTAACAAGTTCGTTCGTGAGCCTAAAAATCTTATAAAATGCCTATTTAATATTACCATTATCATCTGCTTGAAACAACTAAACGGCATATGCGCAGGAGCCCCGCAGCAAGCATAAAACAGACGAGGGGAAATGTGGAAATAATGAAAGTGTCCAGTCCTCTGAAAGAAATATTGTCTATAAAAATATGGCTATGTTAATGATGATTCTTCCCCTCTATGTGATGGGAGAGAAAGGCGCAAGACTCCTGCAGGAAAAGCGTGTCCAAGAGATCCCCTGGCGAGCAGGCTCCCAGCAGAAAGCAACAGCACGTTTAACAAATCCAAAAATATAAAAACGCCCATCATAGGCGTTTTTATACTTGTACAGCTTTTTCTCCTTGTTGAAGGCGTTCCTCAAGGACTACTTCCATTTCCTTCGCTCGTTTTGACAAGCTAGCGGCTGAGACGCCGAGACGAGAAGCAAGTTTGCTGTTTGAATAATCTGTTTCAACGATTTGATAAGATTGCAGAAGGGCATATAGAGCCGCTGTATAAATTTCCGGTTTGCGAATGGTCGGATTTTCCTTTTGACAGTACACGTTCCATAGGAGTACAGCGGTTTGCTGTCTTAACTCTCCTATCCCTTCTTCCTGTAAAAAGGCAAGTAAATGGTCAGCTGTTTTTTCTTGCGATTCCTTGTTCCACGTCAATTCACCGTAATCAACTGACTGTTCTTCACCCTGTTTTTGTGCATCGTATATAACGAAGATCCCTTCCAATATAGATAGCCAATCTTTAGCTAAAAACTCTTGCGAACTCGTTTCTTCGGCCTGTTCAAACTGAGATACGAGCCACTTTTCAGCTTGTGGCACTAATTGTTTTTCGAAGTGGAAATCAATCATAAAGAATGTGTGCTCTTTTTCAAACGGCAGTAATCCTCCCACTACGAACACACCTTCAATCGGCAGCTGTCGGCGCGCACGAATAGACACGGTTTCCCGCGATAATACGTCTTCCACCTTATATACGTTGTCTTGAATCTCTTTCACAGCACCAGCAATAAACTTTACGCGGGGCCATGTAAGGAAGATCGCTCTCGTCCGCTCTCTTTTCACCGACGAAGCACGGTGGGCAACGAATTCCTCAAGTATCGTTCGTCCATTTTTCACAGGTTTCGTTAAAATAAACCAGATCTCAAAAGCCACTAGATAGACCTGTGGATCTTTGCGCAGCGCTTCGTATGTATGTAAAAGCGATTGAAACTGCTTCTTCATTTCATATGAATAATGTTCCATTGCGTAATCGATAAGCTCACGCTGCAGGCTTTCAAGCTCCTCCTGCATCACTCCATGTATGGCCGAGCCTTCTACTCTTCCACAGCACTTCTTGAACTTTTTCCCGCTTCCGCATGGACATGGCTCATTCCGTCCAATTGACATGAATTTACTCCTCCCTTTGGATCACCAAACTCTTCCTCTATCTTAACACGAATTGTCAACCCACAACAGGAAAGGCGAAAAGAGCCCCTTCCTTGAATAAAAAATCCCGCCATTAGCAAACAGCGGGATTGTCGATCGTTAATTAGTTTGTTTCGATTAAGCCATATTTTCCATCTTTTCGTTTGTATACAATATTTGTTGCATTGCTTTCTGCATCTGTGTAAATAAAAAAGTTATGTCCTAGGAGGTTCATTTGCAGAACAGCTTCTTCAGAATCCATTGGTTTCAAATCAAATTGCTTCGTACGAACAATAGCCAATTCATCCGTTTCTTCTTCTACCCCTGTTGATGCGATTTCACTTTGTGCAATCGTAAAATAATCTTGGGTGTCGCCTTTTTCACGAAACTTGCGATTTACCTTTGTTTTATGTTTACGGATTTGACGCTCTAATTTATCGACAATTAAATCAATGCCCGCATACATATCTTCATTTCGTTCTTCGGCTCGAAGCACAAGATCTTTCATCGGAATCGTGATTTCAACTTTTGCACTTTTGTCATGGTATACTCTCAAGTTGACATGAACAGTAGCATTTGGAGATTCGATAAAATATCTTTCTAATTTGTTGACCTTTTTCTCAATGTATTCACGAATCGCCGGAGTGACTTCAATGTTTTCACCGCGGATGCTGTAGTCTAACATGTAGACTCCTCCTTTACAAATAGCTATGCTTATATATTTCTCCTTCCCTTTAAAAACTCCTGCTTAACCTTATAAAAACATTTGTCAAAACTGTAATAAGTGATGTGTATGTTCATTTCTACTTTTTTCACATCCAGGTATTCCTGCTGCTGAGTCATGAAATATTGGCATTGATTCATGATATTCTACCGCTAAGCCATGAAACTCCCCATTAAAAAAGCGAGCCGGCAGAAAGCGGTTCGCTTAGATTACAGACACCTTCAGGCTGATTGAAAACGTTTGTCTTTCCAAGCGCGAAGCCTGACGAGGAGCAAAGTGACCATAAGGGTCATGAGCACCGAAGAAAGCGGGCGTTTATCAACAGCCTGAATGAACCAGCGGAAGGCGGTTCACTCGCAGTCAATTCTTTTTATCATAAAAAACACCGTCCAATTGCACCGATGCATATGGATTCACGTATTTATCTACGGAATCTTTTTTCTTCGTTAAGCTTTTCATATCTTTTTGAATCTCTTCTTTTATTTTTTTTAACCGAATCTCGATGACCGCATTGCGCTTAAGGATTTCCCGCCCGATCAGCTGCTCTTCTTCTGTAAAAGGCGGCTTGATACTTATAAGAAGCTCCTGTCTTTTTTCGAGAAGCTCTTCGATGGCCGCTATCGTCTGATCACGGTCAGCTGATGGATCATTGACTAATCCAAACAGCTTTGCTGTTAGATCAAAACAAGCTTTTACTGTCGACATTACGCCTGACCACCTGCATTAGCATGCTGCAGCTGACGATTTTTCTGGATAACTTCTTTCCAAGTATCACGGAACTCTGTCACAAATCCTTCCACTTCTTCTAAAATAGATACGTCACTTTTAATATTCGCTTCGATTAAACGGCGGTTCAAGTAGTCATATAAAGACAACAGGTTTTCGGATACACCAACATCCATATTCAGCGTCACCATCAGCTCTTGAATGATGGCCTGCGCTTTTTGAATGTTTGTATTTTTCATCTCAATATTTTGGTCAGCAATGGCTTTCTTTGCTTGATTTATGAATTTTAAACAGCCGTTATATAACATCAATGTCAGCTCACCCGGTGAAGCCGTCGTTACAGCATTGTTTGAATAGGTTTGATAAGGGTTTTTCATTGCCATGAAAAAACACTCCTTTACAGATTACTAGAATTAATTTGTGAAAAAAAAGATGTTCCGTTGAATTACTTACTCACTCCGCCCGCTGCCGCAAATGAACAATCATCGTGACCTTCATTCTTTCAGTTATAGCGACGTTTTTCAGATCTTTCTATCTACTAAAATTCCTAAATACTCCTTCATAGCTGCATACATATCAAGCAGTTTCTTCGCCGGAATCTCCTTAATCACCTCATGAGTCACATCGTCCACCATTGTCACATAGTATTCTTCGAGCTTTTCATGAAATTCAAATTTCAAATGGGTATTCGATGGTTTCAGGAAATCGTTCATACCCAGCACGATTTTTTCCATCTCCTCTTTATTTAGCTGAGGCTGCATCTTATTTAATAGATCATTCATTTGCCGGTCACTATCCGGTTGACTCGTCCGATGAACAGATGGAACTATCGGATTTATCCCATTTACCTTTTCTATCATTCCTTACCGCCCCTTCCCCCATGTATGTGCTATTAGTTATATCGGAAGAAGCTGACAGTTTTTAATAACAGAATCACTTATAAGATCATGCAAAAATAGCCGCCATCATCCCTCTTCTGTTAGATAGATATGCTGCACACGACCCACTTGTCCATCTTGAAGCCTCACTTTAATTCCATGCGGATGAGAACTTGAGTTTGTTAAAATATCTTTAACAATGCCCGTCGTTCTCTTTCCCGTTCTCTGATCCTGCTTCAGCACAATATCCACTTTTAATCCCGCTTTGATGTCTTTACGGTTTTTCCCACTCATTCATTAAAACCCCTTTCTCCTGATTATGCCTTTTCTAACTATAGTCGATTCTTGATCCCATTCATACCAACAACCATAGAAGTTACATCATTTAAACAAGTCAGAATTAGTTCTAAACACCTAATTAATCTTGAGACACAAGTAATTATTATAAATAAAATCGTTAAAGGAGAACACTCACTTGAATATACATCATTTTACAGCAAAAAAAAGAAATGGAGATCAAATTGGATTGAAAGAATATGCTGGAAAGGTATTGCTTATTGTCAACACGGCCAGCAAGTGTGCCTTTACACCCCAATTTGAAGACTTGCAAAAGCTATACATACGTTACAAGGAAAAAGGCCTCGAAATCCTCGGTTTTCCGTGCAATTAGTTCGGCGGCCAAGAGCCTGGCAACAACAACGAAGCAGCAGAGTTTTGCCAATTAAATTACGGGGTTACCTTCCCCATATTATCGAAAACAGAAGTGAACGGGGACGGTGCTGACCCGCTATTCCAATTTTTAAGAGACGCAGCCCCATTCCGCGGATTTAATGAGTCTAACATCCATGAAAAACTATTAAAATTGATGATTACTGACAAAAACCCCGAGTGGCTGATCGGAAACTCCATCAAATGGAATTTCACTAAATTTCTTATCGATCCAAATGGCAATGTCGTTAAAAGATTCGAACCTTCAGACCTTTCCTCTTCGTTGGAGCAAGAAATAGAAAAACTTTTAATGTAATCATCCCTAAAAAGATGGAGAATCTCAATTGTGATAACATGTAGAAGCAGAAACTCCTACATCAAACAGGGAGAAATTGAAGGGGTGCAGCTTGTGAACAAAAGTTGGATTATTCTTAAGGATTGTGTGCGGGATGAATGGCTCGATCACAACGGCCATATGAATGACGCTGAGTATGCACGCGTATTCAGCTGGGCAGGGTTTAATTGGATGAATGAGGTCGGCTTTAATGAAGAATTCCGCCAAAAGCATCAATACACCATGTTCACTCTGGAAAGTCACATTTGTTACTTAGCAGAAATGATGCCGAATGAATCGTTTGAAGTGACGTTACAATTGCTTGATTACGATGAAAAGCGCGCTCACTTTTTCTTTGAACTGTTCGGTGAAGGCGGAAAGCGGGCAGCGACATGTGAACAGCTGCTCATGGGCATCGACAAACAAAAGCGCCGTTCCGCCCCATTTCCTGCCGAACTCTTTGAAAAAATGGAGTGGCTGGCCAAACAGCAGGAAAGTCTTCCTAAACCGAAAGAAGCAGGAAGAACAGTTGGTATTCGCCGAAAGAAATAGTTCTTTCGGCAGAGAATGTTCAAAATAGGATTCTTCTACTTTTTTGCTAGGCTAGTGCCCTGCATATACCAATGTGCAATTTTTCTATCCATCGCAAAAAGGGCTGCTTAATCGTTGTCGATTAAAACAGCCCTTCCTTCATGATAAGCCTGCTATTTAAGGTGCAATTTTTTCATCGGCATTACTTGGATGATTAAATCCATCGGCCAAGTGACTGTGTTCGCCGAGAATGTAATAATCAAGCGTTTTCTTTGGAATTTGTTTAAATGACTTTCCGCGCACCATATAGAATACAACTCCTATGGCGAGCCAGGCAATTAAAGCAATCCAAGATGGCACGCCCATAAACGCTGGGGATCCTGGAATAGCAAGCAATCCGACGAAGACAAGACTAGCGATGGAACCAAGCAGACTGCAAAGCTTACGTCCTGGTGAAACGGCTCCTTCCATCACAGTATCATCGCCCGACCATTTGAAGAACTTATAAGCGGCAAAACAAGTGTAGAAATAGGCCACGGCTACACCGATGGAAGCCATATCAACGATCCATAACAACACTTGTCTGCCAAACCATGGAGCTGCTAAACAGACTGCCATCGTAAAAATAATTCCGGCATAAGGCGTTCTGTGTTTCGGGTGTACCTTTCCAAATACCTCAGGCAAAATTTTCGCACGGCTCATCGCAAACAGCAGGCGGCTCGCTGATACGTAAAACCCGTTTAACCCTGTAAAAATCCCCATACAAATAGCAATAGCCAATACAACTAATCCAATAGTACCAAAGTGCCCTGCAACAACATCCCCTGTTCCCCAGATCGACTGCTTTGCAACTAAATCCTGCCACGGCATGGCAACAGCAGTAAACATAATGTTTATTACATAAATGAACGTTGCAATAATGAGTGCCCATACGATAAGCATGAACGCTTTCTTTGCTGGAAAATCAAATTCTTCTGCTGATTGCGGCACATTGTCAAAGCCGACAAAAGCAAATGGAGCAATAGCAACAATTGTCAGGATGGCGGACATAGCAGGAATTTCCGGATTAAACGCCGGCTGTAAATTAGAGAAGGATGAGTCAGGATGAGAAAACATGCCGAGCGCCAGCGCTGCCACACCTAATACGAGAACGACACAGAAGATAAACTGAAGGCGTCCTGAAAAAGACGCACCGCGAATGTTCAGCCAAGCAAATAAAAACAAAGCAGCCGTCGCAATTAACACTTCTGTGAAGTATACGTCCCAGCCCGCAATGCTGTACATCTGTCCTTGCATGGCTATTTTGGGAATGGTGAATTTAAACAAGAGTGCCAACGCTGATGCGTTTAATGCGACAATGCTCATATACCCAAGCGCTAAAAACCATCCGCAAATATAAGCGTGTGTTCTCCCAAAGCCGAGGTACGCATAGGCAAACTCTCCTCCAGATACCGGAAAATGACGAATCAAAAACCCATAGCTGACAGCAATTAAAATCATGAGGAGCCCGCCGACTCCAAATCCGATCGCTGCCCCGAGCGGTCCCGGTTTCGCCATCCAATCTGTCGGAAGGACAAAGCTTCCCCAGCCGATTGCCGAACCTAGGGCAATCGCCCAAACCCAATGCGGCTTTAACGTCTTGTCCAACTGCGTCCTTTCTTCCATGCAAAAAAACCTCCCCAATTTATAAGTAATTAAGCTCATATAAGAGAGGTTTAGTCTAAAAAGCCTTAACCATCCCTAAGAGCATAATTCCCACCATTTATCAATTCAGAAATATAATAATATTCTGAAAAATGAACATATACTTATTTGAGGTCGGCACTGTTGCATCGATTGGTCGGAAGAAGTGGTTGTCTAATTGCTGCGGTTATTCCATGTTCCCTACCCATACTATATTACAAATTTGTGAAGCTAACAATTTAACATCTCGATGAATATTATTAAAAACTTATATAAGTGTGAAGCTATTCCTTTCTAAGATACACACTTTTTTTAATAAACGAGGCCAATTTTATCACTATTTGGTAGAATAGATAAACAAAGGGAAACATTTATTATTAAGGGGTGGAAAAAACATGATCATCGTAACAACAGAAAACGTTACCGGCTATAAAATTACTGAAGTAAAAGGACCTGTATTCGGATTGACAGTAAGAGCACGGGGGATTGGAAAAGACATTGTCGCTTCATTAAAAGGACTAATCGGAGGAGAAATTAACCAATACACAGAAATGCTTGAGGATGCGCGAAAGCAGGCGATCGACCGCATGGTAAAAAACGCAAAATCGATGGATGCCAATGCGATTATTATGATGCGTTTTGATTCCGGGGAAATCGGCCAAAACATGAGTGAAATTGTTGCTTATGGAACTGCCGTTGTCGTGGAACAGGAATAAAGCCGATGCTAGAATGGATTATTGGCTTCTATGGTTTACAGTTTGTCGCTCTTATCCTCTTAGTCATCGGATCTTGGTTCATCTGGGACCGCCGTTTCAAGACGAAACATGGCCAGCAAGTGCCACAAGGTTTCGTCCGTACAAAAGAAGTATCTATTGATCCTACGACCCAAAAAAAGCTAGTCGTTTACATGCACCCTGACACAGGAGAACGTTTCTATAAGGAAGAGGATTAAATCGAATACAAAAAAGCGGTTGGCTCATAACTAAAGTGCCGGACCTTACATTTTCAGTACAATGTATTGAGAATGTGGTCCGACGCTTTGGAGTCAACCGCTTTTACCGGCAGGCTATGTTAATCGGATCTGTTCATTTTCGCTAAGGGCCCCCGCCTTCCGCTCTAGTCAACAATCGTCATTAACACAGCCTTCTATTAAAAACATACATACCCCTTGCTAAAACTCAATCTATGGATTGTTTCAAGCTAGCCTAGTAGAGCTTTTCCTGCCATCTAAATCCCCTTATTCGTTGTTCTAATGAGCTTCTCCATTGCTCAATGTCCTACCTGCCATGGACGATTGACTTGAGGTTTCACTCGTCTTTGCTTTGGCCCCAACTCTTCCCTCGTTACTCTGCGAGGCTCCATTCCTTTTTCGATGCGCGTCCGCAATTCTTTAGAGTAGGAATATAAATTAGGAGGTAAGTAGACCCGAGTTGCCGCCCCCTGGCAATCGGGACACTGTGCTTCTCCTTTGTAGCCCGCCATTGATTTAAAGTACAATGTGAACTCACCGCAGTGACTGCAGTTGAATGTATAACTAGGCAAGGCTCTTCCTCCTTACTTCGGATCAATATTTTTATCAAATATTTGTGTTGGAATCGCTACTGTACAACATGCATTCGGGATGTCTACGATGCCGCTCACCCGGCCCTCAATAGGCGCTGTACTCAACAGCATGTACGCCTGTTCCCCTGTATAGCCAAGTGTTTTCATATATTCAATGGCATTTAAACAAGCGCGGCGGTATGCGATATTCGCATCTAAATAATGCTGCGTGCCTGTCATCTCGTCTACGGAAATGCCTTCAAATACTAAATAATCGGAATAACGCGGCTCAACTGGGCCAGGCTTGAAAACAGGATTATCTTTAATCTTATACTTCTCCATGCCGCCCTTAATGACATCGACACGAAGGTCAATCCACCCTGACATTTCAATTCCGCCGCAGAACGTGATTTCACCGTCCCCTTGTGAAAAATGAAGGTCGCCTACCGACAACTTCGCTCCATCCACAAATACTGGGAAGAAGATCCTTGAGCCTTTGGATAAGTTCTTAATATCACAGTTTCCGCCATTCTCTCTCGGAGGAACCGTTCTCGCTCCTTCTTTTGCCACGCGGTCAAACTCTGCTCCTTTTAGCGTCCCGAGCACAGCATGTTCGGCTTGAGGAGAAGTAGCTAGTTCCGGAACACGATCAGGATCCGTCATCTTCAACTCATTCTCCCGTCTATTCCACTCTTGTAGAAGTTCCATGGAAGGCGCTACGCCAATTAGACCAGGATGAATCATACCTGCAAATTTCACACCCGGAATGTGTCTTGAAGTCGTGTAAATGCCTTCAAAATCCCAAATGGATTTCGCCGCTTCAGGATAATGCTCCACTAAAAAGCTTCCGCCATTTTCCTTAGCAAAAATTCCGTTAAACCCCCACTCTTGCTCCTGAAACGCGCCGATATCCAAAATATCAACGACTAACAAGTCACCCGGCTCCGCTCCATTGACATAGACCGGTCCGCTTAATACATGGACGCGCGGCAAAACGACGTCTCGAATATCGCTCGGATCGTCATTGTTGCTAATTTGACCGTCCGTCCAATCCTTACAATCCATACGGAAAGACTCTCCTGGCTCTACTGAAAAAGCAGCAGGGATATCTGGATGCCAGCGATTATGTCCCGGATGAGCTTGTTGCTCCATTTTTTTAGTGAGATCGAGTTTAAACAAAGTTTTTGGCATGTTGTTCCTCCTTCAATCTATTTATCTATGAAGTTAGACTATGTATGCGCTCTCATTTTACCCCCCTCAGAAATATAAGTCAAACTATTCACAATATTTAAATTTAAATTTCTTCATATAAGCAATAACCCGTTGATTGAATATATTGACAATTATGGAATCAACGTTTATCATCTTTATAACCAATAAGAATAATAAGGATTAAGAGGTGAACAAAATGAGTGACCGTACAAAAGGAACGCCTTTCGCCTTACTGCCGCTCGTTGTCTTTTTATCTATATTTATTGGCAGCGGGATCATTACTGGTAATTTTAAAGCTGTTCCAATTATCGTTGCTGCTTTAATTGCTGTCGGGACAGCTCTTACCATGAATAGACAAAAACCTTTTTCTGAAAAAATGGACGTGTTTTGTAAAGGTGCCGGCCATCCGAATATTATGCTAATGGCTGTTATCTTTATTTTAGCCGGGGCCTTTTCTGCTGCAGCTAACGGCATGGGTGCGGTAGAATCGACGGTAAATCTGGCCTTATCTGTACTGCCTCATAACTTATTAATCGTCGGTCTCTTTTTCATCGCCTGCTTTATTTCCCTTTCTATGGGGACATCAACAGGCACCGTTGTCGCACTTGCTCCGATTGGAGTGGGGATCAGCGGACAAACCGATGTTTCGCTTGCACTGGCAATGGGAGCCGTCATTGGCGGGGCCATGTTTGGGGATAATTTATCATTTATCTCTGATACAACGATTGCTGCGGTGAGAACCCAGCACACAAAAATGAAAGATAAATTCAAAGTAAATTTCTTTATCGTCCTGCCGGCAGCCATTGTAACGGCCATCATTTTATTCGCATTAACAGCAGGTGTACAAGGAACACTTGATTCATACTCATACAACTTTGTGAAAATTCTTCCTTACCTTGCCGTCTTAGCGGCCGCTCTCGCTGGTGTCAATGTGCTGATCGTATTAACTGGAGGAATTATTTTATCAGGCATCATCGGCTTCATCGATGGCAGCTATAATTTTCTCACCTTCCTGCAAACCGTTGGTGAAGGAATTGGGAATATGCAAAACCTTGCCATGCTCGCTATTTTAATTGGTGGAATGGTAGAAATCATTAAATATAATGGCGGCCTTGATTTCTTGCTGCATACTATTACGAAAAACATTAAATCAAAGCGCGGAGCCCAATTCGGGATCGCCAGCCTGGTTGGAATCACGAACTTGTCGACTTCCAACAACACCGTTTCAATTATTATGACTGGGCCGCTAGCGAAAAACATCGCTGACGAATACGAAATTGATCCAAGAAAATCGGCCAGCCTTTTAGACATTTTTGCCTGCTCTGTTCAGGGAATTATTCCTTATGGCGGACAGCTCATGGCCGCTTCAGGTCTTGCCGCCATCTCTCCTGTCGCGATCATGCCTTATTCGTTTTATCCCGTCTTAACAGGTGTCTGCGGAATTTTAGCGATCCTTTTCAACTGGCCAAGATTATCGGACAAACAGCCCGCGATAGAAAAGAAAAGTGTATCTTAATCTCTTAATATTGAACAATCAAAAAAAGCTCGCAGAGAAAATAAACTTCTCTGCGAGCTTTTTCGTTGGCATAGGTATCTTTATTCCTCATTAACTGCTAGTAAACATCCCATCCATTCATAGAACCATTAGCAGCGAATGAAGCCTCCCTGTGATAGACGTTTCATTGTTATAAAAACTCTATCACACCTAAAACGATAAACACTAAAATAATAAACACTAACGTAGCATTATGCCCCCATTTGTTTCGATAATCCGGCATTACCTTTTCCTTCGAGTTTAATAATAAAAGTAACGTAATAGCAAGGAAAGGTAAAAATGCCGAACCCAGTGCAGCATATAGGAGTACTAAACTAACTGGTTTGTTAAATATCAATAAAAGCAAAGATGGAAAAGTAAGCCACGCTAAAAATGCTCTGTATGCAGGATCTTTTTCGGATACTGGATTGGATTGATTCCCCTTATCTTCACCCTTCCGCTTGACAACTCGTACAAAATCCGCAAACAAGTAAGGTATTCCACTCCATGATCCGATTAGAGAGCTAAATGCAGCTGCCCAGAAGCCAATATTTAAAGCGAATTTTGCTGTCGTTCCAAAGTTCTGTCCATATAAACCTAGAAAATCTTTTAACCCTTCTGAGCCACTAAAAGCTATACCAGAGCCATATAGAAAATGTGTACCTATAATCATCATCGATACAGTAAAAAGACCTGTAATGATGTAAGCAATGGATGCGTCTAAACGCATAACAGGTATCCACGACTTGTCGTTCCATTCCTTCTCACGTATCCAGTATCCATAGGCTGCCAGCGCCATCGTCCCGCCTACTCCTCCAACTATACCGAGAATGCGATAAATAGAACCATCCGGTATTCTAGGTACAAGCGCTTCACTTGGAATGGCCCCCAGGCTTGGGAGAATCACAATAGCAGAACCGACAACAGCCACAAACATGATTCCGATTAAAACGGTAATGACACGTTCGAATATTTTATATCGGCCGAACCAAATGAGAGCAAAGCCCGCGACAGAATGAAGCACCGCCCATGCCCATAAAGGCATAATAGGAAACATCGTATACATGATGAGACCGCATGCCGTAGCAATGGCTGCACCATAGATAAGCCCGAACAAAGTAACGTACACAAAGAAGTAGCCCATTGTCCACATTCCGAGCGAGCGCCAGCCCTCTAAAATGGTCTGTCCTGTAGCTAAGGTCCACCTGCCGACACCTTCTGTAAGGATATACTTAAAAAAGACGCCAATGAAAACCGCCCATGCAAGGGATATTCCGAAATCCGCACCGGCAACAATCGCTGTAACAAGATCCCCTGCTCCGACTCCAGTAGCTGCCAAAACAATACCAGGCCCTAAGATAGCAAACTTACTTTTACTCTTTAACTTAGCAGGTTGTACCGAAGCAGACTCCTCTGCAACATACTTTTTTTCTTCCATTTAAATTTCCTCCTCATTGATCAAGAGCAGTCACTAATTTAGTTTCCATAAGACTAAATGAGTAAGTGCCCTTCTCATTTTTGCTCTTTGAAACGGAAATATGAGAGTGTGACTTATCGAAGAAGGAATTGCTCTCATGTCGTTGATCTTTAGTTGAAACCCACGACTGACAAATGCAATAAAGAAAATGTTGTATGCTTTCCTGCTATAGATAGAGAAAGTAGATTAGCATTGATAAATGGCCTGTTTTTTAGATGAATAGTTTAATAACCAATGGCACAGCCATCTTTTCGAGGATCCGATCCCCCCTGCAGCATATTTGTTTTTGGCTCAATCAGAATACCTTGATATCCTCCGAAACAATCTAATCCAGAGATGAGGGTATGGCCTTTTTCCATTAACTCTAATTTTGTCTGACTTGAAATTTCTGACTCTAAAGCTATTCCATGCTCGAAATGACGAAAACGCGGAGACTCTCCTGCCTCTTGAACATTCATTCCATATTCCAAATGATTAAGCAGCACTTGTACCTGGCCTTGCGGCTGCATGTCTCCCCCCATTACTCCAAAAGAAAAATAAGGTTTTTCATCTTTCATGACGAGCGCAGGAATAATCGTGTGGAGTGTTCTTTTCCCCGGCTTTAATGTATTTAAATGGCTTTCTTCAAGAGAAAATCCCACCGCTCGATTTTGTAAAACAACACCTGTCTCTCCCGCAACGATGCCAGATCCAAAAGGAGTAAACAAACTATTAATGAACGATATGACATTTCGATCTTTATCTACTACTGATAAGTAAACAGTATCTCCTACTAACTCAAAACCAGCCCCTGCGCTTTGCATAGGGAACAATTCGTCAATTTGCTGACTGCGGCTGGATGCATATTCTTTACAAAGCATTTTTTCTACTGGCACAGGCGCAAAATCCGGATCGGCAATAAAACAGTCACGGTCAGCATAAGCTAACTTTTTCACCTCAGTAAGAAGGTGAATATATTCAGATGAATTATGCTTTATATTGGCTAAATCAAAGTTCTCCAACATATTGAGCATCGACAGCGTCACAACCCCTTGCCCATTTGGCGGAAGCTGATATACATCATAACCCTTATAATTGGTTGTAATCGCTTTCACCCATGTCGATGAGTGTGAAGCCAAATCTTCGTAACTAAGAAGTCCTCCTTGTTTTTCGACATATGCTGCAATTTCACGAGCGATCTTTCCTTTATAAAAGGCATCCCTTCCTCCTTCTGCAATAGCTATTAATGTATCTGCCAGCTGCGGGATTTTAAAAACCTCTCCTTCTCTCGGAGCTTTTCCTTCTATCAAATAACATTCGCTTGCTTCTTTATTTTGTTTTAATAGTGACTCTGATCGTTTCCATTGTGCTGCAATAATCTCAGAAACAGGAAACCCTCTTTCAGCATACTCGATGGCTGGCTGTAACACTTCAGCAAATGTCATTGTTCCATGCTTTTCTAGAATCTCTGCCCATCCATCTACAGTACCTGGGGTTGTGAGCGATAAAATTCCTGTCAGCGGCATCTTTGTATATCCTCGTGACAAGTAATATTCTCTGCTTGATTTAAAGGGAGCACGGCCACTGCCATTTAAAGCCTCTACTTTTTTGTTCTTTTGATTGTAAAGAAGTGCGAACATATCACCTCCAAGTCCTGTTTGCATGGGTTCCACCACGGCTAGTACCGCTGCCGCTGCTATAGCTGCATCAAATGCATTTCCCCCTTGTTGCAAAATTTGAAGCCCCGCCATAGATGCTAAAGGCTGGCTCGAAGCGACCATACCGTTTGGTGCATGAACAACCGAACGGGTAAGTAAAGGATTTCCAGCTGGACGATCCGCCATTCTTATTCCCCCCTGCATTTTTATGATGTCTGAAAATTCAGACTTATAACTTTGTACAATACTTTCTCACAAACAATTAGTTAAGTCAATAACTTTTTTTCATTGATTTGGAAAGTTATTTAATATATAGTTATTCACAACGAAAGATTTTATTTATTTTTACTTACAATTCGAAATAAAAAAAACATTGGAGGGTCAGCTGATGGTAATTAAAGAGTTTGACAGAAACGAAATGCCCCCTATGAAACTGAATGAAATTGATAAAAAAATTTTAGAAGTGCTTCTCGAAGATGCCCGCATCTCTTATACCGATCTTGCCAAGCAAATCGGACTGTCTAGAGTAGCCGTCCAGTCCCGTATTAATTCCTTAATCGAAGAAGGAGTCATTGAACGTTTTACCGCTGTGATTAACCCTATAAAAGTAGGCGTTCAAGTTTCAGCCTTTTTCAATGTGGATGTAGAACCAAAGTATTTAGACGAAATAGCTGAAAAGCTAGCCTTACATCCTGCAGTTACCAGTCTTTATCACATGACAGGACCGAGTACACTCCACATGCACGGCGTCTTTAAAAATGCAAAGGAAATGGAAAGTTTCTTACTTGAAACCCTTTATTCTACACCTGGAATCATGCGTGTAGATACTCAAATGCTGCTCAAGCGCTATAAGAGCCGAATGGGAATGAAACTATAAAACATTGCAGCGATAGGAGGGAATATATATGAACCTGAAAGCTTATTTAAATATTGCGGCGGCAATGATAAGAACAGGAATCTTGGGGTATGGAGGAGGTCCATCAGTTATTCCACTTTTTCGTCATGAAGCTGTCCTAAGATATAAATGGATGAGTGATGAAGAATTCGGCGAAATATTAGCATTTGCTAATGCTTTGCCAGGTCCAATTGCTACGAAGATGGCCGCACAGCTCGGCTACCGTCAAAAAGGAAGTATCGGCGCGTGCCTAGCTGTTCTCTCTCATATTCTCCCTACTAGTATCGGGATCGTCGGCTTATTAGGAATACTCTACTCTCTAAAAGAATCCGCCATTGTCGCTGGAATGATTGCAGCCGTCCGTCCAGTCATCGCTGTCCTGCTTGGTATGATGGCTTATGAATTTTGCGTAAAAACATGGAAAGGGCTAGGTAAAATCATCGGCCTAAGCTTTGGTCTTCTTTCCTTTGTATTGCTCACCACCGTTCATTTACACCCAGCTGTTACTATTTTGTTGTTTTTAACATACGGAATGTTCCATATAAAGGTCTCCAGTTGGATGAAACACAAGTTCGCAAAACAAAAAACCAATCAAGATGGTGGGGTGTCATCATGATTTTTTGGCAATTGTTTTTAGCGTTTTTTACAGCAAATATTCTCGGCTATGGCGGAGGACCAGCTTCTATTCCCCTCATGCAAAAAGAAGTCGTGGACCATTACGGCTGGATGACGAATGCACAGTTTGTAGATATGCTGGCAGTGGCTAATGCCCTTCCCGGACCGATCGCCACGAAAATTGCCGCTTTTGCCGGCTATCAACAAGCCGGCTGGCTCGGACTTACAGTGGCGACGATCGCTACTGTCGCCCCATCTGCCATTGCCTTAGTCATTCTTCTTAAAGTACTGAATCATTTTAAACAATCATCCACGGTTAAAGGCATGACTCTGCTCGTCCAGCCGGTCATCGCTGTCATGATGATCACGCTGACATGGGAATTCTGCCGCGTCTCCTTTGATTCTATCGGTTATTGGCAATCCCTATTCATCGCCGCTCTCGCCTTATTAGCCATGACCAAATGGAAAGTCCATCCCGCACTCGTCATCGTTTTAGCATTTATTTACGGCGGATTGGTACTACCGCACTTCACAACATAACAAAGAAGGAGGATGTCCCTGTTTGGAACAGCCTCCTTCTTTTTTTCGTAAAGCAGCTATTTTTGAGCCGATATTTTAGGTTTATGCGCGGGTACCTCCCTTTTGTGCGCGCGACTAACCTTTTTATGCGCGGACACCTCTCTTTTACGCGCGATCGGCCGCTTTTTGCGCGCGGACAAAAGGCATTTTAAACATTTATTTTTATGAAACTTCCCCAACGGGCAACTATTCCTCAGACAGATGGACAAAAGAAAGAATTTTCGGTAAAATCTCTTGAATACCCTATTTATAATGTTTTCAGAAGAAATCAGCTTATCCTCCTCTTTGCAGAGAAAAGCATTCCTTCCCTAATTTTCTTCATTGTATGAACTTTTTATAGGAGGCTCCATCATGCATCAATTATCTGCTATGTCTAAAAATGTTGATATGACATTAGAAACACTTGTGAAAATACTAGATTACTCATCTGATGAAATTTTTGTTTTAGATAGTGATAAAAAAATTATTTATGTAAATAATGCCTGTGAAAAACATTATGGATTAAAAAAGCAAGAGGTCTTAGGAAGATCTAGTGTGGAACTATTTGAAAATGGGTATTGGAAGCCGTCTCTCGCTCCAGAGGTATACGAAAAGAAGAAGCCGCTTGTCATGAAGCAAACAACGAAGCTTGGCGCAGAATTACTTACATCGGCTATTCCAATATTAAATCATAAAAACGAAGTAGAACTAGTCGTAACAACTGCAAGAGAATTGCAGGACTACAAATTGCTCGACATGAAAGAAAAAGTGAATGCTCCTTTACCGGAACAAACCGAGATTGATGTAATTACTAACTGCGAAAAAATGAAAAGCATTTTAAAATTCGCTCAAAAAATTGCGGCAACCAATTCGACTGTTTTAATCCAGGGAGAATCCGGTACAGGAAAAGGAGTACTCGCCCGCTATATCCACCAAACGAGCAAGAGAAAAGAGGGCCCGTTTTTAACTATTAACTGTGCAGCTCTTCCCGCTGAATTGCTTGAATCGGAGCTTTTTGGATATACCCAAGGAGCTTTTACCGGTGCCAGCCGCTCAGGGAAAATAGGACTCCTCGAAACAGCCAATAAAGGAACTCTTTTTTTAGATGAAATTGGTGAAATGTCATTAAACCTTCAAGCAAAGCTGCTTCAAGTGATTCAAGAAAAGAAGTTTATCCCCATTGGCAGCCATGAGGAGAAACAAGTAGATATTCGCATCATTGCAGCGACCAATCGAAATCTGCTTGAAATGGTGAATGCACGCCAATTTCGTGAAGATTTATTTTATCGGTTAAATGTCATTGATATCAAAATGCCGCCGCTTCGGGAACGAAAAGAAGATATTGTTCCACTTTCCTATAATTTTTTATATAAATTTAATCGCCTCTATGAGATGAATAAACTCATTTCTCAAGAGTGTCTAGACATGCTTACGTATTACTCATGGCCGGGAAATGTGCGGCAATTAGAAAATTTAATAGAGCGACTTGTCATTACAAGCGATTCCATCATTCATATTCATGACCTTCCTGAAACGATCTATCAAAGTATGCAGGAAAACCCTAAGCTGAATTCTCCTTCCTCCCTTAGCGAGGCTGTCGAACGAACAAAAAGAGAATTGGTTCGAAAATCCTTTCAAGCCCATAAAAGTTCTCGAAAAGTAGCAAAAGACTTACAAATCAGTCAAACGAGTGCCTTGAAGCTTATTCAACAATATTGTGAGGATTTGCGTGACAAAATTGATTAATTTCATAAAACGAGGAGTTGTCCCTTATAAACGGACAACTCCTCATTTTATTGTCTTTAGCTGGATTTTTTGTCAGGAACATATTCCTTATCCCTAACTTGTTCAGATGGATGGATCACAAGCGAAGGAGTAGAGTAATCTTCCTTTAACCACTTCAATAAGGATATCAAAATGATAATCGAAATAAACATGATCGGAAAGCCGGTAATGACTGACAAGGTTTGTAAAGCTTCCAACCCGCCTCCATACATTAAAATAACCGCGACTGAACCGATAATCATAGCCCACGTCAAACGAACCCATCTTGCCGGCTCTTTCTCTTCTGTCGTAGCTTTTGTCGACATAAATGAAAGGGTATAAGCCGCAGAATCGATCGTTGTTGCTAAGAAAATAAAGGCAAGAACAACGAAAACAGCAAGAAGCACATTCGTGCCAAGAGGCATCGCCCCGATCATAGCAACAATCGCTGCAGGTGCTCCTTCATTTTGCATAATGTCGATGACAGGAAGAATATGATTCAACTCAAAATAAAGGCTCGTGTTGCCAAACACGGAAAAGGCTAAAGCACAGCCAAGAGTACCGCCGATACACATCGCAAAGACGACGGAACGTATCGTTCTTCCTTTTGATATTCTTGCTGTAAACATTGCCATGAACGGAGCTAACGCAAACCACCACGCCCAATAAAAAATAGTCCAGTCCTGCGCAAAGCTTGACCCGCCTACCGAATCTGTGTAAAGACTCATTCTTAAGAAGTTCTGTATCAGCAATCCCATGCTGTCTGTGAATTTATTAATAATAAACACCGTTGGTCCTGCTATAAAAAAGAAGAGAGCGAATGCGAGATAAATATTAATGTTAATGTCACTTAACACTTTTAATCCTTTTTGCAGCCCGAAATATAAGCTCGCAGAAAAGATAATAGTCCAAAAGGCAATAATAGCTATATCCAGTCCCAGCGAACGCTCAACACCAATCAACTTTGATACAGCCTCTGAAAGCATCGGCGTACCCAAACCGAGTGACGTTCCTACACCGCCAACGATTCCAAACATAAACAAGACATCAATACATTTTCCTAAGTACCCGTCTACTCGATCACCTAAAACACCGCGGCAGGCTGAACTCAGCCTCATATTAGGGATTTTTCGTACATATAGTGCATACGCTAAAGCAATAGATGGCAAGCAATAAACCGAGAACCCCATAAACCCCCAGTGAAAAATCCCATAAGTGGAGGCCCACTCAGCAGCCTCAACGCTTTTTGGCTCAATCCCAAATGGAGGCGCTGTATAATAGTAACTCCACTCGATAAATCCCCAGTATAGCAGGCTTGATCCTGCCGTTGATGTAAAGATCAGCCCAATCCAGCTGGCTGTAGAGAATTCTGGCCGATCCTTTTCATCTCCCAGCTTAATATTTCCATACTTGCTCATGGCTAAGTAAAGTAAGACACCGAAAATAACAAACGTAACAAGTAAATACAACGAGCCGAACTTTCCGCTGATGAGGCCCAATACACTTCCTAAAAACTGATTGCCTTTTTCAGGATTAAGTAATACGGGAACTGTAAATGCCCCTAATACAAGCAGAGCCGTTGTAAAAATAAACTTATCAATTCTCGACTGTTCCATGACACATCCCCCTCTTTCTGTATATTCTGAATTCTGACTATACAAATAAATCATTTAATGGCTGCAGCTCTATTTATGTTTCTTTTTTATTATATCAAAAGACTGAATCAATGGATTTCGCCTTCTAAGGTTCATTACCTCAGAAGGCTTTTTTCACATTCGTAAGCGTTTTCAATTATCTCATTTCATTGCTTCCTTCACTTGCTGATGAAAGTGATGCAGCGCGTGTTCAGTCGGAGAATAAACACCTCGTTTAAAAGCTTGAGTACGGAAGCCTTTCTGTAACATTTCGACGAGATCAAAGTCTTCCTCACGTACTTGATCGACAAACTTGATTAACTCTTCTTCTTCTTCTGAAATCTCTTCATTCTGGAAGTAGTAGCTATAAACAGCTAATGATTTATCCGGTGCAATCGGCAATATCTGACTCGTCGTCATGTTGCCGGAACCTGGATAAATGCTAATCATCATATTCGGCCATACCCAATAAAATTGAGCCTGCTCTTCACTGTCGCCATTCGTTAAACTTGAATATTGGCAAGAATAATTTTCGTGAAGATCAATATTATAATTTTTTAAATCAAACGTTTTTGAAAACGCAGGATGGGCAATTGGACAATGGTCACATTCCAAATAATTATCGACAACCGCTTTCCAGTTCGCATCAATCATCCGTTGACTCACTCTCATTTTCTTTAAAGAATGGAGAAAAGTATATTTATCTAAATTCGCTGTTAATTCTTTATAGCACTCTTTAAAAGGAAGAGCATCCTGATCTAAATTAATAAAAATCATGGATTGATAGACTTCCAATTTTACAGGAGTCATGCAGCTATGCTCCCCTAAATCCGTCGTGTGAAAATTAGGAGCCTTATTTAATTTTCCATCCAAATGAAAGGTCCATCCATGATACGAACACATAAATATTTTTTTGTTCCCTTGTTCACTATGTTCCACTTTAGCTCCCCGATGAGGACAAACATTATAAAATGCGTTAATCTTGCCATCTTTATCCCTGCTAATAATCAGAGATTCTCCAGCGATATCAAAGGTAAAAAAATCACCATTTTTTTCAATCTGGCTCACATGCCCAGCTAAAACCCAGCTTTTCAAAAAGATTTTCTTTCTTTCCTCCTCAAAAACTTGAGGATCTACATACTGATTATAAGGCAGTGTATACTCTAATCCCTTTACATTCTCTTTCACACTCATGAATAATTCCCCTCTCCACATTGCATATAATAGTCGCTTCATAAAAGCAGCTTTGCGCTTGCTATTCATAATGCAATAGTTGTGCCAAGTACGTTAATTGCTGTTTAAACAGGAAAACAGAGTAATAAAACGCTGTTTTCCACAAAAAAATGAGTTCAATTATGTTCAGGTGAGTTTTTTAACACTCATCCTATCCTACTGAAGTAGGATGTTCCCTGAATCGAAAACACTGCAAAACGTGAAAAAGGAACCAGAGCATATATACTCTGATTCCTCTTTCATTAATGCTTGTCAAAATCACACTGATCAAAGGGTACCACCTTTGTCTTCTTTACAAATTTATAACCAAGCCAAACGGCAAGGAATAAAGGAAGACCGATATAGGAAATAAGTGCTCCGTTCCAGTCGATTGTCTCCTTCATGAAAGCGCTGTAGTTTTGTCCGAGAATAACAATGATACAAAGTGTAAAGGCAAAGATCGGGCCAAATGGAAACCATTTTGCCCGGTAAGGCAGCTCCCGTAAATCCCGGCCTTGTGCAACATACGCTTTACGGAAACGATAGTGACTGATCGCAATGCCAAGCCATGCGATAAAGCCTGACATTCCTGATGCATTTAACAACCAAATGTAGACGGCTCCATCGCCAAAGAAAGACGCAAGGAAAGCAAGCGTACCAACGAGGGAAGTAATGATTAACGCGTGAACCGGAACGCCCCGCCGGTCCAGCTTCGCCAAAAATGCAGGCGCCTTTCCTTCCCGTGCTAAATCCCACAGCATACGAGTGGAAGCGTACATGCCCGAGCTTCCCGCTGATAAGACAGCTGTTAAAATAATCGCATTCATGACGGATGCCGCGAAAGCAATCCCCGCTTGATTAAAAACAAGCGTGAATGGGCTTACTGTTACATCCTCACTTGCTAAACTTTCTGTCGTATAAGGAATAAGCAAACTAATAACCAGAATCGCAAAAATGTAAAACAGCAGAATACGCCAAAACACTTGCCGAACGGCTTTTGGTATCGAACGGGCAGGATTATCTGTTTCACCGGCGGCTACTCCAAAAAGTTCCGTTCCCTGGAATGAGTAACCAGCAGCCATAAAGATACCGAGAATCGTCATAAATCCGCCGTGAAACGGGGCATCTCCGACTGTGAAATTTGTAAAACCGATAGACTCGCCGCCGATAATACCAAAAATCATGAGCACGCCAACAACAAGAAACACGACGACCGTCACCACTTTAATCATCGAAAACCAGTATTCTGATTCTCCAAACCCTTTAACAGAAAGATAATTTAATAGAAAAATAATCGTTAAACAAAGCCCGCTCCAAAGAATAGAAGGACTATCTGGAAACCAAAACTTCATAATCATCGTCACTGCTGCTAATTCAGAAGCAATGGTAATCGACCAGTTATACCAGTAATTCCATCCGAGGGCGAAACCAAATGCCGGGTCAACGAAACGAGTGGCATACGTACTAAACGAACCGGCTACGGGCAAAAAAGCCGCCATTTCCGCAAGGCTGATCATCACAAAATACACCATGATGCCTATCGCTCCATAAGCAAGAAGAGCACCGCCTGGACCCGCTGTATGAATGGCGCTTCCACTGGCAAGGAACAGCCCTGTTCCGATCGTTCCTCCAAGGGCAATCATCGTCAAATGTCTCGATTTTAAATTTCGCTGTAATTCCTGCGGTGATCCTTGTGACAACTGATTCTCTGCCTCAGCCGAAGATAAAAGAGTAGATTGAGAGGCGTTACCTGGCATACATTGTTCCTCCTTTTTTTGATGAGGACTTGTCATGTTCTGCTTGCAGATTCTTCGGTTGTTCATTTCCAGTCTTCATACTTTTTATATGATCAGCCGCAATCTCCCGCAGGCGCCGCGGCCGATTGGTCCATAAATTACTTAAGCACATACAACGTTTTTAACGTATCATCCGAAGGGCTCTGAAAATAGGCCCCCATTTCTTTCAGCTCTCTAATCGTCTGTATATGGGTAGAAGTGATCTCCTCTCCAGGCGTCAAGAGCGGAATCCCTGGTGGATACGGGAGAACCATTTCTCCACATAAGGAACCGGCTGCTTCTTCCAGCGCTACTCTTTTACGAGGCATGTGAAACGCATCCCGCAAAGAAATTTCCTGTTTGTACAGCGTACCTTCTTCTGCAAAAAGAACTGTTTCGCCTTTCTCCCTGGAATCCATCATGGACCACTGCTGCAGCTTCCCGTCAATGGCTTTTATCGCTTCCACTACTTTTTCAATATCGTCCTCCTCCTCATTTAACGAGAACAAAAAGACGATATTGCGCGGGTCGCTGATTTCCGCCGTGCATCCCTGCTCATAAAATAGATCGAGAAGCTGATAGCCGGAGATCATTTCATGATTGCAGGAAATAATCCATTTCAGCGGATCTCTATAATGAACCTCCTTGCTGCCTTCCCAGATAGAAAGCGCCTTCAGTTCATTCGAAAGACCCTTGCGCCGTGTTTCCAAACGTTTAACGGTTTCTTTTAAATGAGTCCGTCCCTCTGTTACTAAATAACGTCTCGCCAGATCTAAGGATGCGAGCAGCGGGTAAGAAGGACTGGTTGATTGAATCATACCTAGTACTTGTGCCAGCCGCTCCCGGGATACACGATTTCCTTTCACATGCAGCATCGATGCCATCGTCATCGCCGTCAGCATTTTGTGTGTGGACTGCACAACGACGTCCGCTCCTTTGGAAAGAGCCGATGGCGGCACCTCTTCTACTTGCCCGAAATGAGCGCCATGTGCTTCATCAACAATCAGGGGCACTCCCGCTTTATGACAAGTCTCTGCTAAGCGGGTAATGTCTTGGCTCATGCCGTAATAGTTAGGGTTCGTAATCCACACTCCCTTCACATCGGGATTGTCCTTGAGTGCTTTTTCAATATAACGAATATCAGATACCTTCGCTGCCTTTGTTGTTGATTCAATAGCTGGTGCGATAAAAATAGGCTGGGCACCCGCCAGCAGCAATCCGTGGAATACGGATTTATGCATATTGCGCTGAACAAGAATCTTATCTCCCGGCTCACATAAAGTCAGAGCTACACCGATGTTCCCAATCGTACTTCCTCCTACAAGAAAGAATGTATGATCCGCCCCGAATGCTTCCGCTGCTAATGCCTGGGCGTCCGCGATAAAGTCAGTCGGATGATGCAGATCATCAATTCCTACAGATTCAGTGGCATCAATACTTAAGATGCTTGAGAAACGCCCCCATGCTTCCCGGTCAAATACACGTCCATCCTTATGTCCTGGAACGTGCATAGATGTGCGTTTACTCGTTTCATATAAACAAAGCGCCTGATAAAGCGGAGCTGCTGTGTGATCAATGGTGGAATGAGGCCCTTTATAAATCGGTGAAATTGTTAGATTCATGTTTTTCTCCTCCCGTACTCTTGTTTGACAGTCTTCTTCTGGCATGAGCTGTCTCGCTTTCTTTATAGCAAGCCGCATGCCAAGAGCAGGAAGCACCTTCCACAAACCTTGTAGCAGCGGGGAAAATTTAAATATTTGCATGACAAATCATGGTTGTTTCACCTGGACTTCCCCCTAAAAAAACAAAAAAACCGCCGAAATCCCGGCGGCTGCTATCATATATTTAATTTGGTTAATTTATATTGCAGTGTTTGCCGCGGAATATCCAGCAGTTTAGCTGCCTGTTGAATGTTTCCGCCCGTTTCCTCTAAAGCCTGCCTAATCAAGTGATCCTCTGTTTCTATTAATGCCTGCCGCAGAGGCTTAAGTGAGACTGAATCTCTTCCTAGGGCTGTCTCACCCCCGGTAATATGCAGCGGAATGTGCTCAATCTTGACCAAATCGCCGTCCATAATGTTCATCGCTGATTCAATCGCATGCCCCAGCTCACGGACATTGCCCGGCCAATCATACTGATGAAAAACAGCCTTCACTGTCTCATCCGCCTTCGTCACAAGCTTTCCGAAAAGAAAGTTGTACTTTTGAATAAAGTGGTCTGTCAACAATGGAATATCACCTTTTCGATTTCGCAGCGGCGGGATATGCAGGTTGATGACATTTAGACGATAATAAAGGTCAGACCGCAGTGTCTTTTCACGCAGACAAACATCTGCCGGCTCGTTCATTGCCGCAATGATCCGCACATTCACCGTGTATTCTTTCGTTCCTCCGACCCTTCGAATCGCACCATTTTCCAATACTCTTAACAGTTTTGCTTGAACATCTAGCGGCATAGAGTTAATTTCATCTAAAAATAACGTTCCGCCGTCCGCAAGTTCAAACAGGCCAGGACGGTCGACGGCTCCAGTGTAGCTTCCTTTTGCGGTTCCGAATAACAGCCCCTCAAGTAGTGACGAAGGGATTGCTGCGCAGTTTTGCGCGATGAATGCCTCCAACCGGCGCGGCGATGCATTATGAATCGCCTGCACAAGCAATTCCTTCCCTGTACCCGTTTCACCATATATCAATATAGGCGATGTCGTTGAGGCTACTTTTAATGCTTTCACTTTTAATTGCTGAAAGGCAGGATCATTCGTAATGATGTCCGTCATCCTATATTTCGCACCCACATGACTATCAGAAGCCTTTTTTTGCTGCTGAGTCGTTTCTACTTTTGCCTGCAAATCAATCAGTTTTTCTGACAGCCGCTTGACTTTCGTTAAATCTTTAGCGATCTCAACAGCACCGACAATTTCACCGTCTACTTTAATCGGCAGCGTCGTATTCACTGTATCAACGAGCACACCGCGGATATTATAGTAGGATTGATGCTGATTGCAAATCGGCTCTCCCGTTTGCATTACCTTCATCAATGTACTAGTAGAAGCGCATAAAGAAGGATACACCTCCAGCAAATGCTTCCCTAGTATTTCTTCCTTCTTCACTCCATCATTCTTTGCTGCCACATGATTATAAAAAATCGTCATTCCATTCGCATCTACCGCATGAATCCCTTCATCAATCGTACCTAAAATTGCCTGAAGCATTTCCGTTTCCTTCGTATCCGTCACATTTAATAGCACTTTGAATGACTCACCTTCTCCTCTTACAAAACCTTTACCTCATTTTAAGCTGAGCACCTATTAAACAATCAATGCCGAGTTTCTGTCATTACAGCGCCGGTTTTTGGGCACCTTTTAAAATTTAGCCGCTTATGCTGTTATAAACATATACTACTACTCTATCTCTAAGACTTTGTGTCATGCAGCTGATGAAATGGATGACGCTAATCAAATTCTATAATTTTTACCATTTGATTTTATTATAATGAATCTTCCTTTTTAAGTACAAGCCCATCCTGCCGCCAATCGAATAACGCAGATCAATCGATAAAATATAGGACTTTGTTAAGCTTCCCTGTTGATTCCACCGGAGTCTCACGCCTTCCACTCCACATGGTTAAAGATAAAAAAAGAACTAGAGTGAAAACACTCTAATTCCTTTCTGCTTAATCTAATGTAGATTGGTCTATTCTTGGAGACGAACATATCAATGAGTATCGAATCATTCACCTGTTTACCACTTAAACCGATTCACCTGCTTCTGCAATTCCATTGCAAGCATAGATAATGAGCTGGCCGATGCTAAAATTTCTTCCATTGAAGCCAATTGCTCCTCAGCAGCAGTTGCAACCTTCCGGGTATGCCCCAGCGATTCCTTAGAAATTGCAGTAATGTTTGTAACTGTCGCTGAGACTTCCTGGGTACTAGCGGATATTTGTTCGGTTGTCGCCGCCATTTCATTTACTTGCTTGTCCATCTCCCCAAGAGAATCCACAATTTCCTTGAAATCCTCTTTTGTTCTCCCGACAATCACCAGCCCCGCCTGTACTTCTTTTTTCACTCTGTTCATGGAGTTGGATGAACGGACAATCTCTTCCTGAATCTCATGAATAAGCTGGGAAATTTGTGTGGATGATTGTTGAGACTGCTCTGCAAGTTTTCTCACCTCATCCGCTACTACGGCAAAACCTTTCCCATTTTCTCCGGCTCTTGCCGCTTCGATGGCTGCATTCAATGCTAGCAAGTTCGTTTGATCAGCAATTGTGGTGATCATTTTTGAAATCCCGCCTATTTCATTCGATCTTTTGTCGAGCAGCAGCAGCATTTCACTGCTTTCATTCACTGACTGTTCAATCATGCTGATCTGCTGAACCGTTTTCTCGACCAGTTCCCCGCCATGCTTTGCCTGCTTTGTAGCCTTTGCCTCTGTATTAGATAAGAGCACAGAACTTTCAGCAATGCTTTGAAGACTGCATGCAATTTCCTCTAAAGAATGAGAGCTTTCTTCTAAATTATTTGTGCTGCCCTCTGCTCCATTTGCTACCTCTTGAACAGATCCAGTAATTTCTTCCGTTGCTTTCCCCGTTTGTTCTGCACTTGCCGTTAATTGTTCGGCAGAAGCGGCTAACTGCTCAGTCGATTGATGAACTTGACTGATCAGCACTTTTACATGTTCTTTCATATAATTAAAGTCATTGGCGAGCCGGCCCACTTCATCTTTTGTCCTAACCTTCACTGGTGTACCGGAAAAATCCCCTTGGGCTGATCGGTTTAATTCCTCACTAATCAGCATAATCGGCTTCGTTAAACGCTTTGAAAAATAACTGACAATCACAATACCACTTATGACTGAAATGGCAGAGATCACGAAAACTAGCGTTAGTATCTCGGAAGCGCCGCTATTAAACTCTGATAAGTAAGCACCTGATCCGATAACCCATCCCCAATGCGGATCTACTTCAGCATAAGAAATCTTCGTTTCTACTTTATCAGTGGCGGGATTTTCCCATTGGTACGACACGTATCCGCCCTTTTTGCTCGTTTTCACTAATTCATCTGCTGCCATCGCACCATCTTCCGTCTTAATATCAGGAAAATCCTGCCCTTCATTTGTAGGGTGCATCACCGTAACAGCCTCTTCATCAATCGCCCAAATATACCCGCTGTCTTTCACCGTATACTCATTTTTTATCGTACGTTGATTCTCGGAATCTTTTTTACCTAATAACTCCCTGCGAAGACTCTCCTGCGCTTCTTCCAGGGTCATGTGTCCCGCTTCTACTTCAGCATTCAAAAGATTAATCATCCCAATAACCATTTTCACACTGTTTTCTAACTGTTCTTTTCCAGACTCATCTAACTGCTTTTTTGATACTTGGCAGGCTCCTGTGCCGATCACTAAAGCTGGAATCACTAATAACAATAGGCATAAAATAATGAACTTACTTCTAAGCGACAAAAACACATTCTTCATTCCATTTTCTCCTTATTCTCATTTTCCTTACTACCTGGTAGATGGGCTGTATTTTTTCAGCCCTCCTTTTTCAAGCTTTCTTTTCTTATATATCGGCATATCGGAATAAATCTGTATATATTCCTTTAATTTTATTCAAATATTCTAAACTTTCTATCTTCAATAAAAGGCATAGACACAGAAAGTAGATGTTTTTCACTTTAATACTTTGGCTTTGTTAACGTCCTGTTGATTTCCTCTTCAAGTGTTGGCTTTCTCAAAGAGTCTCTCACCTCTCGCTCTAACCAACAATACTTATTTTTCTATCTTGCTATTTATCTCTTTCACTCTATTACATAATTTAATCTACATGTAAAATTAATGAAATATTTGACATGAATTTGTTTATTAACTTCCAGTAACATGATAAAATTCATAATGTTACCTTTTTTTCGATAACATCATCTAGGAAACTAGCACGATGTTTTACTTTAGGAGGAAAAATAATGGGGAAGAAAAAATGGATCATTACTACGGCTGTCTTAGCAGCAGTCGTCTTGAGTATTGGAAGCTATGTTTTTTTAAAAAAGGGATCAGGTGAAGCCATGGAAGCGATCGAGCCGTTTCCCATTCAAGTAAGTGAATTGAGCGGCGGCGTGAATGGCAATGGCCAACTGTTCGCCGGTGTGGTAGAGCCGAAAGAAAAGCAAAAGATTATGCTAGAGCCGGAACGCGGAAAAGTAGATGAAGTATTTGTGAGCGAAGGCGATGAAGTCCAAAGCGGAGCTAAACTCTTTTCTTACAACAACCAAGAAGGACAAATGCAAGTGAAAGAAAAAGCTATTGATGTAGAAATGTCCAATATCACAGTCAATCAAAAAAAGGAAGAAATCAGCACATACCGCAAACAGCTGAAAAACGCGGCGGCGGAGGAGAAAAACGAACTTCAACAGCAGCTGAAGCAAGCGGAAGTAGATCTGAAAATGGCCAACTTGGAAGCACAAAAAGTAAAAATGGATTATGAAGAGTTAAAGAAAAAGATCAATAATCATATCGTCACAGCCAAGGTGAATGGGATCATTCAAAAAATTGATACGGAACAACAACAGACAGATCAAGAAAATGGGGGAGCAAACAGCAGCTCATTTATGGAAATTGTCAACACAGATGCTGTTTACGTGAAAGGAACGGTAAACGAGCTAGTAAAAGACGAATTACAAATCGGCCAAGCCGTCCGTGTAGTCAGCCGTAAAAACCCTGAACAGCAATGGTCTGGGAAGATTGCAGAAATTGGAAAACTCCCTTCAGAAGAAAGTGACGGCGAATCGTTTATGGATTATGAAGACCCATCCAACCCAACTGCCTCTAATTATCCATTTAAAGTACAGCTAGACAATCATGATGGATTGGACTTCGGTTATCACGTTTTCATTGAATTAGCAGGTGAAGCTGCTGAATCACAAGAGATCGTACTTCCAACGGACATGATTATGCAAGACGGTAAAAAAGCTTCGGTTTGGAAAGTAAAAGACGGTGCCCTCACAAAGCAGGAAGTAGAATTGGGAGCTGAAATGGAAGACGGAATGATGATCGTTGTTAGGAAAGGTCTAACCCTCGATGATTATGTTGTGTTCCCAGATGATTCACTAAAAGAGGGAAAGAAGGTTACAACGGATGCTGCAACTGAAGAACCTTTATAAATCATATAAACAAGGAAAAGAAGAAATTCCGATCCTGCATGATATTCACCTTACGATTGAACGCGGGGAATACGTATCGATTATGGGTCCTTCCGGTTCAGGGAAATCCACACTGATGAATATTATCGGCTGTTTAGACACACCTTCTTCGGGAGAATACACACTCGATGGAATGAATATGCTATCAGGCAAAGAAAACAGGCTCGCAGCGATCCGCAACAAATACATTGGATTTGTGTTTCAAAGCTTTAACTTGCTGCCCCGCTCCTCTGCCCTTGAGAACGTAGAATTGCCGCTTATTTATGCGAAAGTTGATAAGAAAGAACGAAAAGAGCGGGCCATCGACGCGTTAACGAAAGTCGGTTTAGAGGAACGCCTTCATTTTAAACCGACCGAATTGTCAGGCGGCCAGAAACAGCGGGTCGCTATTGCGAGAGCGATCGTCAATCACCCAAAATTCGTCCTGGCCGATGAACCGACCGGCGCGCTCGATTCCAAATCGAGTGCACAAGTCATGGACATCTTTACGAAGCTGAATGAAGAAGGAGTCACCGTCGTTCTCATCACCCATGAACAGGAAATCGCGGAATACACGAACCGAACCATTCTCCTCCGCGATGGCCGGATTCTACAGGATGAAAGGAGAATGATCCATGTTTGATAACATTAAACTTTCCTTTCAATCTATTTACGCTCACAAAATGCGTTCGATTTTGACGATGCTGGGTGTCATTATCGGCATCGCCTCGATTATTGCGATCGTATCGATGATCGAAGGGCAGAAAGAAAGCTTAAAATCCGAAATGATCGGCACGGGAAACAACTCGATCACTGTCATGTTTCAATCAGATATGAATCCCGGCATGATGGGAGAATACATTGGAGACGTTCAAGAAGAGCCTCCTCCTAATGCACTGCCGCCCATCACGAAAGAGCGCCTGCAAGAAGCAGCCTCTTTAGACTTAGTGAAAAACGTCGCTGTCTTTTATCAAAGTTACGCGCAAGTGTTCCATTTAAACCATTTCTCTGATACAGACATTTATGCAGTGGATGACCGTTATCTTGCCTCCTTCCCTATCCGTATGATAGAAGGAAGAAAAGTGACTCCGACTGAATACAATCGCGGTCACCAAGTAACAATGATCAATGAAACAACAAAAAATAACTTATTTCCCGATGGAGAAGCAGTGAATAAAATCATTGAAGTAAATGCCGTCCCCTTTCGTGTCGTCGGTGTTTACCAAGAAGAGAAAAACAAAGAAAAGAACATGTTTGCTATGGACTATGAACAAGGGAAAATGCTCATTCCAACAGCGGCCTGGCCCCATCTTGGAAGCTTTAACGACATGCCGCAAATCATCGTGCAGACAGAACACTCTGATGATTTAGAAGCGGCCGGGCAAGCGGTGGCTTCTGTGCTGAATGAAGACATCCCTGCCGATTCGACTTGGCATTACAGCATTCCGAATCTTAATGAAATTATGGCTGATTTGGACGAGTTCAACCGCGCATTCTCCTTACTATTAGGCGGCATTGCCAGTATTTCCTTATTAGTAGGGGGCATCGGCGTCATGAACATTATGCTCGTATCCGTCACCGAACGAACACGTGAAATTGGCATTAAAAAAGCGCTGGGTGCGAAACGCTGGGTCATTTTGGCGCAGTTTTTAACCGAATCGGCCGTTTTGACGAGTTTAGGAGGCATCATCGGCATTTTAACTGGATTAGGAGGGGCCAAAGCCATCGCTCACTTCGCCCATCTCCCCTTTGCTATACCCGTTCCAGCCATTGTCGGCTCCGTGCTTTTCTCCATGGCAGTCGGCATCATCTTCGGACTGATTCCATCGCTGAAAGCAGCGAAGATGAAACCGATCGATGCCCTTCGTTATGAATAAGGGAATTTACAAGAAGGATGTCCCATGCGGCATCCTTCTTCTATATACAAGTCAGGCACAAAAAACAACACAAACTCTTTAAACAGCTCATGAATTAATTTTTTCTAGAGACCATTATAATCGAATCCACCGTGTCCGCTGGGCTTCTCGAGCACTAAGCTGTTTATCTTTAATGTACCACCTTCACTTATATGATACTCCTAATTAAATCCAACAAAGTTCAAAGGTGATCATTGAAAACTTATACCGTAATACAAGGAAGGCAATAAAAAAGCGCTGCCTAAAAGTAAGCCATTCACTCACTATTAAGCAGCACTTTCTATTTAGAACCTTATCACCGAACACTAGTCTACAGCTTAAATCGGTTCACTTGGTCCTGTAATTCCATGGCAAGCACCGATAATGAGCTTGCTGACGCTGTAATTTCTTCCATTGAAGCGAGCTGTTCTTCGGCAGCGGCTGCGACATTTTGAGTATACATCAACGTATTTTTTGAAGTATACGTAATGTTCGTAACAGTGGCGGACACTTCCTGGGTCCCAACAGATATTTGTTCCGCCGTTGCTGCCATTTCATTGACTTGTGTACCCATTTCTTGAAGAGAATTCATGATTTCTTGAAAATCCTCTTTTGTTTTTCCAACAATCACTAGTCCTGCCTGTACTTCTTTCTTCACTTGGTTCATAGAGTGAGTGGAACGAAGCATGTCGGCTTGGATTTCCTGAATGAGTTCAGAAATTTGTGTAGAGGACTGCTGCGATTGCTCCGCCAGTTTTCTTACCTCATCCGCTACTACCGCAAATCCTTTTCCGTGTTCCCCCGCCCTTGCCGCTTCAATTGCTGCGTTTAACGCTAATAAATTGGTTTGATCAGCAATCGCTGTAATCACTTTAGAAATTTCACCGATTTCATTTGACCTTTGATCAAGCAGTAAAAGTACATCATGACTTTCATTGACCGAGTGTTCAATAATGTTGATCTGTTGAACCGTTTCTTCCACAAGCTCTTCACCATGTTTAGCTTGTCGGGTTGCCTTTTCCTCTGTTGCAGCAATCGCATGAGAACTGGCTGCAATGTTTTGGATACCCATTGCCACTTCCCCTAAAGAATGAGCACTTTCTTGTAAATGATTCGTATTGCCTTCTGCACCATCTGCTACCTCTTGAACAGATTCGGTAATTTCCTCAGTGGCTCTACTCGTTTGTTCCGCACTGGCTGTTAATTGTTCCGAAGAAGCAGCTAATTGCTCCGTCGATTGATTCACTTGACTGATCAGTGTTTTAATATTTTCTTTCATATGATTAAAATCTTTCGTTAATCCGCCTACTTCATCTTTTGTACGAATGTCCACAGGTTTACCAGAAAAATCCCCGTCGGCCGCTCTTTTCAATTCCTCACTGATCAGCAAAATCGGCTTCGTTAACCGTTTGGAAAAATAACTGATCACGATCACACCGATGGCTATAGCGATGGCGGAAATGATAGAAACTAGCACTAATATGTTCGCAGCGCCGCTATTAAACTCGGACGAATAGGCTCCCGAACCAACGATCCATCCCCAATGCGGGTCCTTTTCAGCATAGGAGATTTTCGTTTCTACTTTGTTCGTATTAGGATTCATCCATTTGTACGTAACGTACTCACCCTTTTGACCTGCTTCTACCAATACCTTGCCCAGCATAATTCCGTCTTCCGTCTTCAGATCAGTAATGTCTGCCCCCTCACTTGAGTGATCCATTACTGTTATCTGATCCTCAGTAATCGCCCAGATGTCCCCCGTTTCTTTCACTCTATATTGTTCTTTCATTGTTCGCTTCCCATCGGAATTCTTTTCGCTTAATAATTCCTGACGCAGCTTTTCCTGAGCTTCTTCCAGTGTCATATTCCCCGCTTCGACTTCGGCATTCAACAGATTGATCATGCCAATAACCATCTTTGTACTGTTTTTCAACTGCTCTTTTCCCGACTCATCCAGCTGGTTTTTTGCTATTTGATAAGCCCCTGCCCCAATCACTGTGGCCGTTATCACTAATAAACACAAACACAAAACCATTAACTTACTTCTAAGCGACAAAAACATGTGTTTCATGCGACGTTCCCCTTATCTGTTTTTTGTTCGTGAAAAATGCTCCAAATATTTCATATGGAATGATACTTTTGCATGACTTCCTTTCCGAATATGTTTTCTACACATATATGTATCGGCAGATAGTCATGAATTTGTACAAAATATTTAGAATTTTTCATTTACATTTAAGACTTTAGACTGACTAATGAGTATAACATCCACATAATGTATAAATTTTACATACAATCCCATATAGATAACAAAAAGTGCTGCCCGAAAGTGAGTGACTCACTTACTTTCGGACAGCACTTTCTATTTAAGATCTGATATAAGGCAATAGCTCCTGTTCAACCTCTCCAACCCACTTGTTAAAAGCCGGATAAATCGATTCCTTTACGATTTCTTCTTTTCTCTGCCGATCATTAAAAAAGCCATCGAGCAGAAAAAATTGTTCTACTACGATATCGAACTTTTCTATTTTGTTCCCTACGTCGAGCGGAAAGATTTTTTGTAAAATCCCATTCCCGCTCGTCACTTGAGGCAAGGCTGACAAAATATCGGACAACACTTGATCGCCTTCTGTTTTGCTGTAATCCTCAAAGCTTTCCATGACGTACTGGAATCCATCCTTTATCGTTGCTACTAATTCAACATACTGCCCAACAAAGACGAACTGTTCTTCTGTTAATCGTACTTTTTCCAATAGATTCACCTAATTTCATTTCTGTTCAAACCTTCTAGTTGTATATGCCTTCTGGCGTTGTTAAACATGCCTGTTGATTTCCGCTCCAATCAATAAATCAGCACAATCAATCATCATTAACATAGCCTGTTTTTAAACCTTATCCTTAACCACCAAACTGATTCATCAAGAACATCGACTGTTCATTAGAACGCTGAATCGCTTTTTCCATCGCGGTAAATTGACGCCAGTAACGGTCTTCCACTTGCTTGAGGCGGCCTTCGAAACCGTCTATTCTAGTGTTCAAGCCTTCTAGTGTGCGGCCGATGGCAAATTGTTTAAGCGTGGAGAAAGAGTTTCCTGCTTTTTCTTTCAGCTTGTCCATCGTACCATTCACGGTATCGTATAAACGCTGAACGATTCCTTTTTGTCCCTCTGTTGTTCCATCACCGCGGAAGAAGTTCTCGACCGATTCCGGATCTTCTTCAATTGCTTTACGAAGCTTAGCTTCATTAATTTCCAGTTTTCCGCCTTCCAAATAGTTGCCCGTCGTTGTGATCCCAAGCTTAGCCATCTGATTAAAGACACTCGATACTTTGTCATTCATAACAGGCTGAGAAAAACTCATACGCATGTTCGTTAAAACACTCGCCAACAGCGGATCGCGGCGCAATAAACCGCTCTTCGCTTTCTCCTCCCACTGCTCCTGCTGCTTATCAGACAGCTGCTCCCGCTGATCATCCGTCAGCGGCGTATAACCGCGGTATCTCTCTTCACTCGTCTTCTTTTGAATCTTATCGATCAATTCATTATATTTGTTGACGAATTCCTTAATGTTTTCAAACACCTGGTTGCTGTCATTGTTAATGGAGATACTAACAGGCTGGTTATCTTCAAATTTCTGCTTTAATGTAAATGTGACACCGTTCATTTCGAAAGTGTTGGAACTTCGATTAGTTTTAATACCATTTATAGTAAAATCAGCATTTGTTCCTGCTGTCACCACTGCAGTCTCATCAAATTTTAATAGCTTCTCCATGAAGTCACCTTTGGCCGTGATATCATTTCCTGTTTTCGCAAATTTGCCTGTTTCCGTTCGATTCAATGTCATCTGTCCAGACTGCTGGTCATAAAACATGTTGATACCGACATTGGAACTGTTCACCCGACTGCTCAATTGATTAAGCGATTCATTCCCCTGTACAATAAAAGTTTCATGCATTGCACCCTTAGAAGTGGCGGTGTCTAAACTAAAAGTTGTATAGTTTTGATTATAATTAATCTCCACCGTATACTTTGGCCCTGTTGTTCCCGTCTCTGTCTTTGGAGGCAAATCCATTTTTCCATCAATGAATTCAATTTTCCCAGTCTTCCTATCCAAAGTCCCTACTTTATCATTAGGATCTGTACTACCTTTTTTAAATACATTTCCATCATTATCTACATCATATTCCTTTGTCTGAGCACCATCTACCTTAAGAACAAAAGAATTTATTGCATTGATCGAACCTTTCGAAAGCTGAATAGATTTCGAATCGTGAGCCAACGTTATCGTATCCGTTTTAGTCTCAGCGATATAGTCGATACGAACATTACTATCCTTAGCTACATTTTGTTTAAATTGAACATTTCCAGTACCATCTATAAATACATGGCTATTGTCTGTCTCATCAAGATTTCCCCATTCAGTTGGGTCAGTAAGCACCTTATAACCTTTGCCATTCACTTTTACGCTCCATGATGAAGCATCCAAAAACTTATCTCCTGGTATTTCAAGGTCAAATGTAGCCTTAGTTCCATCTGCCACAAATGATTTCGTTTCAACAGCTCCCTGCTTCCATAGGCCTATTTCTGTTTCGCTCGTCATCTGTTCGTACAGGCCCCGACTGGAATCAAGATTAATTTTACCACTATTTAAAACTCTTTCTGAGCTCGCCAGCTGCTCCACCTTACTAATCGAATAAGACCCCTGCCCAGCCGCACTGCTTGCTGTGGCTGTCACTCGTTCTGCGTTTGTGGATGATGTCGTTCTCGCCCGGTATTTAGTCGTCAGTTTCATCTGTGTTAATTCGGAACGGAAATCTAACAATAGTGTATTCATGGAACGGAAATCATCCCGCTGCCATTCGAGTACTTGTTTCTTTTGCTTCAATTTATCTAAAGGCATTCGTTCTGCTTTCATTAAGTCACTTACAAGCGAATCAATATCCATTCCGCTTGCCAATCCGCCAATTCGAACCATTTATATCCAACTCCTATATTTCTTTATTCACCGTAAGTCCCTGTATCATGGTGACTCTCTCTTCTCATTATATCGGTTAGATTAGGAAGAGTTTAACTATATTAATGAAAGAATAGAACGAAAGTAGCAGATTTTGTAAAAGTAAAAAGCGCCTGTCTGCCTAATGGAAATTGGCTTCACGGGCACCATAAATAGGCAAACGCCTTTTAATATGAATCGTAATGGTTAAAACTTATAATTAAGAAAGGTACAGACGTACCTCGCATTCATTTAGAAAGGAAGGCATCACATTGAGGAGGCTATTTGTCACTTTACTGCTTTTATTCCTTTTATTTGTCTCTTGGCCTTTTATTGAAAAACAGCTCGGAAAAACAGACACTCTCCCTTCATTGGAGAATATTAAAGAGGATATCCTGGCTCTCAAAGAAGATCCAGCGGTTGCAACAGCATTGGACACTCTTTATCAGAGCTTTTACCAGCTGATCATGGAAGTAGATGATACCGTCACTGCCCTTTCACAACAACAATCGGAAACGACACCCGTGGAGAAGCCTCATTTAGAAAAGCCGGCGAAACAAGCTTTCTCAGTCCACAACATTGAACTGCTGGATAGTAAGGAAAAAGTAGAGCAGCTGGTCGGGCCTCCGAAACGCTCGTCTTATAACGAGTATGGAACCGAATGGCACACCTATCACAAAGACTATCAAAACTTCATGATGGTCATCTATGATGAAGAAAATAAAGTAGAGGGGCTTTATACCAATCAAGATTTAATTGCGTCCGTAAGCGGGATTAAGCTGGGAACTCCAAAGGACACCGTTCTTCAATCATTAGGAACGCCGTTAAGTGGCATGCGCAAAGGGCTCGTCTTTCTTCAATTTGAAAAAGATCGTGACTACGACGTATTCGATATGGATGACAGCTACGTAACGGTTTTTTACGACAAGCATGAGAACAATACAGTAACGGCCATTCAGATTATCAGCAAACATTTGGAACAGAAAAAGAATGACGTTTACACAGAAGGAAGCAAGCAGCTAGAAGAAGGCTTTGCGTACCAACTGTTTGACTTGACGAACGCAGCCCGCGTGAATCACCGCCTCCCGATTTTGACATGGGACGATGAAGTGAAAGAAACGGCAAAAAAACATAGTATAGATATGGCTGCGCATCATTACTTTTCCCATACGAACCTGCAGGGACAGTCTCCATTTGACCGAATGGATAAGGATCACATTTTCTACACGGCAGCTGGAGAAAACCTTGCCTATGGACAATTTAACAGCATCTTTGCACACGAAGGACTCATGAACTCCCTCGGACACCGGGAAAACATCCTTCGACCAGAATATCGCTTTCTAGGTGTGGGTGTTGCCTTTAATGAGAAATTCCAGCCTTACTATACAGAGAACTTCTTTAGGAGATAAGGGCTGGGCGACCGTATATCGCTGAATCTCGACCGTATTTCCGACATAGTCGACCGCATCTGCCGCACGATCGACGGAAAACCAATGAATGTTGACCGCAAAAACAAAGGGCTGCCATACAGCCGGTCTCTCCTGACTGTATGGCAGCCCTTTGTTTTGTCATCTCCTGAACATTTCTTGACTCCCGCCTATTAAATAAAATGGAGTTTTTCTAGAACTTTTGTCGAACCCCTTTTCTGTATGACCTAGGAGTCATATAATGTTAAATAACACGAATATTCTCAAAACTGTACTATTAGATTAGGAGAAGATGAGAATGATGAACAATGAAACAGTTAATGAATTAATGGACCAAATTAATACTGTCCGGCATTTAATGATTTCTGCTGGATTATCTAAAGGTCTGACTAATGATGAAACAATTAAATATAGCGAAGAACTAGATATATTGATTAACAAATATCAGTTACTAGCCTTGTCTTCATACGCCAGCTGAAAATTTGAGCCCTTGAAATGAGGCATCAAAGATTTTATCATGAAGCCGAGCTTTGATAGGTTTATTTTCTTATGAAACAATGCGGATTCATATGGATACAAAGGTGCGCAGCAGGATTCTATGAAAAATCCAAAGAAGAAGCTATTACCTGCCATTCCCCTCTGTCCCCTCCACACGTGCGCTGGCACAGAAATAACAGAACAAGCGGTATCCGTCCGCCTGTTTGCTTGTGAATGAGCTGCCTAGTTTTGTACATAACTGACTCATCAATCGATACCGATTGGCCATTCCCGCTTTCTCTTTTTTATTTCCCCCTTCCCCCCACAAAGATGGCCTGGTGATTCAGTGAGAAACGGATCACCAGGCCATTACTATAGCTTTATTCGCCATCCTTAATTAAAATGCTTTGGCTGTCGCTGCGCGGGATAAGGCGGAATAAGTGAACGGCGAGCAGCCCCCTTTTATAGGAAGCATCAATCCGATCTGTTCGTACGGAAAATGGCAAATTAATCATCCGCCTGAATATCCCTTCGTTAAATTCTTCTTGAACGATACGAAATCCGCTATGCTCGAGGCGGATGTCACAGCTGACTTCCAATGTCCTTTCGTGCACATTCAAATGAATATCCTCTACTTTTTTGACTCCTGGGAGAAGAAACAAACACATAAGCTCATCTTTGGATTCGTATAAATTCACGCGCAGCTGATGTTCTGCTCCTTTAAAATAATGATTGAGTTTCCCTTCCATTTCCCCTTCAAAAAACTTTTTAAAGAAAGAATCCCATCCATTAAAGTAATGATCCACGGATATTCACCACTTTTTCTCAATGTGTCATCACACATTTCCGGCTTGGTTTTGATCGACCGCATCAGGGTCCGCCACGTTGCTTACACTGATTCCATTATTCGTAATGATAAAATCCCCTGTATTCCCCCCGCCTGAACCCGCTACACTCTTAGATGTACTTTTTGGAGAAATATTCAAAGCATCCCCGAAGTTCATCACTCCGCCATTGGAATTCACCTTAAACGGCCCGCTAATAATTGAAGGCATAAGAACACCCTTTTCAGTGCATAGTTCTCCTTACGATCACAATGAAGAACATGCTTTTATTCATGTAACAATTGTCGAATATGTTTGATTCTCGAATCCGCATGAATCATTCCCGTTGATCCGATGTGCAGCACACTGGATGAAGCGACCCCAATGATATTAATATGTCCTACACGGATGAAAGGAGAAAGATTGTATCTTGTAAAAGCAAGGTTCTCATCTGTTTTTAGAACCGGAATCGCTTTTGAAAAAATCGGATAATCTTCAAAATTCCCTTCATTTCCGTAAAAGAGCTCTGTTTGACGTTGGACAGCTAACACACGATTCCCTAGTTTCATAGCAGCAGAGTCACCAATTTCTACAACCGAGCTGTCAGATACGGTGACCACGCGAATATGTTTAACGACGGATGTTCTCTTAAACAATGGAACACCTCCTCTACCCAGAAGAAAGAGGAACAAAAGGTCCGATCATTAAAGACTCAAGCGGTGTATCAAAAACAGATGACAGCGTAATCGAATCCGTATCGCCAACTAAAGTAACGGAGGAACTCGACACTCCTCCAATCTCTATATGATTGACACAAATATTTTCATTAACGACCGTGAAGTTCATTTCAGAAATCCTCCCTCCTTCGGCAGCTGAGCAATAAATTCATCATATGTCTTATGAATATCTTCCTTTACTCTACGGACCGTTCTTTCTTCCACCTCTGCCAGCTGTTCTTTCTCCATATGACTCATGTTCATTTGGTTGAGATAATAATGAACACGTGAATCAATCTGCTTTCTAATATCGTCAATAATATATTTCCGGTAATCGGCATCTAACAGCTGATTTTTCTTCTGCTCAATCTCCCTCAGAGCTGGATAACAATCCCCATTTAAATACTCATGAACTTGCCGCTGAATGTTTCCAAATAACATTAGCCGCTGCTGCGGGTTCATGGACGGAACGGTTACTTCGTTTTGATCAACGGAAAAATCTTCAATCGTCCCATCCCCGCTGTGAGGCGTGATGCCGATATTTAACGTACCTTCCAGCCTTTCCACTTTTAATTGATCAAATTTATATTCAATTCTTTCAATCTTGGACCACTGGTTTTTTTTTAACGATTGAACTTCCTGCCGAAGCTTTTCTACATCCGCTTCCAGCTGAGTGATTTTGCTCCTCTGAAATTCCATTTGCTCATATATTTTTTGGAGATTATGTATCATATGAGAATAATCAAAATACATAAAATCTCCCCCTTACAGCTAGATTATAAAAAATGTTCGTTACGATGATTAAGTACGAGCCGGTGGAGTAAGCGGAACAAAAAAAGGGCGCGGTGCCGGCTCCCTCGCTTCTGGAGCCGGTTCAGTAAATCCCCCCGTATTATAAAGATTGGACAACGCTTTAATCATGCCGGCACTGCCGATTTGCAAAAAGGAAGAGTTGGAAATCGCATCAATTTTTAAGTTGTGGATCACGATGCTTTGATGAATATGAACATTCATGCGATCTCCTCCTTTGTCAAACATGTTTAAATCACCGTCTCAATGTTTGAATCGGCCCCGTCTGTGTCATACGTATTCGTGGAACTATATTCATTTCTTACGCGCATTCCATCCCCTGTATTAAAAGAACCCGCTCCAGCAAAGGTTTTGGCTGTGCTGGATGGAGAAATCGTATACACGTCACCGATATTGAAAATGCTGCTGTTCCCTATACTAATTACCTTTACCGCTCCTACGATTGCTGGCATTGATCCCATCCCTTTTGAAAAGCGATTACTACTAGTTACAGTATGAAGAAACAGAATAAATGTGATAACATGAAACTTCCATCAGTGGGGGGTTTTCTTCCTCCCCACTGATGGTTAGTTGAATGGATCGGGCGTTTACTGGCAGTTGATCCTCCACCTATGCTTCTTAGAAACAATCTACACCCCTGAGCTGGGGATCTTACTGCCAGTTAATGCGGGATAAACGTCTAGATAAGAAGGGAAAATTTCATACACTTACAGATAATATATTAACCAATCAAAAAAAAATGAAGGAATTCGCTGTTTTTTCGAACTCCTTCTTCCTGATAGGTGTTTGTCGCTGATTCCCTTTATGATTAGCTAGTTATTCACGGCCATCCGTCCAAGCGGGCCATTCTCGTCGATAATATCCTGTAAATCAAAGACAGAGATCGGAAACATCGGTAAGCCGACAACATAAGGAGTGATTTCGTACAGCTGAAAGTAGATCACGAGCGCTTTGTCAGCAATGTAAAAGTCTTGATTCGGCTGAATGGCTGTGAAACCGTCCAGGAGCGGAATATCCCGCTGTTTGATCTGCACACGGATCAAGTCAGAAAGTCTTTTCACATAGTCACTTCCCGGTTTAAATAAATCTTTCAGTTGACATAGCTTCCCTTGCTTCAGATCAAACGTCAACGACTTTATATACGTCATCCCGTGGGCGGCATGGAAGTGATACGTATAATTAGAGAGTGACAGACTCAAAACCTGGCGCTGGTTATTTTTGATTTCATACGATCCAATCATTTCCGTCACTGTCGTCGGCATATTCCCCACTTGCTGCTTGATGAGCTGCTGTGTTTGATAAGCAATCGTCTCGTTCATTGCTCTTTCCAGCCTCTGATTTTCCATACCGGTTACCCTAGGATAAAAGACGGTTTTATTCGGCCCGCCGCTGATTTTAACCGTTTCAATATTCACTGGTAACGCAATCGGCATCGTTCTTCATCCCTTTTTCATTTTAGTTCATCGTATTCTTGAAAAGGATAAAGGTGTGGAAAAAGGATAGGGACTTGCTGATGCGGGCGGAACACTAAATTCGCTTTCTCCTTCCATTTCTCTACTTCTTTAACAAGAAGTTTCGCATACTTTTTTAATGCTGCTAAGAATGGGGATCATTCAGAGATTGAAACATTAAATAGGATTTACATATTCAGTAATAAGGAGCGGCCATTCATCTAAGTTTTCTCTCACCTTCTACCTCTTTTAAAAATTTGATATGATAAGATTAAGCCGTATTGATCATTCGTTTTCCCACTTCCTATGTAGATAGTTTGGTAGTGGCCCCATTTTAAATTCTCAAATAGGCAAAGTATAATGTCTACATAAAGGAGATCAGTCATGTATAGTAAAAATAAAACAGTTGTCCGTTCCATGGATATTTTAAATTTATTTATAGATCATGCACAATTAACATTCCAAGAAATTATTGAGTTATCGGGCATTCCGAAAACTTCCGTCTATCGTATGTTAACATCTTTGGAGGAAATGGGATTCTTAGAAAAAGGAACAGATTCAAAATATCGATTAGGACTACTATTTCTTAATTTCGGTCATCTCGTTTCTTTAAGACTTGATATTCGGCAAATCGCCCTCCCCATTATGCAAGAGCTGCATAATGATGTAGATGAAGCCATTAATTTGATTGTTAAACAAGGCAATGAAGCTATATATATTGAAAAAATCGATACAAACCAAAAAGTCCGCTTATATACAGCCATCGGCAGAAGAAGTCCTTTATACGCTGGGGCTTGTTCTCGAATCATTTTATCTTTTTTACCAAGTATGGAAATTGATCACTATATTGAATCGGTTGACCTAAAACCTTTTGCGACGGGAACGATCACTGATAAAGAATGTTTATATCAAACGATTAGACAAGCTCAACAAGACGGTTACACGATTAGTCATTCTGAATTAGAGAATCATACATCTGCGATCGCTGCTCCTATTTTCGACCATAAAGGCGATGTCGTTGCCGGTATTAGTATTGCTGGTATTGAAGCGAATTATCAAAATGAAAATATATCTATTTTTGCAGAAAAAGTAAAGCGGGCGGCCCAACAAATTTCTGAACGATTAGGATATATTAAAGCATAAAAAAACATCCTCTATTTACCTGTTTTCTCAGGAATAAATAGGGGATGTTTTCGGTTTAGTTTTCTTCTATATCTAAACTATATGTTTCAAGAAAATTCGTATTAAAGTTTCCGCTTAAAAATACTTCGTTTTGTAAAAGGGCTTTATGGAATGGGATCGTTGTTGAAACGCCCTCTACAATAAACTCGTCTAAAGCGCGGACCATTTTCGCAATCGCTTCTTCTCTTGTTCTGCCATGGACAATTAACTTAGCAACCATTGAATCATAAAATGGAGGTATTTTATATCCTGCATACACCGCAGAATCTACTCGAACCCCAAAGCCTCCAGGCAACGTATATTCTTTTACTTCCCCTGGTGAAGGCATGAAATTTTTGGCTGGATTTTCGGCATTAATTCTACATTCCATCGACCATCCCGTCATCGTTACATCTTCTTGCTTCAATTGTAACGGATAGCCGGAAGCTGCTCGAATCTGTTCTTTAATCAAGTCGACTCCAGTAACCATCTCTGTGATCGGATGTTCTACTTGAATACGAGTGTTCATCTCCATGAAATAGAATGTATCTTCTTTGTGATCATATATAAATTCAACTGTACCAGCGCCCACATAATCAACTGCTTTTGCTGCTAGAACAGCCGCTTCCCCCATTTTTTCCCGGGTTTCGGGGGAAATAGCGGGTGATGGAGTTTCTTCGATGAGCTTTTGCATTCTTCGTTGAATCGTACAATCACGTTCACCTAAATGTATGACGTTTCCGTGCGAATCTGCCATGATTTGAATTTCTACATGACGAAAATCTTCGATAAACTTTTCTAAATACACCCCAGGATTTCCAAAGGCCGTCTCAGCTTCCTGTTGTGTGACCTCTATCCCTTTTTTTAATTCCTCTTGGTCGTAGGCCACCCGTATCCCTTTTCCGCCGCCGCCTGCTGTCGCTTTAATGATCACTGGAAAGCCTATTTTCTCTGCAATCTTTACACCTTCCTCATAATCTTTTATGATTCCGTCTGAACCAGGTACGATCGGCACGCCGGCTTCTTTCATCGTATCTCTGGCCACATCCTTGATTCCCATTTTTCGAATGGCTTGCGGCGAGGGGCCGATGAATGCAATACGGCAATCACGGCATAATTCAGAGAAATCCGCATTTTCTGCTAGAAACCCATAGCCGGGATGAATTCCATCCACTCCAGTGATCGTTGCAATACTTATGATATTAACCGTATTAAGATAGCTTTCTTTAGAAGGAGCTTTCCCTATACAATAGGCTTCGTCTGCTAATTTAACATGAAGCGCCTCTTTATCTGCTTCAGAATAAATAGCCACTGTTTGAATATTCATCTCTTTGCATGCTCTGATAATTCGGACAGCTATTTCCCCGCGGTTAGCGATCAATATTTTCTTCAACATATTATCCACTCACCTTTACAATAAATAAAGGTTGTCCAAATTCAATAATTTTCCCATCTTCAGCTAATATTTCTACTATTTCTCCGTCAACATCTGATACGACTTCATTAAACAGCTTCATTGCTTCTAACACACAAACTGGCTGGTTCTTTTCAACTATTGACCCTACTTGAACAAAAGGTTCTGCATCTGGGTTCGAACGTAAATAAAAGGTTCCAACCATAGGAGACGTGATTTGATGAAGGCCATCCTCTTTAGTTGATGGAGGCTGTTCTCCATCCATGATCGGTTCATCTATTGTAACCGTTTGTACTGCTTGAGTTTCTTGTTCTGCTAAATCTATTGCCACACTCACCGCATTCTGCTTTTGAAAATATAGTTTTATATCTTTGTTCTCTAATTTAAGTACATCGATAGAAGACTGCTCAATATAGTCAATTAATTCTTTGAACTCAGTTACTTTCATTGTGTCATTTCCTCTCATAAGTAAAGTCCTTTAAAGCGGATCCCTATTTTTATCTGATTGATGATTTGCTCTTTCTTTAATAATTCCATCTCTGCTTCTTCATGTGAAACTTCTTTGAAATGTATTTTGGCAGTTGGCTGCAGCTGCGCCATACTTGGTAAATCAGCTGAGATAATTTGACCGATCTTTGGATAGCCGCCTGTTGTTTGACGGTCCGCCATTAAAATAATAGGATGTCCGTTTGGCGGTACTTGAATGGTTCCGTGTGTGACACCTTCAGACAGTAATTCAAATTCCTTTTCTAAAGAAAGTGAAGGACCTTCCATTCGGTATCCCATCCGATCGGCTTGAGTCGTTAATGTGTAAGGTTCTTGAAAAAGTGTTTTTTTACTTTTTTCATCGAATCGATCGAACTCGGTGCCCCTTATCACACGTATCGTCTGGGTTTGCTGCAAACTGATAAGTGCATCATAATTAACTGTCCACGTAACGCCGCCATGTTTCTTACTTAATTTATCAAATAACAACGTACTAAACTCATTCATTTCGCCGCATTCAATGACATCGCCTTTTTGCAAAGCTCTGCCTTTAAATCCCCCTATTCCTGCGCGAAGGTATGTGCTTTTGCTTCCCATTACTTCCGGAATAGCCAGCCCTCCGGCAAAAGCTACATATGCCCGGCATCCTTTTAAAGGAGATTTGAATTGTAATATCGAGCCTTTTCTCACAAATAGCGGCTGCCATGTTGGCGCTTTCTCACCATCAATCTCAGCACGTAAATCGCCGCCTGTTATAGCGATTAACCTATCTTCTGCAAATTGAAGAGATGTACCAAATAAAGTAATTTCTAAAGCGCCTTCATTTTCTTGATTTCCTACTAGTAAATTTGCTGCTCTTAGCGAATATTTATCCATTGCTCCACTAACAATAACACCATACTGTTGGGAACCGTATCTTCCCAAGTCTTGTACACTTGTCAGCAGTCCCGGATTAAGCACTGTTACAGTCATAGCTTACTCTCCTTATACGCGTGATATTCTTCAGGAGAAATTTGAACAAATTTAATCTTGTCTCCAGCTTGCAGCAATGTCGGCGGCGAAAGATCTGGACGAAATAATTCCAATGGAGTACGCCCAATAATCTGCCAGCCTCCAGGTGTTTCTAATGGATAAACCCCTGTTTGTTTTCCAGCTATTCCGACTGACCCAGGTGCAATCGCTAACCTAGGCGTCTCTCTGCGAGGCGTTGCAATTCTTTCATCCATTCCTCCCATGAATGGAAATCCGGGAGCAAATCCTAACATATACACTAAACATTCACTTTGTGTATGTATTCGGATCACTTCTTCTGCCGATATCTTGTGATACGATGCTACATAATCTAAATCAGGACCATATTCCCCTCCATATAAGACAGGAATCTCAACTAGTCTTGCTTCCACACTTTTACTTTCATCCATCTGTTGAATTAATTCATTCACATGCGAACAAACTACTTGAAAAGAAGTGATTGGTGATTGGTGATTGACCAGGTTATTCATTACGACAACTGGGTTGTAATGGATTGTAATATTGTTAAAAGCCGGTACAGACTCCACAAATCCATCAAAAGGATTCATATTCAACAATGATGATAATGCCTGGACTTTTTGGTGAATAGCCGGGCTTATTCCTTCACCAAGCTGTACAATCAGCGCAGAATCACCTAAAGGTTTTATGTTGGCTTGGGTGAAACAATGACTCATTTCAACACCTCCATTAGTTTCTAAATTCGGTACTAACGTTCTTAAAAACGGATTATTTAAATTATAATTATTCAAAAATAAAAAAACAAGTGTGAAAATTTCATAATTGTTTCATTTCAGCATTTTCAATAATTTAAATAATAATATCTATTCAGATTTTTTTTTTTATGATAAACTAAATTTACTTTTCAAAACCATTGTTCCTCAATTCGGAACAATATGGATAATTATTTTGCAAGCGCTTACCTTTAATGAAGGGAAGTACAGTAAATATTGGAGGGGAAGAAAAGAATGTTTAAAGTCGATTTAAATTGTGATTTAGGGGAAAGTTTTGGCCGGTATAAACTTAGTGAACAACAAGAAATATTAAAATATGTCACATCAGCGAATATTGCGTGTGGTTTTCACGCAGGCGATCCAAGTGTGATGAGGGAAACGGTTCATCTTGCCATTAAAAATGGTGTGAAAATTGGTGCCCATCCTGGCCTGCCGGATTTAAATGGATTCGGACGCCGTGAAATGAATATTACACCCCAAGAAGCATATGATATGGTTGTTTATCAAATGGGTGCTCTTCAAGGCTTCTTATCTACATGCAATGAAACGATGCAGCATGTTAAACCACATGGGGCTTTGTACAATATGTCCGCAAAAGATGCCAAACTTGCTGAAGCGATTGCCCAGGCGGTCTATGACATCTCGCCGTCTTTAGTTTTATTTGGACTTGCTGGAAGTGAATTGACGAAAGCGGGAGAAAAGATCGGCTTACGTACAGCACATGAAGTGTTTGCTGACCGTACGTATCAATCTGATGGTACGTTAACTTCTCGTTCTCAGTCTGATGCTTTAATCACAGACCAAGAACAATCGGTATCACAGGTGGTGAAAATGGTGACAGAAGGAAAAGTCACTTCTCAACAACAGACGGAAGTTCCTTTAAAAGCAGACACCGTTTGCATTCACGGAGACGGTGAACATGCACTTGCTTTCGCGAAATATATTAAAGAAACATTAGAAAATAACAAGATTGTTGTTTCATCAATTATTTAAATAGAATGGAGACACCTTTATGGCAGAACAACAACATGAAAAAGTAAAAGCGAAAAAGAAGGCTAGTACGAGCGTCTTGCTCGGTGCCGCTTTTTTAATGGCTACATCATCGATTGGCCCTGGATTTCTAACTCAAACAACGGTATTTACTCAGCAATTAGCCGCAAGTTTTGCATTTGTTATTTTAATTTCATTACTTTTAGACGTTTTTGCGCAAATAAATGTTTGGCGGATCATTACTGTATCAGGACTGCGGGGTCAAGAGATCGCTAACAAAGTCCTTCCTGGATTAGGCGTGTTTTTAGCCGCTATTATTGTAATAGGCGGTCTGGCATTTAATATTGGAAACGTCGCCGGAGCAGGGCTTGGATTAAATGCTATGCTTGGAATTGATCCTATTATAGGAGCCATTATTAGTGCAGCATTTGCTATCTTTATTTTCGTCTTTAAAGAAGCTGGCAAAGCAATGGACAAAGCGGCTCAAGCGGCCGGTTTCGTTATGATCATCTTAATGTTGTATGTGGCCTTCGTGACATCACCGCCTGTTGGAGAAGCCATCGCTAATACGTTCGTTCCTGAAAAAATTAGTATATTCGCGATCGTAACACTCGTTGGCGGAACAGTCGGAGGATACATTACATTTGCCGGCGGGCATCGTCTGTTAGATGCGGGAATTAAAGGGGTTGAATCCTTACCTGAAGTAACAAAAAGTTCTATAACAGGCATCGCTGTTACAGGTATCATGCGTGTCGCGTTATTTTTAGCTGTACTCGGAGTTGTGTCGCAAGGGCTTGCCATTGACCCAGACAATCCTCCAGCTTCAGTGTTCCAGCTTGCTGCAGGCGATATTGGTTACCGAATGTTTGGTGTGATTATGTGGGCAGCTGCCATTACATCTGTCGTAGGTGCCGCTTATACATCGGTTTCATTTATTCGTTCATTCAGCCCAGTCATTGAAAAGTATCATAATTGGATTATTATCTTATTTATTTTAGTGTCAACGATCACGTTTTCTTTAGTTGGACGACCTGTCAATGTTTTATTATTAGTCGGGGCCCTTAATGCCCTTATTTTACCAATAGCACTAGGAACGCTGTTAATAGCTGCTTACAAGAAGAATATCGTTGGGGACTATAAACATCCACTATGGTTAACGATTTCAGGAGGATTCGTCGTACTCATCATGGGATATTTAGGGATCCGGACACTAATTGAACAAATACCATTATTATTTAAATAATATCGCAAGGAGATTTAGGATATGATCAACTATGAATATATGGCTCCAAGTGAAGTGAGAGAACTCATTCGTAAACAAGAAATTACAGAACCAACTGCGGGAATGTCAAAAGGATTCACCCAAGCAAATTTAGTTATTCTAAAAAAAGAATACGCCTTTGATTTCTTGCTATTCTGCCAGCGGAATCCGAAGCCGTGTCCTTTATTAGATGTCACAGAACCCGGCTCTTTCCATCCGAGTAAAATCGCTAAAGAAGCTGATATTCGCAAAGATATTCCTAAATATCGCATTTACAAAGATGGGGTTTTCACAGAAGAGACAACAGATATTACTGAATATTGGGAAGATGATATGGTCGGTTTCTTACTAGGCTGCAGCTTTACTTTTGAAACACCGCTTCTTGATAGCGGCATCCCTGTTCGACATATCGAAGAAAACCGGAACGTCCCAATGTATAAAACAAATATTCCTTGTGAAAAAGCGGGAGTATTTGAAGGTCCCACTGTTGTGAGTATGCGTCCAATGTCGCATGAGGATGCGATTCGCGCGATTCAAATTACTAGCCGCTTCCCTTCAGTACATGGATCACCTATTCATATCGGTGACCCTAGTCAAATTGGAATTGCTGATATTTCAAAACCTGATTTCGGCGATGCAGTCACAATCAAAGAAGGAGAAATTCCTGTTTTTTGGGCTTGCGGTGTTACCCCTCAAGCGGTAGCTTTACAAAGCAAACCTTCACTTATGATTACTCATGCTCCCGGTCATATGTTTATTAGTGACGTGCGAGACGAAAAATTTAGTGTTTTATAAAAGCTTAATCTAGGGATCCTGTTTAACTTTTTACCATCTGAACGACCTCCCTTCTTTGTAGTACTTTCTCTGAATAAAGGGAATGAAAGAGGAGGCTGTCTCATTTCGTTTGGAGACAGCCTCCTCTTAAAATTTCTACGTTTGTTTTTATCATTCTTCCTTCATGTTCAAATCCACTAAACACTTAAAGGCCATTTCATATACTTCATTGTCTTCACTATGACTAACCGTTAGAATGTCTGCAATCGCTTGCTCTGTTTCCTACGCTGCACCTATTGAACACTCGGACAATTCCCTGGACAAACAGAAAAAAGCTTCTTCGCTCGTCTATGTAGACGGTGAACGAAAAAGCTCTAATCATCTATTTCTTTTACGCGCCTTAGAGGATTCGAACCTCTGACCGTACGCTTAGAAGGCGTATGCTCTATCCAGCTGAGCTAAAGGCGCATGATGTCATGATGTAATGTAGAACGGAGAAGGAGGGATTTGAACCCTCGCGCCGCTTACGCGACCTACACCCTTAGCAGGGGCGCCTCTTCAGCCTCTTGAGTACTTCCCCATAAAAATAAAATAACTCCGCAGGCAAGATTCGAACTTGCGACCGATCGGTTAACAGCCGATTGCTCTACCACTGAGCTACTGCGGAATGGAGTGGGCCTGAATGGACTTGAACCATCGACCTCACGCTTATCAGGCGTGCGCTCTAACCAGCTGAGCTACAGGCCCATTTAGATAAATAAATGGAGCGGGTGATGGGAATCGAACCCACGACATCAGCTTGGAAGGCTGAGGTTTTACCATTAAACTACACCCGCCTGTCTAGAACTGGAGGCAGCAACCGGATTTGAACCGGTGATAAAGGTTTTGCAGACCTCTGCCTTACCACTTGGCTATGCTGCCTTTAAGATTGGATGGCTGGGCTAGCTGGATTCGAACCAGCGCATGACGGAGTCAAAGTCCGTTGCCTTACCGCTTGGCTATAGCCCATTAATCATATATATGGGGCGATCGAGGGGAATCGAACCCCCGAGTGTCGGAGCCACAATCCGATGCGTTAACCACTTCGCCACGACCGCCATAGCTATCTAGTAAATGGTGGAGGGGGACGGATTCGAACCGCCGAACCCTGAGGGAGCGGATTTACAGTCCGCCGCGTTTAGCCACTTCGCTACCCCTCCATATCTAATGAAAAAGAGAAATGAGAACATAAAAATGGTGGCTCAGGACGGAATCGAACCGCCGACACATGGATTTTCAGTCCATTGCTCTACCGACTGAGCTACTGAGCCACACAAGATATATATAGTAACAGTAGAGGTTAGTCTACTGAAAAAAATATGGCGGTCCGGACGGGACTCGAACCCGCGACCTCCTGCGTGACAGGCAGGCATTCTAACCAACTGAACTACCGGACCATGATTGCGGGGACAGGATTTGAACCTGCGACCTTCGGGTTATGAGCCCGACG
>NZ_JAUIYO010000040.1:0-1241 GCF_044891285.1 Bacillus lumedeiriae
TGACTATTTTTGTTATGGTTCGAGAAATAGCATCTGGATAAATATGTTAGATACTTAAGAGTTAATTTAAGCCTTATTAAAATTTCTTTCAAGAAATTCATCTTTTTAAAATAAGGCAATCCCGAAGATTAAGATTCTGTAAAAAAGGTAGGCCTTAGTACTAAATATGTGATTTCAGTGTTATCACCTAATGAAGAAACCTGCACTTTTGTATAATAAGTTCAATACAAAGAACGTTAATCCTTCTTGGATTAACGTTCCCATTATTTTTATACAACATTATTTTTTACTACATAAACACCTAGAGGTAACAATCCTATTCGTCCTCGTTTTCTTCATCTATATCTTCTAAGGGGGTTATTTCGATATTAGAATTTAAGAATTCATTTTTCTCAAAAGTATCTTTAACATTTCTTTTTATAGTTTCGTTAACACTTCTAAGCCCACGTTTAGCTTTGTAATCTTCAATATTTACTATCTTATCGTTAAATTCATCAGCAACAGTGACATCCTGTAATTGCCTAATAGCTTCTCTTAATCTTACAACCTCAGGGTTTAATGGCTCGTCGTCTTCTCTAGGTGTTTCATCTTCTAAAGTTGCTCTTTTATTATCTAAAGCATTTATGAAAACATTACCTATAAATGAACTTGCGATATATCCAACAATCCACCCTATTATTGTAGGACTATTCTTACTTAGCTCTTTAACTTCTATTTTATGTTCATTTCCTTCTTGTAATTCTTCTTTAATAAACTCTTTTGCTAAAATATCGATATTACCACTTTCTAAATCTAAAATAGCTACTATAGGTCTTGTATATCTTCTATATTTTTTATAAAATTCACCATAATATCTATAATAAAAATTGCTACTTCTATTGTTTTTTATATACTCATCCAGCTCTTGTTCATCTAAAGACTCTATAATTGCAATAGTTACGGAATCCTCTACAAATTTATCTAAACTTGTTTCAGTATTTTTTATTATTTTTTCACATTTCGTTTTTAGACTTGAATTTTCTTCATCAATTAAAGTATTCACATACTCAGTTAACGCATCGAAATTTATGCTTGAATTATTATTAAAATTAGGCTCTATATATTCAAGCATTTTATTTCTATCCATTAAAATGTCGTTTTCCTTTAATAATTTGTAGATATTTCTATGGGCTTTAAATACTAAATCAAGCTTTTTTATTTTTATATTTGGTGACATTGGAATTATATCGCCTAAATAATAT
>NZ_JAUIYO010000041.1:0-1036 GCF_044891285.1 Bacillus lumedeiriae
TGATTCCATACAAACACGAACCATTCACTGACTTTTCAAAACCTGAAAATAAACAAGCATTTGAAGAAGCGCTGCAGCTCGTTGAAGGATATCTTGGCCAGGATTACCCATTGGTGATCGGCGGCGAAAAAATTACGACAGAAGATAAAATTACTTCTTATAACCCAGCTGATAAAAAAGAAGTGATCGGACGCGTATCAAAAGCGAGCCGTGAACTAGCTGAACAAGCGATGCAGTCAGCTGTTACTGCGTTTGAATCTTGGAAAAAAGTTGATCCGCAAATCCGTGCAGACGTGTTATTCAAAGCGGCAGCGATTATCCGCCGCCGCAAGCATGAGTTTTCTGCGCTATTGGTAAAAGAAGCAGGAAAACCATGGAATGAAGCGGATGCAGATACAGCAGAAGGAATTGACTTCCTTGAATACTACGGACGTCAAATGCTGAAACTAAAAGATGGCATGCCTGTAGAAAGCCGTCCAGGTGAATACAACCGCTACGATTACATTCCTTTAGGTGTCGGCATCGTCATTTCTCCTTGGAACTTCGCGTTCGCGATCATGGCGGGTACGGCAGTTGCAGCAATTGTCAGCGGAAACACTGTTTTATTAAAACCAGCGTCTACAACACCAATTGTGGCAGCGAAATTCGTCGAAGTAATGGAAGAAGCCGGTCTTCCGGCAGGTGTGTTAAACTTCGTGCCAGGAAGCGGCGCAGAAGTGGGCGACTACCTTGTTGACCATCCGAAAACACGCTTCATCTCATTCACAGGCTCCCGTGATGTCGGCCTGCGTATTTTCGAACGTGCATCTAAATTAAACGAAGGCCAAATCTGGCTCAAACGTGTCATCGCTGAAATGGGCGGAAAAGACACAATCGTAGTGGACAAAGAAGCAGATCTTGAACTTGCGGCACAATCGATCGTGAAATCAGCCTTCGGCTTCTCCGGCCAAAAATGTTCGGCATGTTCACGCGCGGTCATCGTAGAAGATGTATACGATCAAGTATTGAACCGTGCAGTGGAATTAACGAAAGAATT
>NZ_JAUIYO010000042.1:0-934 GCF_044891285.1 Bacillus lumedeiriae
TGAACGGAGAAGGCCCTCGTCTTCACCACTTTGCTTACTGGCTGCCAGATCCATTAGCACTGATCCACTGCTGTGACGTACTCGCTTCACTCGGCTATGCTGACAGCATTGAGCGGGGACCAGGCCGACACGGATTATCGAACGCTTTCTTCCTCTATTTAAGAGATCCAGACGGCCACCGTATCGAGCTGTATAATGGCGATTATTTAACGAGTGATCCTGACTTTGAACCAATTCGCTGGGATCTAAATGATCCGCGCCGCCAAACGTTCTGGGGAGCGAAAGCACCGGACAGCTGGTTCAATGAGACGTCTACATTCTTTGATATCGAAACAGGAGAAATCGTAAAAACAGAACCAGCGAAGCTTGCACAAAAGAAACCTGAATTTATTTTATAATTTAAGGTAGTTTTGTAAATGTAACAAGGGAATCTGTGTGAACCAAAGGATAAGGGATTAGAGGAGAAAAGGCTGATAGTCAGCCAATTGCCTTTAATCCCTTGTTTTATAAAGTAAAAGTTCGTTTGTTTAGAGGGGAGAAATATATATGAAGAAAATGAAAATCAAACTTCATGAGCTGCTTGAAGAGATGGGGGATAAAGTTAATACAGAGAATCGCAGCTTAGAGGCGGCCGGGAAGCATCCTGACATTGAAAGTTTGGTAAATGATGTTTCCTTATCAGGAACGATCTACGGAACATTGTTAAATTACAAAGGAGCTTTGGAAGCGTTAGGGGAGTCAGTCAACGAAGCCCCTTACAAGGCAGCACCCAAAGCGCCGATCCTTTATATCAAACCGGTGAATACCATTAGCAGCCATGGTCAGCCGATTCCGCTGCCGGAAGGAGTGTCAGAGCTGGAGATCGGGGCCGCGCTTGGTGTTGTGATTGGACGGACAGCGACGCGGGTGAGTGAAAAGGAGGCGCTGGATTATG
>NZ_JAUIYO010000043.1:0-933 GCF_044891285.1 Bacillus lumedeiriae
CCCTTACCAGGATTTGACGATCATGGACGCTTGCCTCGCGACCAAAACACATTACATGGATACGGCGAACTACGAGCCGGAAGATACGGCAAAATTCGAATATAAATGGCAATGGGAATACCGCGAGCGCTTTGAAAAAGCCGGCATCACGGCACTTTTGGGCAGCGGGTTCGACCCGGGCGTTACCGGCGTATTCTCCGCTTATGCGCTGAAGCACTATTTTGACGAAATCGAATATATCGACATTCTGGATTGCAACGGCGGCGATCACGGCTATCCGTTCGCAACCAACTTCAACCCGGAAATCAACATCCGTGAAGTGTCCGCCAACGGACGCTACTGGGAAAACGGGCAATGGATCGAAACAAAGCCGATGGAAATCAAGCGCGAGTACAACTTCGCCGAAGTCGGCCAAAAAGATATGTACCTGCTGTACCATGAAGAACTCGAATCCCTTGCACAAAATATCCCTGGACTGAAGCGCATCCGCTTCTTCATGACTTTCGGCCAAAGCTACCTCATGCACCTGAAGGCGCTTGAGAACGTAGGCATGACTTCCATCGAGCCGATCGAATACGAAGGAAAGCAAATTATTCCGCTTCAATTCTTGAAGGCCGTGCTTCCGGATCCGGCATCCCTTGGACCTCGTACCGTGGGCAAAACGAACATCGGCTGCATTTTCAAAGGCAAAAAAGACGGCCAAGACAAGACTTACTATTTCTACAATGACGGCGACCACCAAGAGTGCTATAGAGAAGTAGGCTCTCAGGCTATCTCTTATACGACGGGCGTTCCTGCCATGATCGGTGCGGCCATGGTCATGACCGGCAAATGGAACAAACCGGGCGTATTCAATATCGAAGAGTTCGATCCGGATCCATTCATGGAAGAGCTGAACAAATGGGGACTTCCTTGGGTAGAAGACTTCAATCC
>NZ_JAUIYO010000044.1:0-629 GCF_044891285.1 Bacillus lumedeiriae
AAGAGGTCACACCCGTTCCCATACCGAACACGGAAGTTAAGCTCTTCAGCGCCGATGGTAGTTGGGGGCTTCCCCCTGTGAGAGTAGGACGCTGCCAGGCACATCCCCAATAGGGGTTTTTATTTTGTAACACTATGGGGCCTTAGCTCAGCTGGGAGAGCGCCTGCTTTGCACGCAGGAGGTCAGCGGTTCGATCCCGCTAGGCTCCACCAATATTTTCTTTACTATGGCGGTGTAGCTCAGCTGGCTAGAGCGTACGGTTCATACCCGTGAGGTCGGGGGTTCGATCCCCTCCGCCGCTATTTATATATGGAGGAATACCCAAGTCTGGCTGAAGGGATCGGTCTTGAAAACCGACAGGCGGGTTAAACCGCGCGGGGGTTCGAATCCCTCTTCCTCCGCCATTTCATTTCCCAATTATATTGTCGCGGGGTGGAGCACGTTCGAATAAGCTTCTCCGAATCCGCTTCAGCGCACCGATTGAGCTTCATCTTGATTTATTTTTCCGAAATCGGGGCGGTTATTTTCTCGGACATGAAATAGTTCATTTATTTATTCACAACGTCGCGGGGTGGAGCAGTTCGGTAGCTCGTCGGGCTCATAACCCGAAGGTCGCAGGTTCAAATCCT
>NZ_JAUIYO010000045.1:0-566 GCF_044891285.1 Bacillus lumedeiriae
TTTCCCCATTCGGAAATCTCCGGATCAATGCTTACTTACAGCTCCCCGGAGCATATCGGAGTTAGTCCCGTCCTTCTTCGGCTCCTAGTGCCAAGGCATCCACCGTGCGCCCTTTCTAACTTAACCTTCAAAGTAAAATAAGCGGCACATTTCGTCGTCAGCTTCCTTCATTCCTTCCCTCACGTATATACATACGCTCGGTCAGTCACTCAGTCACTTCCTAGAACTGCTTGCTTCTTTTTCTTTGCTGATAAAAATACCTAAAATGGCGATTACTCGGTTTTATTGCTTGGTTACTTTTATACGATATTATCCAGTTTTCAAAGAACAATAGGTGTTACTTATATATAGAAGGAATTCATCCTTCAAAACTGAACAAAAAACAATGCCGTTAATTCGTCTGTGAGAACATCGTTCTCTTCTGCTAGTAGGTAAGGCGTACACCTTCACCGTTCACATATTCCTTAGAAAGGAGGTGATCCAGCCGCACCTTCCGATACGGCTACCTTGTTACGACTTCACCCCAATCATCTGCCCCACCTTAGGCGGCTGGCTCCCGTAAGGGT
>NZ_JAUIYO010000046.1:0-565 GCF_044891285.1 Bacillus lumedeiriae
CATTCTAACCAACTGAACTACCGGACCATGATTGCGGGGACAGGATTTGAACCTGCGACCTTCGGGTTATGAGCCCGACGAGCTACCGAACTGCTCCACCCCGCGACGTTGTGAATAAATAAATGAAATATTTCATGTCCGAGAAAATGACCGCCCCGATTTTGGAAAGATAAATCAAGATGAAGCTCAATCGGTGCGCTGCAGCGGATTCGGAGAAGCTTATTCGGACGTGCTCCACCCCGCGATAATAAGAATGTTGATGTAATATGGTGGAGGATGACGGGATCGAACCGCCGACCCTCTGCTTGTAAGGCAGATGCTCTCCCAGCTGAGCTAATCCTCCATGAATGGTGACCCCTACGGGATTCGAACCCGTGTTACCGCCGTGAAAGGGCGGTGTCTTAACCGCTTGACCAAGGGGCCGGTTATGTATTGATCCAAAATAAAAACCCCTATTGGGGATGTGCCTGGCAGCGTCCTACTCTCACAGGGGGAAGCCCCCAACTACCATCGGCGCTGAAGAGCTTAACTTCCGTGTTCGGTATGGGAACGGGTGTGACCTCTT
>NZ_JAUIYO010000047.1:0-558 GCF_044891285.1 Bacillus lumedeiriae
ACCTCCTGCGTGACAGGCAGGCATTCTAACCAACTGAACTACCGGACCATGATTGCGGGGACAGGATTTGAACCTGCGACCTTCGGGTTATGAGCCCGACGAGCTACCGAACTGCTCCACCCCGCGATAATAAGAATATTGATTTAATATGGTGGAGGATGACGGGATCGAACCGCCGACCCTCTGCTTGTAAGGCAGATGCTCTCCCAGCTGAGCTAATCCTCCATATGATGACCCCTACGGGATTCGAACCCGTGTTACCGCCGTGAAAGGGCGGTGTCTTAACCGCTTGACCAAGGGGCCGTTTAATATATTTATAAATTGCTGAAAGTTAATGGCGGAGAGCAAGGGATTTGAACCCTTGAGACGGCGGTAACCGTCTACACGATTTCCAATCGTGCTCCTTCGGCCAGCTCGGACAGCTCTCCTTAATGGCTCCGCAGGCAAGATTCGAACTTGCGACCGATCGGTTAACAGCCGATTGCTCTACCACTGAGCTACTGCGGAATAATTTTATGCTTAATATTTCGCCTGGCAGCGTCCTACTCTCACAGGGGG
>NZ_JAUIYO010000048.1:0-544 GCF_044891285.1 Bacillus lumedeiriae
ACCCTTACGGGAGCCAGCCGCCTAAGGTGGGGCAGATGATTGGGGTGAAGTCGTAACAAGGTAGCCGTATCGGAAGGTGCGGCTGGATCACCTCCTTTCTAAGGAATATGTGAACGGTGAAGGTGTATACCTTACCTACTAGCAGAAGAGAACGATGTTCTCACAGACGAATTAACGGCATTGTTTTTTGTTCAGTTTTGAAGGTTTGATCTTTTTTTCATTCCTAAAAATGAGTAAGGGCCTGTAGCTCAGCTGGTTAGAGCGCACGCCTGATAAGCGTGAGGTCGATGGTTCAAGTCCATTCAGGCCCACCATCCTTACTCTTTATATTACTACTAAGGGGCCTTAGCTCAGCTGGGAGAGCGCCTGCTTTGCACGCAGGAGGTCAGCGGTTCGATCCCGCTAGGCTCCACCAATTTGTTCTTTGAAAACTGGATAATATCGTATAAAAGTAACCAAGCAATAAAACCGAGTAATCGCCATTTTAGGTATTTTTATCAGCAAAGAAAAAGAAGCGTAGCTTATTTTTTTTGTAGGTTAAGTT
>NZ_JAUIYO010000049.1:0-539 GCF_044891285.1 Bacillus lumedeiriae
CTTTATACAGTCTGGTGGCGATAGCGAAGAGGTCACACCCGTTCCCATACCGAACACGGAAGTTAAGCTCTTCAGCGCCGATGGTAGTTGGGGGCTTCCCCCTGTGAGAGTAGGACGCTGCCAGGCATATCCCCAATAGGGGTTTTTATTTTGTGTCAATACATAACCGGCCCCTTGGTCAAGCGGTTAAGACACCGCCCTTTCACGGCGGTAACACGGGTTCGAATCCCGTAGGGGTCACCATTCACGGAGGATTAGCTCAGCTGGGAGAGCATCTGCCTTACAAGCAGAGGGTCGGCGGTTCGAGCCCGTCATCCTCCATTTTTGTGCCGGTGTAGCTCAATTGGTAGAGCAACTGACTTGTAATCAGTAGGTTGGGGGTTCAAGTCCTCTCGCCGGCATTTTTGGTTTTGAGCCATTAGCTCAGTTGGTAGAGCATCTGACTTTTAATCAGAGGGTCGAAGGTTCGAGTCCTTCATGGCTCACCATTTTCATATGCGGGTGTGGCGGAATTGGCAGACGCACCAGACTTAGGATCT